>DATCQX010000957.1:0-4347 GCA_036569285.1 Streptomyces sp.
GCGCTCGTACGACTCGGTGATGACGGCCTTGACGCCGAGGAGCGCGGTGCCCTTGGCGGCCCAGTCGCGGGACGAGCCGGAGCCGTACTCCTTGCCGCCCAGGATGACCAGCGGGGTGCCGGCGGCCTGGTAGTTCTGCGAGGCGTCGTAGATGAAGGCGACCGGGCCGCCGTCCTGGGTGAAGTCGCGGGTGTAGCCGCCCTCCGTGCCCGGCGCGATCTGGTTGCGCAGGCGGATGTTGGCGAACGTGCCGCGGATCATGACCTCGTGGTTGCCTCGGCGGGAGCCGTAGGAGTTGAAGTCGCGGCGCTCGACGCCGTGCTCCGTGAGGTACTTGCCGGCGGGGGTGTCGGCCTTGATGGCACCGGCCGGGGAGATGTGGTCGGTGGTGACCGAGTCGCCGAGCTTGGCGAGGACGCGGGCGCCGGAGATGTCGGTGACCGGGGCCGGGTCCATCGTCATGCCCTCGAAGTACGGGGGCTTGCGGACGTAGGTCGACTCGCTGTCCCACTCGAAGGTGTTGCCCTCGGGGATCGACAGCGCCTGCCACTGGGCGTCGCCCGCGAAGACGTCCTGGTAGGACTTGGAGAACATGTCCTCGCCGATCGCGTTCGCGACGACGTCGTTGACCTCGGTCTCGGAGGGCCAGATGTCGGCCAGGTAGACCGGCTTGCCGTCCTGGTCGGTGCCGAGGACGTCCTTGGTGATGTCCACCTTCATCGAGCCGGCGATGGCGTACGCGACGACCAGCGGCGGGGAGGCGAGGTAGTTCATCTTGACGTCGGGGTTGATGCGGCCCTCGAAGTTCCGGTTGCCGGAGAGGACCGAAGTCACCGCGAGGTCATGGTCGTTGACGGCCTTGGAGACCTCCTCCGGCAGCGGGCCGGAGTTGCCGATGCAGGTGGTGCAGCCGTAGCCGACGAGGTTGAAGCCGACCTTGTCGAGGTACGGCGTGAGCCCCGCCTTGTCGAAGTAGTCGGTGACGACCTTGGAGCCCGGCGCGAGGGTGGTCTTGACCCAGGGCTTGCGGGTCAGGCCCTTCTCCACAGCCTTCTTCGCGACGAGCGCGGCGGCGACCATGACGTACGGGTTGGAGGTGTTGGTGCAGGAGGTGATGGCCGCGACCGTCACCGCGCCGTGGTCCAGCTCGTACGTCGAGCCGTCGGCGGCGGTCACGGTGACCGGGTTGGACGGGACGCCGTTCGCGCCGGCCGGGGAGTCGGAGGCCGGGAAGGACTCCTTGCCCGACTCGTCGGCGGTGTCGACGTAGTTGAGGACGTCGGAGGCGAACTGCTGGGCGGCGTTCGCGAGGACGATGCGGTCCTGCGGGCGCTTGGGGCCGGCGATCGAGGGGACGACCGTCGAGAGGTCAAGCTCCAGCTTCTCGGAGAAGTCGGGCTCGGCCTTCGGGTCGAGCCACAGGCCCTGCTCCTTGGCGTACGCCTCGACGAGCGCGAGCTGCTGGGCCGAACGGCCGGTCAGGCGCAGGTAGTTGATCGTCTCGTCGTCTACGGGGAAGATCGCGGCGGTCGAGCCGAACTCCGGCGACATGTTGCCGATGGTGGCGCGGTTGGCGAGGCTCGTGGCGGCGACGCCCTCGCCGTAGAACTCGACGAACTTGCCGACGACACCGTGCTTGCGGAGCATCTCGGTGATCGTGAGCACGAGGTCGGTGGCGGTGGTGCCGGTGGGCAGCTCGCCCGTCAGCTTGAAGCCGACGACGCGCGGGATGAGCATCGAGACGGGCTGGCCCAGCATCGCGGCCTCGGCCTCGATGCCGCCGACGCCCCAGCCGAGCACACCGAGGCCGTTGACCATCGTGGTGTGCGAGTCGGTGCCGACGAGGGTGTCCGGGTACGCCTGGCCGTTACGGACCATGACCGTGCGGGCCAGGTGCTCGATGTTGACCTGGTGGACGATGCCGGTGCCCGGGGGGACGACCTTGAAGTCGTCGAACGCGGTCTGGCCCCAGCGCAGGAACTGGTAGCGCTCCTTGTTGCGGCCGTACTCCAGGTCGACGTTCTGCTTGAAGGCGTCGTTGGTGCCGAACTTGTCGGCGATGACGGAGTGGTCGATGACCATCTCGGCCGGGGAGAGCGGGTTGACCTTCGACGGGTCGCCGCCGAGGGCCTCGACGGCCTCACGCATGGTGGCGAGGTCGACGACGCAGGGGACGCCGGTGAAGTCCTGCATGATCACGCGGGCCGGCGTGAACTGGATCTCCTGGCTGGGCTGCGCCTGCGAGTCCCACTCGCCGAGGGCGCGGATGTGGTCGGCGGTGATGTTCGCGCCGTCCTCCGTGCGGAGCAGGTTCTCCAGCAGGACCTTCAGGCTGTACGGAAGGCGAGCCGAGCCTTCCACCTTGTCCAGCCGGAAGATCTCGTACGACTCGTCGCCCACGCTGAGCGTGGCGCGGGCGTCGAAGCTGTTCGCCGACACGACAGTCTCCTTCATTGATGTGCGCGTACCACCGCATCCTGCCGCCATGCCTACTCGGCCGATCCGCTAAGGTAGGGCTAAGTTAGGTAACCCTTACTAGGTCGACGGCTCCGGTACGCCTTCGGCAGATATCTCGATGTCGAGATAACTCTAGTACATGGGGGCTGGATGGTCATGCCCGGGGGGCGGTGTCCTGGCTCTCAGAATGGCCTGTGGGGCGATGTGCCGCCTCGGACGCCGGCGCTGTCGTCCGGTGTGTTCAGCGGAAAGCCGACGCGTTCTCCCGCGCCCACTCCCGGAACGTCCGCCCCGTGGTCGCCCGCACCCTGAGCAGCCCCTCGTTCACGTCGCCGCCCGTCAGGTCGAGGATCGCGTCCGCCTGCGCGGGGTCCATGAAGGCGGTCATGTCGGCGCGGGCCTCGGCGCGGGTGAGTTCGGTGAGGGTGAGGGGGCGGTCCAACGCTTCGGAGAGGGCGGCGACCTGTTCGCGGACGGTGATGCGGGCGGGGCCGGTGAGGGGGTAGGTGTGGCCGTGGTGGGCGGTGGGGGAGGTCAGGGCGCGGTGGGCGGCGGTGGCGATGTCCGCCGGGTGGATGGTCGGGAGGCCCGTGTCGACGTACGGCGCGCGGACCTCGCCGCGTTCCCGGATCCCCGGCGCCCACCACAGGGTGTTCGACGCGAACTGCGTCGGCCGCAGGATCGTCCACCCCATCCCGCTCTCCCGCAGAGCCCGCTCGACGGCGAGGTTGCGCCGCGCGGCGGGGAGGTGCGGGTGCGTCTCGCCGGTGATGGAGGAGACGAGGACGACGCTGTCGACGCCGGCCCGGCGTGCGCGCGAGAGGATCTCCTCCTCGGCGCCGGTGCCTTGCAGGAGGAACAGGGAACGCACCCCGTCCAGCGCGGAGTCGAGGGTCTCGGGGCGGGTGAGGTCGCCCTCCACCGTTCCCGGGAGCCCCGCTCTGGAGGCGTCACGGGTGAGGGTCCGCACGGGGGTGCCGCGCAGCTCCTCCAGCAGTGCCCGTCCGATGTTTCCGGTCGCGCCGGTCACGAGGATCATCGTCCAACTCTCCCTGGATCGTGGATGATCCGCAGGCTAGGAACTCAACCGGGCTTGAGGTCAAGGGCGGTTGACGTGGGACGATATTGCCGGGCGTGGCCGTCCGGCGTCCGCCTACCATCACCACCCATGCCTTTGAACATCACCGAATTCCCGGTCCCCGCCCCCGAGTCCGGCCCCTACGGCATCGCCCTCGGGCCGGACGGGGCCCTGTGGTTCACGATGGTCCACGGCGGACGCGTCGGACGGATCACCCCGGACGGCGAGATCATCGAGTACCCCCTCGACACGCCCGGCACCGGCCCGACGGTCATCACTCCGGGGCCGGACGGCGCCCTGTGGTTCACCGAGTTCCAGGGCCACCGCGTCGGCCGCGTCACCACGGACGGCGAGGTGACGTCCGTCCCCCTGCCCACCCCCGGCGCGGGCCCCTTCGGCATCGTCGCCGGCGAGGACGGGGCCCTGTGGTGCACGGAGGCCTCGGCCGGCCGCATCGCCCGCATCACCCCTGAGGGCCACATCACCGAGTACTCCCTCCCCGACCCCGCCGCCTTCCCCTCCGCCATCACCACCGGCCCCGACGGCCGTCTCTGGTTCACCCTGAACCAGGCGAACGCGATCGGCGCCATCACGTACGACGGCGAGGTCACCCTCCACCCCCTGCCCACCCCCGGCGCGGCCCCCGTCGGCATCACGGCGGGCGGAGACGGCGCCCTCTGGTTCGTGGAGATCGGCGCGGGCCAGATCGGCCGCATCACCCCCACGGGCTCGCTGACGGAGTACCCCCTCCCCGACCGCGCCTCCCGCCCCCACGCCATCACCCTCGGCCCCGACGGCGCCTGCTGGTTCAC
>DATCQX010000958.1:0-20615 GCA_036569285.1 Streptomyces sp.
GCGGGCGTGCCGGGGGAGTTGCTGACGGTCATCCCCAACGGCGTCGACCTCATCCGCGTCCGCCAGGAGGGACGTGTTCTCGGCGCTCATTCCGGCCCCGCACATGAGGACGTGCCCCTCGGGCTCGCGGGAGAGCCACTCGGCTGCCGCCCGCAGGAAGAGGGGGACGTTCTTCATGCCGTCGTAGCGGGCCGCGAAGACCACCACGGGAGCGGCGTCCGGCAGGCCGAGTTCCTCGCGGACGGCCAGACGGCGGGCGGCGTCGGGGCGGAAGCGGATGAGGTCGACGCCGTTGGGGATGACCGTCAGCAACTCCCCCGGCACGCCCGCCGCCTCGTACGCCGCCCGCGTGGACTCCGCGCAGCAGACGGCCGCCGCGACCTTGCCGTCGGCGATCCCGGTGAGCAGCTCGTCGAGGGACTGGTTCTCGGGGTCGGAGCGGTGCAGGCCGACGACGATCGGGCGGCGCGGGAGGCCGGCCTGGTTCAGGAGGGACAGGGGCTGTTCCTTCAGGGACAGGATGACGTCAGCCTCGGCCATCGCGCGTGCCGTATCGGCCAGCTCGTCGCCCGTGAAGGCGGCCGGAACACCCCCCTCGAAGACCCGGCCCAGCGCCGTCACCGGGATGCCCGCCGCGGTCAGCCGGCGGTAGCACGTGTCGTTCTCCATGCGCTGACGCGTCGCCTCGCGGTTGACCTCGGCGTGCATGCTGAGCACGCGATGGTGCTGGCCCCCTTCGCTCAGGCCCAGCACCACGTCGCTGTGGACGATCCGGGCGCCCCCGGAGAAGAAGCCCTCGTAGACAGACAGCACACGGAGCATTCGCTCTCACCCGCCTTGCGCATGTATCAAGCCATCCCCGTGTTAGTGCGGGTTAGCCGATATCAGGCGGTACAGATATTTCCGGGGGATGAACTGGGTGTTTTATTTCGACGCATCCTGGATGACAGAGAGGTCGGTTTCACCCGAACGGCTTGCGCCCGGGGCAGGGTTTCCACAGAATTCCGCTTCCATGACCGGCACGACGTCGCCCGTCCAGTCCGCGTTCAGGTTCAGGGCGAGGGAGTGCGTGCCGTCGGCGGTGGTGAAGACGGAGGAGCTGGAGCCGTGGATGCCGCCGCTGTGGCCCCAGACCTTGACGCCGCAGGAGAGGGTGCCGACGCCCATGCCGAGGCCGTAGTCGGAGTCGAAGGCGGTGGTCTTCATCTCCTTGAGCTGAGCGGGCGGGAGCAGTTTCCCTCGCAGGAGGGCGCTGTAGAAGCGGATCAGGTCGGAGGAGGTCGAGATCATTTCGCCCGCCGAGCCCGCGATGGAGGGGTTCAGCTCGGTGACGTCGTACGTCGGCCCTTCGGCCGTCTCCGCGAGCTTGCTGTATGCGCGGGCGGCCGGCCGCGGGAGGGTGGCCCGGCTGCCGGGGACCGACGTGTCCTTGAGGTGGAGGGGGTTGAGGACGCGGGTGCGGATCTCCTCGCCGTAGGGGTGGCCCGTCACCTTTTCGACGACCATTCCAGCCAGGATGTAATTCGTGTTGGAGTACTTCCAGTCGGTGCCGGGGGCGAAGTCCGCGGGGTGGGACATCGCGATGCGCACGGCGTCGGAGGGGGTCATGGTCCGGTAGCGGTTCTTGAAGAAGCCGTCCTTCAGGAAGTAGTCCCGCAGGAACTGTTCGTCCGCCGTGTAGTTGGCGATCCCGCTGGTGTGGTTGAGGAGTTGGCGCAGGGTGACGCGGCTGCCGTCGTGGCCGTTGCCGTGCACCGCGCCCGGCAGCCACTTCTCCACCGTGTCGTCGAGCGACAGTTTCCCCTCCGCCTCCAGTTGCAGAAGCACAGTCGCCACGAACGTCTTGGTGATCGAGCCGACGCGGTAGTGGTCCCCGGCCGAACGCGGGGCGCCGGTGCGGAGGTTGCCGACGCCGGCCGTCGTCGACCAGGTCACGCCGCCCTCCCGCGCCGTCAGCGTGACGCCGGGGACGCCCTGGGCGACGACGCCCAGGGCGGCCTTGCGGGTCGCCCCGTGGCCCGGCGGGGCGGCCATCGCGGGGGCCGCGAGGGCGATCGTCGCGGTGAGGGCCGTCGCCGCCAAGGCCGTCGTACGGAGTTTCTTCATGTGGTGCCCCCTGATCGTGATCATGCGGTCAGAGGGAGGGACGCGGCCGGGGGCGGGTGAGTTGTCACCTTCACGCGGTTGAGCGTGTTTTTCGTGCGGGTTGA
Source organism: Streptomyces sp. (assembly GCA_036569285.1). Lineage (GTDB taxonomy): Bacteria > Actinomycetota > Actinomycetes > Streptomycetales > Streptomycetaceae > Streptomyces. The sequence continues at coordinate 2,211 of DATCQX010000958.1, forward strand.
GCTTGTTTCGGCCAATCAGCCGAGGTGGCCCGTCACGGGGCGCTCCCGCCACAGCCTCAGACACTCCTCGACCACGCTGCCCAGTTCCAGCTCCGACAGGTCCGCCAGGTCGTGCCACTGCGCCAGGTCCGTCGAACCGTCCTCCTCGGGGCGCAGCTCGCCGCCCACGACCTTCGCCTCGTAGATGACCGCCGTGGCGTGGTGGTCGGACGGCCGGCGGCGCAGGCCCCGGCGAGGGGCCGGGAAGCGGCGGGAGGTGACGCCCAGCAGCGCCGTGACCTCCACCTCGTACCCCGTCTCCTCCCGGAGTTCGCGGATCACCGCGTCGTACGGGTGCTCGCCGTGCTCCACTCCCCCGCCGGGCATGATCCAGACGCCCGAGCCGCCGGGCACCCGGAAGCGGGCGAGGAGGATGCGGTCGTTCTCGACGACCACGGCGTAGGCCGCCGTCCTTCTGGTCTTTCTCACAGGTGGTTCACAACTCCCTCATAGCAGTAGGTGATTTGCCCGAAATTACCGACCGGCCCCCTAAAGTCCATCGCGGGTTTTCCCCATACATCAACCACCTCCCGGTCATCCCTCCCCAAACAATCACCTCTTGAGTAAAGCTGGGCGATCATTCGGGATCACGTTCGACTTGACCTAGGGATGCCCATGACCAACACCCCCCACAGACGTACGGCCACGGTCCGAATAGCCCTGGCGGCCGGACTGGTCGCCGCGCTGTCGGCCGCCGGTCCCGTGCCGCTGGCGTTCGCCGACCAGCACTCCACCGTCGTCCCCGAGGCGGGCGCCCCCAAGGCGTCCGCCGACAAGCTCGGCGCGGACGACGCGGCGGCTCTCGTGGACGCCAAGGCCGAGGGGGACAAGACCGTCACCATGATGGTCGCCACCACCCCGGGCGAGACCTCCCAGGTCGCGAAGCAACTCGACGGTCTGACCGGCGGGTTCGTGGGCCGCACCGACAACGCCCTCGGGTACGTCCGCGCGACCGTCCCCACCGGCAAGGCCGACGCCGCGATCGCCGCCGCGACGAAGCTGAAGTCCGTGCAGGCGATCGACCTCCGTCAGGAGATCGCGCTGGACGACCCGAAGCCGGGCGCCTCCCAGGACAAGTCCGGCGCCAAGACCGGGACTTACCCGGCCCCCGGCAAGAAGACCCCGGCGAAGAACCCGTACAACCCCTCCTTCGAGACGGGCGCGGTCGACTTCGTCAAGAGCCACCCCACCTACGACGGCCGCGGCATCACCATCGGTGTCCTGGACTCCGGCGTCGACCTCGGCCACCCCGCGCTCCAGAAGACGACGACCGGCCAGCGGAAGATCGTCGACTGGGTCACCGCGACCGACCCGGTCGTGGACCGCGACGGCACCTGGCTGCGAATGAACTCCCCTGTCGCGGGGCCCGAGTTCACCGCCGCCGGCCGCACCTGGAAGGCCCCCGCCGGGAACTTCCGGTTCCAGACCTTCGCCGAGTCCGTCACCACCGGCGGTGACATGGCAGGGGACTTGAACCGCGACGGCGACAAGACCGATGTGTGGGGCGTCCTCTACGACGCCGCCGCCGGCACGGTCCGCGTCGACCTCGACAACGACGGTGACTTCACCGACGAGAAGGCCCTGAAGCCGTACAAGAACGGTTTCCAGATCGGGTACTTCGGCACCGACAACCCGAAGACCCAGGTCTCCGAGCGCATCCCGTTCGTCGTCGAGATCCGCAAGGACGTCGTCTTCAACGGCGCCGGTGACAAGTCCGACTACGTCAACATCGGCGTCGTCGAGAGCGAGCACGGCACGCACGTCGCCGGGATCACCGCCGCCAACTCCCTGTTCGGCGGCAAGATGAACGGCGCGGCGCCGGGCGCGAAGATCGTGTCGTCCCGCGCCTGCACCTGGAGCGGCGGCTGCACCAACGTCGCGCTCACCGAGGGCATGATCGACCTCGTCACCAAGCGCGGCGTCGACATCGTCAACATGTCCATCGGCGGCCTGCCCCCGCTGAACGACGGCAACAACGCCCGCGCGCAGCTCTACACGCGGCTCATCGACCAGTACGGCGTGCAGTTGGTGATCGCGGCCGGCAACGAGGGCCCCGGCCTCAACACGATCGGTGACCCCGGCCTCGCCGACAAGGTCATCAACGTCGGCGCGTCCATCTCCAAGGAGACCTGGGCGTCGAACTACGGGTCCCAAGTGACCAAGAAGTACGCGATGTTGCCGTTCTCCTCGACCGGTCCGCGCGAGGACGGCGGGTTCGCGCCGACGCTCGTCGCGCCGGGCGCGGCGGTCAACACGATCCAGACGTGGTCGCCGGGCTCGCCGACCCCCGAGGCCGGGTACAACCTGCCCGCCGGGTACGCGATGCTCCAGGGGACGTCGATGGCGTCGCCCCAAGCCGCGGGCGCCAGCGCGCTGTTGCTGTCCGCCGCCAAGCAGAAGCACATCAAGCTCACGCCGTTGAGCCTGCGCACGGCGCTCACCAGCACCGCGCGTGACATCAAGGACGTCCCCGCGCACGTCCAGGGCGCCGGTCTGATCCAGATCGTGCCGGCGTGGAACGCCATCCAGAAGGGCGCCACCGCGCACGACTACACCGTCAAGGCGCCGGTGCGCACGGCCCTTTCGGGCGAGCTGAAGGTGCCCGGGTTCGGTACCGGGATCTACGACCGCGAGGGTGGCCTCAAGGTCGGCCAGAAGCGGACGTACGACGTCGTCGTCACCCGGACCAACGGTTCCGCCAAGGCAGTTGAGCACACCGTCTCCCTCGTCACGAACGACGGGACGTTCAAGCTGCTCGGCGCCTCGCGCGTCAAGCTGCCGCTGAACAAGCCGGTCACGCTCAAGGTGCAGGCGCAGGCCAAGTCGGCCGGTGTCCACAGCGCGATCGTCGAGCTGGACGACAAGAAGACCGTCGGCGTGGACAAGCAGATCCTCTCCACCGTCGTCGTCTCGCAGCCGCTCGCGGCTCCGTCGTACTCGTTCTCGAAGTCCACGAAGGTGCAGCGCAACAGCAGCCACTCGTACTTCGTGACCGTGCCGAAGGGTGCGAAGACCCTTGAGGTCGCACTCGGCGGGCTGAAGGGCAAGAGCCAGACCCGGTTCATCTCGCTGCACCCGCAGGGAGTCCAGGTCGAGGACTCGGCGACCATCTACTGCTACAGCAACTACAGCAGGCCCGACTCGCCCAACAACTGCCGTCCGGACCTCCGGACCTACCCGAACCCGATGCCGGGTGTCTGGGAGATCGAGGTCGAGTCGCGGCGGACGTCCCCGTACCTCGACAACCCGTACAAGCTCGACGTGTCCGTGCTCGGCACGGAGTTCTCGCCGGCCGTCCGTACGCTGCCCGAGGCGAAGATCGGTACGCCGGTCGTCGCCGACTGGAAGGTGACCAACGGGTTCGCGCCGCTGAAGGCGAAGCTGGCGGGCGGGTCGCTGGGGTCGGTCAAGCTGGCCACGCCGACGATCGCGCACGGTGCCTCGCAGACGTCGACCGTCGTGATTCCGGAGGGCGTCGAGCGGTTCGACGTGTCCATCGGGTCCGTCTCCGACACCGCCGCCGACCTCGACCTCACCGTCTTCCGGAACGGCGACCAGGTCGCCCAGTCCGCCGACGGCGACTCCGAGGAATCGGTGAGCATCGCCTCGCCGGCCGCCGGGACGTACACGGTCGTGGTGGACGGGTACAGCGTGCCCGCCGGGACGACGACGTTCCAGTACAAGGACGTCTACTTCGCGCCGGCCCTGGGTTCGGTGTCCGTGGACACGGGCAAGACCGTCTCCATCGCGAGCGGCGCGTCCGCCACCATCTCGGGCGACGTCCTCGTCAAGTCCGCCGGGCCCGAGGGCCGGGAGTTCTTCGGTGAGGTCCGCCTGGTGAACGCTCGCGGGACCGCCGCGGGCGTCGGGACCGTCGTCATCGAGAAGGTCGTCGACTAGAAGTCCCACGACGCCGGCTGAATGAAGAGGCGGGCGCTCCCCCAAGAGCGCCCGCCTCCTTTCTTCCCCCGTGGTCCCCACCCCGTTCCTTCCGGCCGACGCCCACCCCCGTGAGGCGTCGGCCGGGGTCTGTCCGCCGGGCGGTGCCCTCCCCCGAGGGAGCACCGCCCGGCGATCACAGACATTAGGCGGGGTGGGGCGGGGAAGGGGAGTTCGAGTTGTGGCACCACGTGGCCATGGCCGGGAGATGCCAGAGGTCACACCGGGCGACTCGAACGCAGGTACGGGGTCACGGCCGATCGGATAACGTCAACGGCAGTTCCACGCCACCGACAGATCTCGGCCGTCATCCGGCCGCAGGGGGAGCCATGCTGGAGACCATCGGCATCGACCAGTCGACCCACGACGTCTACCGGTCTTTGCTGCTGCACCCCTCCTGGACCCTGGAGGACATCGCCCGCGAGACGGGCCTCACGGAGGCGGACGTCCGCGGCGCGCTCGACCGGCTGACGCAACTCTCCCTGTTGCACGAGGCCGCGGGCCACCAGTTCGTTCCCGTGAGTCCGGAAATCGTCCTCTCGCCGCTGCTCCAGCGCAGGGAGGCCGAACTGGACGAGCAGCGCGCGCGGCTGTCCCGGGAGAAGGCCGCGCTCGCCTCGCTGACCTCGGCGTACGCGAACCTGGCGGCGCACCGGGTGGACAGCGGGGTGGAGCGGCTGGAAGGGGTCGACGCGGTGCGGGTGCGGCTGATGGAATTGGCTCATCAGGCACGTATCGACGTCCGGACCTTCGTGCCCGGCGGGGCGCTGAGCGCCGGCGCGCTGGAGGCCGGGCGGCCCCTCGACGAGCAGCACCTCTCCCGTGGGGTGCGGATGCGAACCGTCTACCTCGACAGCGTCCGCAACGACCAGCCGACCGTCGAGTACGCCAACTGGCTGGCCTCGCGCGGGGGTGAGACGCGGACGGTGCCCGCGCTGCCGATGCGGATGATCATCTCCGACCACACCACCGCCGTCGTCCCCATCGACATCGACGACAGCCGCAAGGGCGCCCTCCTCATCCGCTACCCCGGGATGGTGCGGGCCCTGGAGGAGCTGTTCGACATGGTCTGGGAGAACGCGGTGCCGCTCGGCTCGGCGCCCGCGGAGACCGACGAGGAAGCGCCGACGGACCGGGAGGCGGCCCTGCTGAAAATGCTCGCCGCCGGGCTGACGGACGAGGGGATCGCCCGCAAGATGGGGGTCTCCCTGCGGACGGTCCGCCGCAACACCGCCGATCTGCAGCGGCGGCTGGGGGTGCAGAGCAGGTTCCAGGCGGGGGCGGAGGCGGTGCGGAGGGGGTGGCTGTGAGGGGTGGCTGTGAGCGGGGTGGTGCAGTGGCTGAGCCACTTGGCCTCTCGGCCACTTGGCCAACTGGTGCAGTGGCTGAGCCACTCGGCCACTGAGCCATCCAGCCACCCGGCCGCTCGGCCAACTGGTGCAGTGGCTGAGCCACTCGGCCACCAAGCCACCCAGCCACCGGACCACCGCCCCACTGGCCGCTCCCTGCCATGACCGGCTCCTGACAGCCTGATCCCGGCGATACCCGGACGGTCGGTGCCTAAGGTCACAGCGTGTACGCAGTCAAGGTCGTCCTCCATCCGTCCGCGCCTGTCGCGATGCCCAGCGACCGGCGGCTGGACGCCGTCGCCGCACGCACGAGGGCGGACCCCCGGCCGGGCATCGCGCATGTCTCGCTGGCACGTTGGGGCCGCCGTCTGGTCGGGATGACGTTCGTGGAGGCGGGCAGCCTGGACGAGGCGCTGGACCGGGCGCGCGAAGGCTGGACGGACTGGCTGAGCGTGCCGGGACTGCTGCCGGACTGGGAGCTCGGGGACTGCCGTCCGGACCGCTACCTGTACGGGGAACCGAGAGGAGGCCGGGTCGCGTGACGGACGTCATCGCACGGGACCCGGCTGGCATGTGACTGCCATGGCCTCCTGAGGCCAGCGAACGCGCATGACACCGGCGACACCGTCCGGCAATGATCGTGTCAGGCACACGCTCGCCGCCCGGAGGCGCCGGCACCTCGCCGCCCACACCACCGGAACGATGAATTGCAGAGGCAGAGAATGACACTGATCACCGGCCGAGCCGTTCGTATCGCCCTGGCCGCCCTGGCCGTCACCGCGACCTTCGCGCTCCCGCTGGCCCTCACCGGCCAGCAGCACATCACGTCCGCGCAGAGCCAGAGCGCCGGTCCGGTCGACGAGTTCGGCGACCCGATCTTCACGGGCAAGCCGATCCCCGGCGACCCCACGGGCAGCTGGGTCTGGGACGGCAAGGACAGCCACGGCTGAGCAGCACCACGTGCGCTGAGCGACACCACGTGAAAGGGCGGGCACCCGGGGAGGGGTGCCCGCCCTCTCGTGTGTGTCAGCCCTCGCAGCCGAGCGTGCCGGACTCCGCCAACGCGCTGATGAGAAGCGGGCGTTGGGCGGTGATACCGGTACTGCCGACGAGCAGGTGGTCCGGTGCGTCGCTGCCCGCGCGGAGGGTCACGAGGACGGCGGCGCCCCGCGCGACGTCGACCCGCCGGGCGAGCGTGAGCGTGACGTCCGCCGGCCCGGGCACCGGCTTGTACGCGCGCGTCACCCGTACGGTGACCGCCGTCTCCCCGCTCGCCAGGGGGCGGACGACGCTGACGGCGCCCTCGACGACCGTCGTGACGCAGGCCAGGTAGGCGGGGTCGGCGAGGGGGTCCTGCCGGCGCGGCGTGGCCGTCGGGCCGGGCTCGATCGTGCCGTCCGCTTTCGAGGCCGCCTTGTCCGAGGTGGAGGAGTTGTCCATCACGCCGCCCGCGTCCGGGAGGAGGGAGAGCGCGCCGCCGAGCAGTCCGAAGACGCCGGCCGCCGCGACGGCGACGAGGAGTGGACGGCCGCGCGGGGAACGCGGGCGCAGGGGGACGACGACGGAGGCGCCGTCGGGGGTGCGGTCGGGGGCGCCGCCGGGAACGTCGTCGGGAGTGCCGTCCGGAGTGTCGTCCAACTCGTCTGCGATGAGGGCGAGTTGCTCGCGCAGTACGGCGATGTCGTCGCGGGCCGCGCGGAGTTCGGGGGTGTCCGGTGCCGGTTCCCCCGTGATCGCGTACATGAGCGCGTCGTCGTCCGTCATCTCACACCACCTCGTCCTCGTGCAGCCGGGTGCGCAGCGCCCTGACCGCCGTGTGCAGCCGGCTCTTCACCGTGCCCTCGGGAACGCCGAGTTCACTCGCGATCGACGCGACGGGGAGGTCGGCGTAGAAGCGGAGGATCACCACCTGGCGCTGGGGGTCGGGGAGTTGGTCGAGCCCTCGGGCAACTGCCAGGGAGAGCACGCTCGTTTCCTCGCCGGACGGCTGCGCGGACTGGCGGAGGGAGGCGAGGCGTTCACCGAGGCGCTCCTGGCGGCGTTTGGCGCGGTGCCAGTCCATCGCCAGGTTGGAGGCGACGACCGCCGCCCACGCGGAGACGTCGCGGGGTGCCTCGTACCCCTTCGCCGCGCGCTCCAGGAGCCGTAGGCGGACCTGCTGCACCCCGTCCGGCAGGTCCGCCTGCGGTACTCCGCCGAGCGCGAGGATCGCCCTGACCCGGCGTTCTTGGGCCGCGTCCAGAGGGTCGTCCTGATCCCTCTGCGCGCGGCGCGTCGATCTGCGCAGCACTGACACCCCTCCCGTTGCCGCGTTTTCTCTACGACGCGGGAGGGGGCGGAAACGTTCGGGGGCTCCGCTTTTTTCCGGGCCTGTTTCTGGGGCGTACGTCACATCGGCGGCCCGCTCGGTGCCCGGGACGCGACGGATTGCTGCGTGAAGGCGCACCGAGAGCAATATCTCCAGCTCAGCGCGGGTACGACCGGAGTTCCGGTGCCGTCTTCCCAGGTGGTGGGCGGCGTCGAAGGCAAAGAACTGGACAGGCGGACCGGGATGGGCCGCATGATGGAAACGTCCCAGACACATCAGTACAGCCACAGGGAGTCACCGTGAGGGTCGGAATCGTCGGAGCAACCGGGCAGGTCGGGACGGTCATGCGGAGGATCCTCACGGAGCGCGCCTTCCCGGTGACCGAGCTGCGGCTGTTCGCGTCGGCGCGGTCCGCCGGGTCCGAGCTGGACGGCGTGACCGTGGAGGACGCGGCGACCGCCGACTGGTCCGGCCTCGACATCGTGCTGTTCTCCGCCGGGGGTTCGACGTCCAAGGCGCTGGCCGAGAAGGTCGCCTCGCAGGGGGCCGTCGTCATCGACAACTCGTCCGCGTGGCGGATGGATCCGGACGTCCCGCTGGTCGTCTCCGAGGTCAACCCGCACGCGATCGCCTCCCGGCCGAAGGGGATCATCGCGAACCCCAACTGCACGACGATGGCCGCGATGCCGGTGCTGAAGGTGCTGCACGCGGAGGCGGGTCTCGAGACCCTCGTCGCGACGACCTACCAGGCGGTGTCCGGGTCCGGGCTCTCCGGGGTCGCCGAACTCGCCGGGCAGGTGCGGAAGGTCGTGGACGACGCGGAGAAGCTGACGCACGACGGTGGCGCCGTGGACTTCCCCGAACCCGGCGTCTACAAGCGGCCGATCGCCTTCAACGTCCTGCCCCTCGCCGGGAACCTCGTCGACGACGGGCTCGGGGAGACGGACGAGGAGAAGAAGCTGCGCAACGAGTCGCGGAAGATCCTGGAGATCCCGGAGCTGAAGGTGTCCGGGACGTGTGTCCGGGTGCCCGTCTTCACGGGGCACTCGTTGCAGATCAACGCCAGTTTCGCGCGGCCGATCAGCCCGGAGCGGGCGCTTGAGGTGCTCGCGACGGCGCCGGGTGTGGTCGTGACGGACATTCCGACGCCGCTCCAGGCGGCCGGGCAGGACCCGTCGTACGTGGGGCGGGTGCGGCGGGACGAGACCGTGGAGAACGGGCTCGCGCTGTTCGTGTCCAACGACAACCTGCGCAAGGGGGCCGCGCTGAACGCGGTGCAGATCGCGGAGTTGGTGGCGGAGGAGCTCAAGGGCTGAGCCCTTAGGGGTCGTACGGGTCGTACGGGTCGTACGGGTTGTGGGAGTTGGGGGGAGCTGGGCGCGTAAGGGTCGTACGGGTTGTACGGGGGCTGGTCCTCACGATGTACGGGTATTACGGGCCAGCACGGTACGGGGGCGCGGCGGAGGTTCAGCCGCGCCCCCGTACCACCACCATCGGCCCCGCCAGCAGCGCCAGCCCCCCGCCCAGCACCAGCACGGCCGTCGTCCCGTACACGTCGGCCGTCCGCCCTCCCGCGAACGCCCCCAGCGCGATGGCCGAGTTGAAGGTCCCCGCGAAGAGTGCGGACATCGCCTCTCCCACCCCCGGTGTCTCGGTGGACAGCCAGGTCTGGGCCGTGACGGAGACGCCGCCGTAGAGGAGGCCCCAGAGGGCGAGGAGGGCGGTGGTGGCTCCCGGGGAGTAGGCCGTGAGAGCCAGGAGCGGGACCGTCGCGCCCAGGGCCAGGGTGATGGACAGCAGCGTCCGGCCGGGGTCGCGCGGCGCGCGGGTGCCGATGAGGAACGTCCCGGCGACCCCTGACAACCCGTACACCAGAAGCAGTACGCCGATGCGGTCGGCCGTGAGACCCGGTACGCGCTCCAGGACCGGGCGGACGTACGTGTACGCGGCGAAGTGGCCCGTGACGAGGAGCGCCACGGCGAGGAGGCCGCGGTGGACGCGGGGTTCGCTCAGGAGGGCGGGGAAGGCCGTCAGGCGGACAGGGGTACGCGCCGGGAGCGGCGGCAGGGTGCCGTGCAGGGCTGCGGCCACGGCCGTCGCGAGGACGGCGAGCGCGGCGAAGGCCCAGCGCCAGCCGGCGACCGCGCCGAGGAAGGTGCCCGCCGGGACGCCGATCACGGAGGCGACGGCGATGCCCGAGAACACGACGGCGGTGGCCCGCCCCGCCGCCGCCCCGGTGACCAGCCGCGCCGGGAGCCCTGGCGCGACCGCCCAGACCCCGCCGACGCAGACGCCGACGAGCACCCGGGCCGCGAGCAGCACTCCGAGGCCGGACGCGAACGCGGAGAGCAGGTCGGCGACCGCGAGGAGCAGCAGCAGTCCGACCAGGACCCGCCGCCGGTCGGTGCCCCTGACAGCGACCGGCAGAAGCAGCGCCGCGCAGGCCGCGACGACCCCGGGGAGCGTGACGGCGAGCCCTGCCGTCCCCGCCGAGACCCCTAGGGAATCCCCCAGGGAGGTGAGCAGTCCGACGGGCAGCATCTCGGTGGTGACGACGGCGAAGGTGGCAGCGCCGAGCGCGAGCACACCGGGCCAGGGACCCCGGGTGGAGACGAGCCGGGGGTGGGTGGAGGTCATGCCTCCACCCTTCGGCCCGGTCCTGCGGGGAACAACGGTGAAATTCCGGACGAGCATCCACGTCGCCCCGACCCCGCTGGGCGAGCGGTTCCTGGCCGGGCCGCGCTCCGCGTACGACGGTCTGAGCGGCCCTTGTGGGGTTCACTGCGGCTGGGCAGCGCCCTCCGGGGGCGATGCCGCTGCGCGAGCCCGGCGGCTGCCGCGCACCGGCAGGGTGACATCGTGTACGGGCCCGTCGAGGGGTTCGCGGAATCGGCGCCGGGGTTGGTGGGGGCGCGCGGTGGGGAGAGCCCGGGAGTGCTCGCACCGGCGGATCCCGTATCGGCTGGGTGCCCGGCGAGAGCGCGTGGAAAGATGACCACAACCCACGCATAACGAGGAGATGAACGCGTGCCTGGCACAAACCTGACTCGCGAAGAGGCGCGGCAGCGGGCGAAACTGCTCACCGTTGACTCGTACGAGATCGATCTGGACCTCTCCGGGGCGCAGGAGGGCGGCACCTACAGGTCCGTGACCACGGTGCGCTTCGATGTGACCGAGAGCGGCGCCGAGTCGTTCATCGACCTGGTCGCCCCGGCCGCCCTGGAGGTGACGCTGAACGGGGACGCGCTCGACCCCGACGAGGTGTTCAAGGACTCCAGGATCGCCCTGCCGGGGCTGCTGGAGGGGCCGAACGTCCTGCGGGTCGTCGCGGACTGCGCCTACACCAACACCGGTGAGGGTCTGCACCGGTTCGTCGACCCGGTCGACCAACAGGCGTACCTGTACACGCAGTTCGAGGTTCCGGACGCCCGCCGCGTGTTCGCCTCCTTCGAGCAGCCCGACCTGAAGGCGACGTTCAGGTTCACGGTGAAGGCGCCGACCGGCTGGACGGTGATCTCCAACTCGCCGACGCCCGAACCCAAGGACGACGTCTGGGAGTTCGAGCCGACGCCGCGTATCTCGACGTACGTCACGGCGCTGATCGTCGGCCCGTACCACTCGGTGCACAGCGTGTACGAGAAGGACGGCCAGAGCGTGCCGCTCGGCATCTACTGCCGTCCCTCGCTCGCCGAATTCCTCGACTCCGACGCCATTTTCGAGGTCACCCGGCAGGGCTTCGACTGGTTCCAGGAGAAGTTCGACTACGCGTACCCGTTCAAGAAGTACGACCAGCTCTTCGTCCCCGAGTTCAACGCGGGCGCGATGGAGAACGCGGGCGCGGTGACCATCCGCGACCAGTACGTGTTCCGTTCGAAGACGACGGACGCGGCGTACGAGCAGCGCGCGGCGACGATCCTGCACGAGCTGGCGCACATGTGGTTCGGCGACCTGGTCACCATGGAGTGGTGGAACGACCTGTGGCTGAACGAGTCGTTCGCCACGTACGCGGAGGCCGCCTGCCAGGCGTACGCCCCGGGTTCGCGCTGGCCGCACTCCTGGACCACCTTCGCCAACCAGATGAAGACGTGGGCCTACCGCCAGGACCAGCTCCCGTCCACGCACCCGATCATGGCGGACATCAGCGACCTCGACGACGTCCTCGTCAACTTCGACGGGATCACGTACGCCAAGGGCGCCTCCGTCCTGAAGCAGCTCGTCGCGTACGTCGGTGAGGACGCGTTCTTCCAGGGCGTGCAGGCGTACTTCAAGCGGCACGCGTTCGGCAACACGCGCCTGTCGGACCTGCTCGGCGCGCTGGAGGAGACCTCCGGCCGTGACCTGAAGTCCTGGTCGAAGGCGTGGCTGGAGACGGCCGGGATCAACATCCTGCGCCCGGAGATCTCCGTGGACGCGGACGGCGTCGTCACCTCTTTCGCGGTCCGCCAGGAGGCCCCCGCGCTGCCGGCCGGCGCGAAGGGCGAACCGACTCTGCGTCCGCACCGCATCGCCATCGGCCTGTACGAACTCGACGACGAGACCGGCAAGCTGGTGCGTGACGAGCGCGTCGAGCTGGACATCGACGGCGAGTTGACGGCGGTCCCGTCGCTCGTCGGCAAGCGCCGTCCGGCGGTGTTCCTGCTGAACGACGACGACCTGTCGTACGCGAAGGTCCGTCTGGACGCCGAGTCCCTCGCCTTCGTCACCGAGCACCTCGGCGACTTCGAGTCCTCCCTGCCGCGTGCCCTGTGCTGGGCGTCCGCCTGGGACATGACCCGTGACGCGGAACTCGCGACGAGCGACTACCTCTCGCTGGTGCTGTCCGGCATCGACAAGGAGTCGGACATCGGTGTCGTCCAGTCCCTCCAGCGGCAGGTGAAGCTGGCGCTGGAGCTGTACGCGGCTCCGGCCAAGCGCCAGTCGCTGCTGACCCGTTGGACCGAGGCGACGCTGGAGCACCTGCGCGCGGCGGCCCCCGGCAGCGACCATCAGCTGGCGTGGGCGCGGGCGTTCGCGGCGACGGCCCGGACGGACTCCGAACTGGCGCTGCTCGAAGGCCTGTTGGACGGGTCCTCCGTGGTGGACGGCCTCGCCGTCGACACCGATCTGCGGTGGGCGTTCGTCCAGCGCCTCGCCGCTACGGGGCGGTTCGGCGAGGCGGAGATCGACGCCGAGCACGAGCGTGACAAGACGGCGGCGGGTGAGCAGCACGCGCTGACGGCTCGTGCCTCCCGGCCCACCGCCGAGGCCAAGGCCGCCGCCTGGTCCTCGGTCATCGACTCCTCCGACCTTCCCAACGCCCTGCAGGAAGCTGTCATCGGCGGGTTCGTCCAGACCGACCAGCGTGAACTCCTCGCGCCGTACACGGAGAAGTACTTCGCCGTCGTCAAGTCGATCTGGGAGTCCCGGTCCCACGAGATCGCCCAGCAGGTCGCGGTGGGGTTGTACCCGTCGATCCAGGTGTCCCAGGAGACGCTGGACGCCACGGACGCCTGGCTGGACTCGGCCGAACCGAACGCCGCGCTGCGGCGGTTGGTGTCGGAGTCCCGGTCCGGGGTGGAGCGGGCGTTGAAGGCGCAGGCGGCTGACGCGTAAGAAGTGGACGGGCGCCCGGAGTTCAGACTCCGGGCGCCTTTTGCTGTTCGTGTGGGGTCCGGCCGTCCCGCGTCAAGAACCCGTCCGCTGAAGCTCCCGCGCCCGCGGTGCCTGTGCCGTCACCGTCTTCGGGGCGGCAGGCCTGATCTGGCCGACGACCGTCGCTCCCAACGCCACTGTCATCCCGAGGAGTTGGAGCGCCGTGAGGGACTGGTCCAGGGCCGCCCAGCCGACGATCGCGGCGGTGAGGGGGGAGAGGGAGCCGAGGAGGGAGACCTGGGTGACGGAGAGGCGGCCGATGCCGCGGAACCAGAGCCAGTAGGCGACGGCGGTGTTGGCGAGGGCGAGGTAGAGGTAGCCGGCGACGGCGCGGGTGTCGAGGGCGGGGGGTGCGCCTTCCACCGCGAGGGCGATGGGGGCTATCAGGAGGCCACCCGCCGTGAGTTGCCAGCCGGCGAGGGTGAGAGGGCCGGCGCCTTCGGGGCGGCCCCAGCGCTTGGTGAGGACGGTGCCTGCGGACATGGAGGCCGTGGAGGCCACCGCGGCCGTAATACCCAGGAGGTCGAGGGTGCCGCTGGCCTTGAGTACTACGAGGGTGACCCCTAGGGCTGCCGCCATGGCGGTGAGGAGGGGGCGGAGCGTGGGGCGTTCGCGGAGCAGGAGGGCCGAGAGGGCCAGGACGAAGAGGGGGCCCGCCGAGGAGACGGCCGCTGCCATGCCGCCGGGGAGGCGGTACGCGGCAAGGAAGAGGAGGGGGAAGAAGGCGCCGATGTTGAGGGCGCCCAGGACGCCCGCCTTCCACCACCAGGCGCCGCGCGGGAGGGTGCGGGTGAGGGCGAGGAGGAGCAGGCCGGCGGGGAGTGCGCGCATGAGGCCGGTGAAGAGGGGGCGGTCCGGTGGGAGGAACTCCGAAGTCACGGCGTAGGTGGTGCCCCAGGAGATGGGGGCGAGGGCGGTGAGGAGGACGGTCGTGGACTTCATGGCACACCCCGAGTTGGTAGCTTGATGATGATTAGCTTAGCGCTAAGCGAATCAGAGTCAAGCTACTTAGGTGTAAGCAGGTCATGGCTAAGTCGGTCGCGGGTCACTTGGCACCCGCCCATCGCGGGATACTCGACCCATGAGCAAGCCCCCCAAGGACCCCGTGGACGCGATCGTCGACCAGTGGGCCGTCGCCCGCCCCGACCTCGACACCGCCGCGATGGAGGTCTTCGGCCGCATCTCCCGTATCGCCCGCGCGATGGGCGACCGCGCCGAGCGCGCCTACGCCCCCTTCGGCATCTCACGCGGCGAGTTCGACGTCCTCGCGACGCTCCGCCGCTCCGGGGAGCCCTACTCCCTCTCCCCCCGGGAGCTCTCCTCCACCCTGATGCTGACCACCGGAGGTATGACAGGGCGCCTCGACAAACTCGAACGCGCCGGGCTGCTGCGCCGCTCCCCCGACCCCACCGACCGCCGGGCCCTGAAGGTCACCCTCACGGAGGACGGGCTCCGGGTCGTCGACCAGGCGGTGACCGCCGGACTCGCCGTCCAGCAGAGCGTCGTCTCCGCCCTGGACGCGGAAAAGGTCGGCCAGTTGGCCGACCTTTTGCGAGAGCTGATGCCGGGGGCTACGCAGGAGCAGTAGCCCTCAGGGGGTACGGGGACCCCCGTAGGGGACGGCGCCGGAAAACACGACGGACGCCGCCTTCATCACCGTACGCATGACTCCGTACGACGGTGAAGGCGGCGTCCGTGCGGTTCGGGCGGACGTCAGGCTTTGGACGGCTTGGGCTCGCGGTCCTTGGACCTGTCGAGGACCCAGACCAGACCCGCGATCACCCCGAAGATGGCGAGGGGGGCGATGACGAACAGGCCCAGCGTGTCGACGACACTCAGGCCCGGACCCGGGTCGTCACCGTCGTCACGCGTGAGGGCGAGCGCGGGGGACGACAACAGCAGCATCATCAGCGTCGTACCGGCCGCCAGGGTGCCGGCGCGCAAGGCGTTCTTCTTGTCCACGGTGCAAAAGTAGCGAACGCCGGGGAAGGCCGCTCGTCCGGGGTGCCTTATCAGGGTGCACCTAGGGGATACCGGGGCCCTAGGGGACCAGTACGACCTTCCCCAGGTTGGCGCGCGCCTCGATCGCCCCGTGCGCCCGTCCCGCCTCCGCCAACGGGAACTCCGCGAAGACGCGAGGCCTCAGTGTGCCGGCGTCGTACTGCTGCCACAGCTCGCCGATCCAGCGGGCGTACGTCTCCGGCCGGCGGCGTGCGACCGCCGCCATCTGGAAGCCGGTGACGGAGGCGCTCCGGACGAGCAGTTCGTACGCGTCGACCACCCCGCCACCCGAGCCGAACGCGACCAGCCGCCCCTCCGGCGCCAACGCCCGTACGGCGGGCCCGAGCACATCCCCGCCGACCCCGTCGAGCACGACGTCGACGGGCTCGCCCCAGCTCTCGTCGCCGTACAGGACGACCTCGTCGGCGCCGACGGCCCGCACGAACTCGGCCTTGTCGGCGCAGCTCACGGCGGCCACGACACGCAACGCACCCTTGTTCCGGGCGAGTTGCAGTGCGAGTGAGCCGACCGCGCTCGCGGCGGCCGTGACCAGCACCGCGTCCCCCTTCCCGACCCGCCCCGCCTCCACGGCGCCCCGCGCGACCGCCCCGCTCCTGACCAACGCCACGGCGTCCACCGCACTCGCCCCCTCAGGCACAGGGGACGCCATCTCCTCGCGCAGGACGGCTAGTTCGGCGTACGCGTGCGAGAAGCAGAGGCCGGTGACGCGGTCGCCGACGCCGAACACCGTGACCCCTTCCCCGACGGCGACGACTGTCCCGGCGACCTCCCCGGCCAGCGGTCCGACCCTCTCGCGCACCTTCCGGACGGCGGGCAGGGTGACACCGATGGCCTCGGCGCGGACGAGGATCTCTCCGGGGGCGGGTTCGGGGGCGGGGGCTTCTTCGACGAACAGGACCTCTGGACCTCCGCTGGCCTCGTAGCGGACACGCCGCATGGCCACCTCCTCGGGTTCGAGCCGGATTCATTGGAAATCCCAACGACTCAGCCGAGGGTAGGGGCGAGAACGTTGGGATGTCCAATGGTTTGCGGTTACCCTGCGGGTATGACCGACCCTCGTGCGGGTGGGACCGGCCCGCGTACCGGCGCCGCCCGCCCACTCCCCGGCGCGGCTGCCCCCCGCCCCCTCACCCACATCCAGTCCCTCCCCAGCTGGCTCGCGGGCCGAGTCGCCGCGCGGGGACGGGAGTTGGTCGCCGAGGCGTTCGCCGCGGAGGGGCTGCGACTGCCGCAGCACGCCGTGCTGGCCGCCGTCGCCGAGCACGGGCCGCTCGCGCAGGCGGACTTGGTGCGGCGGCTCGGGTTCGACGCGAAGGACGTCGTCCTCGTGGTGAACCACCTGGAGGAGAAGGGGTTCGCGGTGCGGGAGCCGGACCCGTCGGACCGGCGGAAGAACGCGGTGCGGGTGACGGCGGCGGGGCGCCAAGTGCTGGAGCGCTGCGAGGAGTTGGCGGAACGGGCGAACGCGGAGCTGTTGGCGCCGCTGGGGGTGGAGGACGGGGAGCGGCTGGTGGAGTTGCTGCGGCGGGTGCACGCGGGTGAGGCCTCCGCCGGGTAGTTCCCCGCCGGACAGTTCCCCCGCCGCCGCAGCCGGGCAGCCCCCTCACCCTCACCCTCACCCTCACCCGATGGACCGCAACACCTCGATCAACGCATGCAGCCGAGGCGACACCGCCAGCTCCTCCAGACTCACCGGCCTCCCCTCCGCATCCGCGATCGGCAGCCGCCAGTTCGGGTACTGGTCCCACGTCCCCGGCAGGTTCTGCGGGCGCCGGTCCCCGATGGCGTCCGGCAGCCACAGCCCCACCAGTGAGGCGGGCGTCCGTGTCAAGTACCGGTAGACGGCTCGCACTTGAGCCTCCTCGTCGCCGGATCCCTCACCGAGGACACCGAGCCACTCCCGCACGTCGGCGGCAGCGGCGGCCCGCTCCTGCTCGTACGGATGGGTCAACAGCCCGAGTCTGTGCAGGAGTTCGACATGCTCACCACTCAAGCGGGCGGCGGTGGAGGGGAGATCGTGCGTGGTCGCCGTGGCGAGACAGTCGGCCCGCCAGTGTTCCGCCGTGACCGGCCGCCCGTCCCCGTCCCAGTCGCGCTCGAACCACAGCACGGACGTCCCGAACACCCCGCGTTCCCGCAACGCCTCGCGCACGCCGGGTTCGACGGTCCCCAGGTCCTCCCCGATGACGACGGCCCCCGCCCGGGACGCCTCCAGCACGAGCACCGCGAGCATCGCCTCCGCGTCGTAGCGGACGTACGCGCCGTCGGCCGGCGCCTCCCCCTCCGGTACCCACCACAGCCGGAACAGCCCCATCACATGGTCGATCCGCAGCGCCCCCGCGTACCGGAACAGCCCTCGCAGCAGTTCCCGGAACGGCGCGTACCCCGCCGCCGCCAGCCGGTCCGGGCGCCACGGCGGCAACCCCCAGTTCTGGCCTTGGGAGTTGAAGGCGTCGGGCGGCGCGCCCACGGACATCCCGGGCGCGAAGAAGTCCTGTTGGGCCCAGGCGTCGGCACCGCCTGGATGCACGCCGACGGCCAGATCGTGGACGACGCCGAGGCTCATCCCCGACTCCCGCTGGACGGAGCCGAGTTGAGCGTCGGTGTACCAGGCGATCCGGCAGTGGAAGTCGACCCGGTCCATCAACTCCCGCCGTGCACGGGCTGTTTCCTCAGACCGGGGATCGCGCAGCCCCTCCGGCCACCGCGTCCAGTCGTCTCCGTGGACCTCCGCCAGCGCACACCACGTCGCGTGATCCTCCAGCGCCTGCCCCCGCTCGGCGAGGAAGTCGCAGTACGCGGCGCGCCGCCCCGGCCCCAGCGGGACGGCGACGACCTCCTCCAACGCGGCCCGCTTGAGGGCCCACACGGCATCCCGGTCGATCAACTCCCCCTTCTCCAGCACCCCTTGCCGAAGCTTGGCGCCCGACTCCAGATAGTCAGCGGTCCCTTGGATGTAGACGAACTCCGGAATCTCCTCGACCCGCAGATACACCGGATCAGGAAACCTCCTGGACGACGGCCGATACGGCGAGGGATCGGCCGTCGTCCAGGAGGTTTCCTGATCCGGTGTATCTGCGGGTCGAGGAGATTCCGGAGTTCGTCTACATCCAAGGG
>DATCQX010000959.1:0-6821 GCA_036569285.1 Streptomyces sp.
ACGCTCTTTCATGACAACGAGGCGGTCATCGGGGCGACGAACGCCGCGTTCGCGGAAGTAGGGCTCGCGCCGATCACGATGGAGCGGTACCGGGAGCTGTACACGGTTCCGGTGCCGAGGTTCTACGAGCGGTTGATGGGGAGGCTGCCGACGGAGGAGGAGTGGGAGGTCATGGACGTCCTCTTCCACCGGCACTACGCCACGCACAGCGCCGTCTGCTCGCTGACGGAAGGTGTGGCGGAGCTGCTCGGGCAGTGGGGGGACGCGGGGCACAGCCAGTCCATCCTGAGCATGTACGAGCACGCGGAGTTGGTTCCGCTGGTCCGCGGCTTCGGCATCGAGGCGCACTTCGTCCGCGTCGAGGGGCGGATCGGACCCTCGGGCGGCAGCAAGGCCGAGCACATGGTCCGCCACCTCCAGTCCCTCACCGGCGTCGACCCCCACCGCACGGTCGTCATCGGAGACGCCTCGGACGACGCCCTCGCCGCCCGGCACGTCGGCGCGCGCGCCGTCCTCTACACCGGCGGCTCCCACAGCCGCACGAGCCTGGAGCAGGCCGGCGTCCCTGTGGTGGACACCCTGACGGAGGCGGTCGAACTGGCGGGGCGGATGGTGTCGTAGGGGCGGACAACCGAAACGCCCCCAGCCCCCTGATCCCCCTGACGGTGAGAGCCTGGTAGGAATCCCCGCCCCGAACCCCCGTTGCACAGAGAAGCCCCCCAGGCGCAAGAGGGCGGACAGGGGGAGCACGGAGGGCATTTCGTGCGTGTGCTGTGCAGGGTGTCGAAGATCAGTGCTCTGTTTTGTACACATACGGCGCATGACGACCCCCCGGTGAAGGGCGATAGCCTGGTGGCGTGATCAGCGCGATATCTCGCGGGGGTGCGTTTTCCCCTGCCCTGCGCCCGGTCGGCACGGAACATTTCCGGCACCGGGCGGCGCTCGCTGGTCTTCGCGGGCGAGGCGGAAAACCGAGGGTTTCCGGGCCGTCGTCCCCACCTCGGACGGCCGTCGTCCCCATCTCGGACGGCGGCGCCGAGAGCGGCGTCACAGTTCCGAGGTGTGGATACCCCCTCGCTCATCTCCCCCCGCGGCATAGCGTCGGACCAGACCGGACACCCCGCGTCGAGGCGTCCCGTGCCGGGGGAAGAGACCGAACTTCCTTCAACGTCACGCAACGGCGCGCGACAGGAGCCAGAGGACAATGCAGACCAAGCTGGACGAAGCCAAGGCCGAGCTGCTCGAAAGGGCGGCCCGGGTCGCTGAGAACAGCCCGGCCGGGGGGCACCTACCGACCGGGACGACCGAGGAGGCGGCCTCTTCGGGAACCCGCGGCCAGGGCGACTCCTCGCCCCCGGACCACGACTCGGTGCTCTCCTTCCTTCAGCGGTACTACCTCCACACGGCCCTGGAGGACCTCGGCGACCGCGACCCGGTCGACGTCTTCGGCGCCGCCTACTCCCACTACCGACTGGCCGAGAATCGCCCCCAGGGCACGGCGAACGTCCGCGTGCTCACCCCGACCGTCGAGGAGAACGGCTGGCAGTGCAGCCACTCGATCGTCGAGGTCGTCACGGACGACATGCCGTTCCTGGTCGACTCCGTCACCAACGAGTTGTCCCGCCAGTCCCGCGGCATCCACCTCGTCATCCACCCCCAGATCGCCGTCCGGCGTGACGTCACCGGCAAGCTGATCGAGATCCTCGGCGCCCCGACCGGCGACGACCTCCCGCACGACGTGCACGTCGAGTCCTGGATCCACGTCGAGATCGACCGCGAGAGCGACCGCGCGGACCTCAAGCAGATCAACGCCGACCTGCTGCGCGTCCTGTCGGACGTCCGGGAGGCCGTCGAGGACTGGGAGAAGATGCGCGAGGCCGCCGTCCGGATCGCGGACGAGCTGCCCGCCGAGTCCGTGCCGGGCGACCTGCCCTCCCCGGAGGTCGAGGAGGCCCGCGAGCTGCTGCGCTGGCTGGCCGCCGACCACTTCACGTTCCTCGGCTTCCGCGAGTACCAGCTCCGTGAGGACGACTCGCTGGCCGCCGTCCCTGGCACCGGCCTCGGCATCCTGCGCGCCGACCCGCACCACGCCGGCGACGAGTCCCACCCCGTCAGCCCCTCCTTCGAACGCCTCCCGGCGGACGCCCGCGCCAAGGCCCGCGAGCACAAGCTCCTCGTCCTGACCAAGGCGAACAGCCGCGCGACGGTCCACCGGCCGTCGTACCTGGACTACGTGGGCGTGAAGAAGTTCGACGCGGACGGCAATGTCGTCGGCGAGCGGCGCTTCCTCGGCCTGTTCTCCTCGGTCGCCTACACCGAGTCGGTGCTCAGGGTCCCCGTCATCCGCCGCAAGGTCCACGAGGTGCTGACCGGCGCCGGGTTCACCCCCGACAGCCACGACGGACGCGACCTCCTCCAGATCATGGAGACCTACCCGCGCGACGAGCTGTTCCAGATCCCGGTCGACGAACTCCGGTCCATCGTCACCAGCGTGCTGTACCTGCAAGAGCGCCGGCGGCTGCGGCTGTACCTGCGCCAGGACGAGTACGGGCGCTACTACTCGGCGCTGGTCTACCTGCCCCGCGACCGGTACACAACGGGCGTACGCCTGCGGATCATCGACATCCTGCGCGAGGAACTCGGCGGCACCAACGTCGACTTCACCGCCTGGAACACCGAATCCATCCTGTCCCGGCTGCACTTCGTCGTCCGCGTCCCGCAGGGCACCGTCCTTCCGCAGCTCTCCGAGGCCGACAAGGACCGCATCGAGGCCCGGCTCGTCGAGGCCGCCCGGTCCTGGGCGGACGGGTTCGCGGACGCGCTGAACGCGGAGTGCGGCGAGGAGCGCGCGGCCGAACTGCTGCGCCGCTACGGCAACGCGTTCCCCCAGGGCTACAAGGCCGACCACACCCCGCGCGCGGCCGTCGCCGACCTCGTTCACCTCGAACAGCTCGGCGAGCACAAGGACTTCGCGCTCAGCCTGTACGAGCCGGTCGGCGCCGCGTCCGACGAACGCCGGTTCAAGATCTACCGCAAGGGCGAGCCGGTCTCCCTCTCCGCGGTCCTGCCGGTGCTCAGCCGGCTCGGCGTCGAAGTCGTCGACGAGCGGCCCTACGAACTGCGCTGCGCGGACCAGCCGAACTCCTGGATCTACGACTTCGGCCTGCGCATCCCGCAACTCCTCGCGGGCGGCGACCACTTGGGTGACGACGGCCGCGAACGTTTCCAGGAGGCGTTCGCCGCGACCTGGACCGGCGCCGCCGAGAACGACGGCTTCAACGCGCTCGTCCTCGGCGCCGGACTGACCTGGCGGCAGGCGATGGTGCTGCGCGCCTACGCCAAGTACCTGCGCCAGGCGGGCTCGACGTTCAGCCAGGACTACATGGAGGACACCCTCCGCACGAACGTCCACACCACCCGGCTGCTGGTCTCCCTCTTCGAGGCCCGCATGTCCCCGGAGCGGCAGAAGGCCGGACGTGAACTGGTCGACGCCCTCCTCGAAGAGCTGGACGCCGCCCTCGACCAGGTCGCCTCGCTCGACGAAGACCGCATCCTGCGCTCCTACTTGACCGTCATCAAGGCGACCCTGCGCACCAACTTCTTCCAGAGGACGGCCGACGGCACCCCGCACGCGTACGTGTCGATGAAGTTCGACCCGCAGGCCATCCCCGATCTCCCCGCGCCGCGACCGGCGTTCGAGATCTGGGTGTACTCGCCGCGCGTCGAGGGCGTTCACCTGCGGTTCGGCAAGGTCGCGCGCGGCGGCCTGCGCTGGTCCGACCGGCGCGAGGACTTCCGCACCGAGATCCTCGGCCTGGTCAAGGCGCAGATGGTGAAGAACACCGTGATCGTGCCGGTCGGCGCGAAGGGCGGGTTCGTCGCCAAGCAGCTCCCCGACCCGAACGCCGACCGGGACGCGTGGCTCGCGGAAGGCGTCGCCAGCTACAAGACGTTCATCTCGGCGCTCCTCGACATCACGGACAACCTGTCCGGCGGGGAGGTCGTCCCGCCCCACGACGTCGTCCGGCACGACGAGGACGACACCTACCTCGTCGTCGCCGCCGACAAGGGCACCGCGACGTTCTCCGACATCGCCAACGCCGTCGCGGAGTCGTACGACTTCTGGCTCGGGGACGCCTTCGCGTCCGGCGGGTCGGCGGGGTACGACCACAAGGGCATGGGGATCACCGCGCGGGGCGCCTGGGAGTCGGTGAAACGGCACTTCAGGGAGCTGGGCGTCGACACGCAGACCGAGGACTTCACCGTCGTCGGTGTCGGGGACATGTCCGGGGACGTGTTCGGCAACGGGATGCTGCTGTCCGAGCACATCAGGCTCGTCGCCGCCTTCGACCACCGGCACATCTTCATCGACCCCAACCCGGACGCGGCCGTCTCCTACGCCGAGCGCCGCCGCCTGTTCGAGCTGCCCCGCAGCTCCTGGGGTGACTACAACGTCGACCTGCTCTCCGCCGGGGGCGGGATCTTCCCGCGCAGCGCCAAGGCGATCCAGCTCAACGGGCACATCCGCGAGGCCCTCGGCATCGAGCCGGGCGTCGCCAAGGTCACCCCGGCCGAGCTGATGAAGGCGATCCTCCAGGCGCCGGTCGACCTGCTGTGGAACGGCGGCATCGGGACGTACGTCAAGGCGTCCACCGAATCGCACGCCGACGTCGGTGACAAGGCCAACGACGCGATCCGCGTGGACGGCGCCGACCTGCGCGTCAAGGTCGTCGGTGAGGGCGGCAACCTCGGGCTGACCCAGCTCGGGCGGATCGAGTTCGCGCTGACCGGCGGGAAGATCAACACGGACGCGATCGACAACAGCGCCGGTGTCGACACCTCCGACCACGAGGTCAACATCAAGATCCTGCTCAACGGGCTCGTCACCGAAGGCGACATGACCGTCAAGCAGCGCAACAAGATCCTCGCCGAGATGACCGACGAGGTCGGGCACCTCGTCCTGCGCAACAACTACGCGCAGAACACCGCCCTCGCCAACGCGCTCGCCCAGTCCAGCGACATGCTCCACGCGCAGCAGCGGTTCATGAAGCACCTCGTCCGCGAGGGGCACCTCGACCGGGCCCTCGAATTCCTGCCGACCGACCGCCAGATCCGCGAGCGGCTCGCCGCCGGGCAGGGCCTCACCAGCCCCGAGACGGCCGTCCTCCTCGCCTACACGAAGATCACCGTCTCGGACGAACTGCTCCAGACCTCGCTCCCCGACGACCCCTTCCTCGCGACCCTGCTCCACGCCTACTTCCCGAGCGCCCTGCGCGAGAAGTTCGCCGAGCAGATCGACAGCCACCCGCTGCGGCGCGAGATCACCACGACCGTGCTGGTCAACGACACCGTCAACACCGGTGGGACGACCTACCTGCACCGGCTGCGCGAGGAGACGGGCGCCTCCCTGGAGGAGATCGTCCGCGCGCAGACCGCCGCGCGGATCATCTTCCGCTCGGCCAGTGTGTGGGACGCGGTGGAGGCCCTCGACAACCAGGTCGAGGCCGCCGTCCTCACCCGGATCCGGCTGCACTCCCGGCGGCTCGTCGAGCGCGGGACGCGCTGGCTGCTCAACAACCGGCCCCAGCCGCTCCAGCTCGCCGAGACCGTCGACTTCTTCGCCGAGCGCGTGGAGCTGGTCTGGGCGCAGCTGCCCAAGCTGCTGCGGGGGGCCGATCTGGAGTGGTACCAGCGGATCCACGACGAGCTGACGTCCGCCGGGGTGCCCGACGAGTGCGCGACACGTGTCGCCGGGTTCTCCTCCGCCTTCCCGACGCTGGACATCGTCTCCATCGCCGACCGCAGCGAGAAGGATCCGCTCGACGTCGCCGACGTCTACTACGACCTCGCCGACCGGCTGGGGATCACGCAGCTCATGGACCGCATCATCGACCTCCCGCGCGCGGACCGGTGGCAGTCCATGGCCCGAGCCTCCATCCGCGAGGACCTGTACGCGGCACACGCCGCGTTGACCGCCGACATCCTCGCCGTCGGGAACGGGACGTCCACGCCTGAGCAGCGGTTCAAGGTGTGGGAGTCGAAGAACTCGGCGATCCTCGGGCGGGCTCGGGTGACGCTGGAGGAGATTCAGGGGTCGGATTCGTTCGACTTGGCGAATCTGTCTGTGGCCATGAGGACGATGCGGACGATGTTGCGTACGCATCTGTAACGACGATGGGGGCGCCTTCAGGCGCCCCCATCTGCATATAAGAAGAACTGTGCCTCAGGCAGCTTTTTTCTTGCCGCCGTTCGTGAAGGCCTCGTACTCCTTCATGACCTCTTCCGTCGGGCCGTCCATCCGCAGCTCGCCCCGCTCCAGCCACAGCACCCGCTCGCAGGTGTCCCGGATGGACTTGTTGTTGTGGCTGACCAGGAACACCGTGCCCGCGTGGCGCCGCATCTCCCGGATGCGTTCCTCGGAGCGGCGCTGGAACTTCGCGTCGCCGGTCGCGAGGGCCTCGTCGATGAGGAGGACGTCGTGGTCCTTGGCGGCGGCGATGGAGAAGCGCAGACGGGAGCCCATGCCGGAGGAGTACGTGCGCATGGGGAGCGAGATGAAGTCGCCCTTCTCGTTGATGCCGGAGAAGTCGACGATCTCCTGGTAGCGCTCCTTGATCTGCTCGCGGGACATGCCCATCGCGAGGCCGCCGAGGTAGACGTTGCGCTCACCGGTCAGGTCGCCCATGAGGGCCGCGTTGACGCCGAGGAGGGAGGGCTGGCCGTCCGTGTAGATCTTGCCGTTCTCCACGGGGAGCAGGCCCGCGACGGCCTTCAGCAGCGTCGACTTGCCGGAGCCGTTCGTGCCGATCAGGCCGATCGCC
>DATCQX010000960.1:0-5595 GCA_036569285.1 Streptomyces sp.
CCTCAGGCAACTCCACCACAGCCCCCAACAACGGATGACCAGCCGACACCAGACCCGCCGACTCCACCTCCGCCACATCCACACCCACGTCCAACCAGAACCGCTCACGCTGAAAGGCATACGTCGGCAGATCCACCCGACGGGCACCAAGACCAGCGAAAAACGCGGACCAGTCGACGAACGCACCCCGCGTGTGAGCGGTGGCCACAGCAGTCACCAGGGACTGCGCCTCGTCACGGTCCTTGCGCAACACCGGCACAGCCACCGAACCCTCACCACTCCAGCACTCCTGCGCCAGCGCGCTCAGCGCACCGTCCGGACCCAGTTCGACGAACGTCGTCACACCCCGGGCCTCCAACGCCCGCACACCGTCCAGGAACCGGACGGCCTCACGGACATGACGCACCCAGTACTCGGCATCCGGCGTCACTTCGGTCCCGGTCAGGGTCGACACGATCGGAATGCGCGGAGCCTCGTAGGTCAGCCCGGCCGCGACCTCGCGGAAGGCGTCGAGCATGCCGTCCATGTGCGAGGAATGGAACGCGTGACTGACGGTGAGCCGCTTGGTCTTACGGCCCTGCTGGGCAAAGCCGTCCGCGATCTCCAGGGCCTTGGCGTCGTCGCCCGCGATCACGACCGACGACGGCCCGTTCACGGCGGCGATGCTCACGCCCTCGACCAGCAGCGGCGCCACTTCTTCCTCGGACGCCTGCACCGCCACCATCACCCCACCACCCGGCAGCTCCTGCATCAACCGCCCACGAGCCGCCACCAGCACACACGCGTCCGCCAGCGACAACACCCCCGCCACATGCGCAGCCGCCAACTCACCGATCGAATGCCCCGCCACAAAATCAGGCACGACACCCCACGACTCCACCAACCGGAACAACGCCACCTCGACCGCGAACAACGCCGGCTGAGTGAACCCCGTCTGCCCCAACAACTCCCCATCACCGAACACCACATCCCTCAAGGGCAGTTCAAAGTGCCCACACACCTCATCGAACGCCTCAGCAAACACCGGATAGACGCCATACAACTCACGCCCCATCCCCACCCGCTGCGACCCCTGACCACTGAAAAGAAACGCCACCCGCCCCTCACCAACCCGCCCACTCACCACATGCGCAACCGACCGCCCCTCCGCCAGCGCCACCAAACCCGCACGACGGGCAGCCTCATCAGCCCCCACTACCGCCGCCCGATGCTCAAAACCAGCCCGACCAACAGCCAGCGAAAACCCGACATCAACCGAACTCACCCCAGAACCCACCACCTCCAACAACCGCCCAGCCTGCGCCCGCAACGCCCCCTCGGTCTTCCCCGACAACACCCACGGCACGACACCCACCGGCTCAGCCGACCCCTCAGAAACCTCCTCCTCCACCACCGGCGCCTGCTCGATGATCACGTGCGCGTTGGTCCCACTCACCCCGAACGACGACACAGCCGCCCGCCGAGGCCGCCCGTCCAGCTCGGGCCACTCAACCCGCTCCGTGAGCAGCGACACCGCCCCCGCCGACCAGTCCACATGCGACGACGGCTCATCCACGTGCAGCGTCCTGGGCACCACCCCATGCCGCAACGCCTGAACCATCTTGATCACACCCGCCACACCGGACGCCGCCTGCGTATGCCCGATGTTCGACTTCAACGACCCCAGCAGCAAAGGCTGTTCAGCGGACCGCTCCTGCCCGTACGTCGCCAGCAGCGCCTGCGCCTCGATCGGATCCCCGAGCACCGTCCCGGTCCCGTGCGCCTCCACCACGTCCACATCGGACGGCGTAAGCCGAGCGTTGGCCAACGCCGCACGGATCACCCGCTGCTGAGCCGGACCACTCGGCGCGGACAGACCGTTGCTCGCGCCGTCCTGGTTGATGGCCGACCCACGGACGACCGCCAGCACCCGGTGTCCGTTCCGCTGTGCGTCCGACAGGCGCTCCAGGAGCAGCACGCCGACGCCCTCGCCCCAGCCGGTGCCGTCCGCCGCGTCCGCGAAGGACTTGCAGCGGCCGTCCGGTGCGAGCCCCCGCTGACGGCTGAACTCGATGAAGGCACCGGGATTGGCCATCACCGCAGCCCCGCCGACGAGCGCCAGCGTGCACTCCTGCTGACGCAGCACCTGACAGGCGAGATGCAGCGCGACCAGGGACGACGAGCACGCGGTGTCGAGCGTGACGGCGGGCCCCTCAAGACCGAGGGTGTAGGCCACCCGCCCGGAGAGAACGGCGGAGGCGTTGCCGGTGAGCACGTAGCCTTCGGTGCCTTCCGGCGCCTGCCGGGTGCCGGGCCCGTACCCCTGGTAGGAGGCGCCGACGAACACACCGGTCCGACTGCCGCGCACCGAGGCTGGATCGATGCCCGCGCGCTCGAAGACCTCCCAGGACGCCTCCAGCAGCAGCCGCTGCTGCGGGTCCATCGCCAGCGCCTCACGCGGCGAGATCCCGAAGAACTCGGCGTCGAACTCGGCGGCGTCGGTGACGAAGCCGCCCTCACGCGCGTAGGACGTGCCGGGGTGGTCGGGGTCGGGGTGGTACAGACCCTCGATGTCCCAGCCACGGTCCTCGGGGAGGCCGACGATCGCGTCCCGGCCCTCGTCGACCAGTCGCCACAGGTCCTCGGGCGACTTCACGTCGCCGGGGTACCGGCAGCTCATCGCGACGATGGCGATGGGTTCCCGGGCGACGGCGGTGAGTTGCCGGTTCTGTTGGCGGAGCCGTTCGGTCTCCTTCAGTGAGGCTCGCAGCGCCTCGAACACCTTGTCATCGGAGGCAGCCATCATGAGCTCCACAGTTCGGCGGAATCGGCTTCACCCAGCGCCATCCGCAGCAAGTCGTCGTGGTCCATCGAGTCGATCGAGTCGATCCGGTCCCGGCTGTCCGGGCCCGGCGGGGCCTGGGTGGCGTCGGCCGCCCCGGCGAGGTCAAGGAGTGCGTCGAGGAGGCCGGCCGAGCGCAGGTCGGCCAGCGGGAGGGAGGCGAGCGCCTGCCGGACGCGGGCCTCTTCCGGATCGTGGGACTGCGCCAAGTCGCCTTCCTCGGGGGCCAGTTCGGCGCGCAGGCGGTCCGCGAGCGCGGTGGCCGTCGGGTGGTCGAAGACGAGCGTGGCGGGCAGTTTCAGCCCGGTCGCCGCGTTCAGCCGGTTCCGTAGCTCGACGGCGGTCAGGGAGTCGAAGCCCATCTCGCGGAACGCCCTGGTGACCTCCACGGTGTCCGTCGAGGTGTGGCCGAGGACGGCGGCGACCTGGCCGCGCACCAGGTCGAGGAGGTGCCGGACCTGTTCGCCGGACGACAGCCCGGCCAGACGCTCGCGCAGTGCCGCCCCGGCGTCGGTCCCCTCGGTCTCCGCCGAGGCCACGTCGCGGACCTCGGGCAGGTCCTCGATCAGCGGACGGGGACGCGCAGCGGTGAACCCGGGCACGAACCGCGCCCAGTCCACGTCGGTCACGGCGACGAACGGCTCGCTCTCGCCGACCGCCTGGCGCAGCGCCGTGACGGCCAACTCCGGTGCCATCGGCCGCAGTCCGCGGCGGCGCAGGAACTCCTCGTTGGACCCCTCGGCCATGCCGGCCCCGGCCCACAGCCCCCAGGCAACAGAGGTAGCGGGCACTCCACGGTCACGGCGCTGCTGGGCGAGCCCGTCCAGGAAGGCGTTGGCTGCGGCGTAGGCCGCGAGTCCGCCGCTGCCCCAGACACCGGCGTTCGACGAGAACAGGACGAAGGCGTCCAGAGCATCGTCGTCCAGCAGGGCGTCAAGGTGTGCCGCCCCGCCCGCCTTGGCGGCGAGCGCGTCGGCGAACTCGGCCGCTGTGGTGCTCGCCAGCGGCGCACCGTCGCCGACACCCGCCGCGTGCACCACCGCACGAACCGGCTCACCGTGCTCGGTCAGCCGCCGCAGCAGCGCCGCCACCGACGACCGATCCGCGACGTCACACGCCTCGACCAGCACCTCGGTCCCCAACGCGGCCAGCTCGTCGCGCAGTTCGACCGCGCCGGGCGCGTCCAGACCACGCCGACTGGTCAGCACCAGCCGCTCCGCACCAGCACCGGCGAGCCACCGGGCGACATGTGCACCGAGCGCCCCGGTACCGCCGGTGACCAGCACCGTGCCACGCGGCTGCCACTCGGGAGCGGCACCGGCGCCGAGCGGCGCGTGCACCAGACGGCGCGCGAAGACACCCGAGGGACGAACGGCCACCTGATCCTCGTCACCGAGCCCGGCGAGCACCCCGGCCAGCCCGGCCGCCGTCCGCGCGGCACCCGCCTCCGGTAGATCGACCAGACCACCCCAACGCTCCGGATGCTCCAGCCCGAAGACCCGCCCGAGCCCCCAGACCTGTGCCTGCACCGGATCGACCCGCTCACCGGCACGGGTGGCGACGGCCCCCCGCGTACCGATCCACAGCGGCGCCTCGATCCCGGCGTCACCGAGCGCCTGAATCAGGGCCACGGTGACGGCGACCTGGGCAGGCAGCACCGGATACACCGGATGCGGAACGTCACTCGGCCCGGGAAGCGAGAAAACCCCGCTGACCTCGGCACCCCCCACCACCTCACGCAACCGCGCGGCAAGCCCTTCCCGCTCCACCCCGACGGGATCGACCTCCAGCCGAACGACGTCCGCCCCATACCCCGAGAGCACGTCAAGGATCTCGGCATCGCCGGTGCCCCCGACCACCAGCCAGGTACCGGAGAGCTTCGGCGACGAGGCCCCGCTGACCGGCTTCCAGCCAACCCGGTAACGCCACGAGTCCACAGTGCCCTTCTCCCGGCGCGCCTTGCGCCAGGAGGACATGGCAGGCAACACCTCACTGAGGGGGGCATCCGCCCCCACCCTCAGCTCAGCAGCCAACTCCGCCACATCCGCCCGCTCGACGACCGCCCAGAACTCGTCCCCGTCCGGGTCCTCGGCACCTGCGGACGCGCCCGCTTCGAGCCAGTAGCGCTGGCGTTGGAAGGGGTAGGTGGGGAGGTCGGTTCGGCGGGCACCGGGGAAGACGGCCGACCAGTCGATGGTGGCGCCGTGGACGTGAGCCTCGGACAAGGACAACAAGAACCGCTCCAGGCCGCCCTCGTCACGACGCAGCGAGCCGATCGCGGTGATCTCCTCGGACGTCTCCTGAACAGCCATGGCCAGCACCGGGTGAGCACTGGACTCGACGAAGAGGCGGTGTCCCTGCTCGACCAGGAGGCGGACGGTCTCCTCGAAACGAACCGTCTGACGCAGGTTGCGGTACCAGTAGTCGGCATCCAGAACGCTGGTGTCGATCCGCTCGACGGTCACCGTCGAGTAGAAGGGGACCTGCGAGGGGCGAGGGATGATGCCGGACAAGACCTTCGCCAACTCGGCCTGGATCTCCTCCACATGAGCGGAGTGCGAGGCATAGTCGACCGGGATACGGCGTGCGCGGAAGCCCTCTTCCTCGGCCCCGGCCAGCAGCTCATCAAGAGCGTCAACGTCACCGGAAACAACGACCGAACCCGGCCCGTTCACGGCGGCGACCGAGACACGACCCTCCCAACGAGCCAGCCGCTCTTCCACCGCATCCACCGGGAGGGAAACGGACACCATCCCGCCCCGGCCCGACAGGGC
>DATCQX010000961.1:0-19758 GCA_036569285.1 Streptomyces sp.
GTCGGCGGTGGAGTGCGCGAAGTACAGCGGGCTGCCGGGCGGCAGCAGGGCGCCCTGCCGTTTCCAGGCGGCGACGAGACGTTCGTGGAGGGAGTTCCACTGGTCGGCGCCGGGGAAGCGGTCCTCCATCCAGAACCACTGCGGGGACGCCGCCTCGACCAGCGAGGTGGGGGTGTCGGCGTTGTACTCCAGCATCTTCGCCGGGCCGCCGCCGTCGTAGCGCAGGTCGAACCGGCCGTACACGGACGGCAGTTCGGCGCGGCGATGCCAGGACTCGGTGACGGCGTCCACGACCCGGGGATCGGTGATGCCGAGGTCGGAGAAGCGGTTCGCGGCGACGATGTGGTCCGCCGCCGCGAGGCACATGCGGTGCAGCTCCTCGACCGTCTCCTCCAAGGTCTCGACCTCGTCGAGGGTGAAGGAGTAGTAGGCGCTCTCGTCCCAGTAGGGGCGCAGTTCGCCGTCCGCGTGCCGGGAGAGGGGATAGATCAGGCCCTGCTCTTCGACGGTCCGCTGCCAGTCCGGCCGGGGGACGATCGTATGGCGCTCCACGTTCAGCCGCCGGAGCTGCCGTGGCCGCCGTCGCTGCCGCCGAAGCCGCCCCGGTCGACACCGCCGCTGCCGCTTCCCCCGGAAGTGCTCGTGCTGCCACGGGAGTTGCTGAAGGAGCCGTCCTCCACCCACGAGCCGCTCTTGTTGCCGCCGTAGTACCAGGACGACCTCGTGGTGCTCTTGGACGACTTGCAGTTCCGGTCCGCGACGATCTTGTAGCCCTTCGCCGCGTTGTAGCTGTTGCGGTCGACGCAGCGTTTGTCCTCGTCGGAGGAGCAGGCGGTGAGAGCCACCGCGAGAATGCCGACACCGCCGAGGACGACCGTCCCGGA
This sequence comes from Streptomyces sp., assembly GCA_036569285.1. Lineage (GTDB taxonomy): Bacteria > Actinomycetota > Actinomycetes > Streptomycetales > Streptomycetaceae > Streptomyces. The sequence continues at coordinate 885 of DATCQX010000961.1, forward strand.
GCGAAGCCTTCTGGTTGTGTCCGCCATGTCCGTATCTCCCCGTGTGATGGTCCTACCGGACAGCCAGCCTAAAGATCGGTGAGAGTCGGTGCGCGGGGACCCCCTGCCCCCGGTCGTCCCCTACAGTCCGTTTGTGATGTTCGGCATGGTGTGCGCGCTGGCGGCGGCGGTCTGTTTCGGTACGGCGACGGTGTGGCAGGCGGTGGCCACGAGGGAGGCCGCAGCCGCCGGGCCGGGGCGCGGAGAGGCGGCCCTGCTGCTGCGGGCCGTCCGGCAGTGGCGCTACCTCGCCGGGCTCGGGCTCGACGGGCTGGGGTTCGTCTTCCAGGTCCTCGCGCTCAGGTCGGTGCCGATCTACGCCGTCGGCGCGGCACTCGCGGCGAGCCTCGCCGTGACGGCGGTCGTGGCGGCGCGGATGCTGCGGGTGCGGCTGAGCCGGACGGAGTGGACGGCCGTCGCCGTGGTCTGCGCGGGGCTCGCGATGCTGGCGCTCGCGTCCGGCGAGGAGGGGTCGCGGCACGGGTCGGACGCCTTGAAATGGACGGTGCTCGGGGCCGCCGTCTGCATTCTGCTCCTCGGGTTCTGCGGCGGGCGGCTGCCGGAGCGGGGGCGGGCGCTCACCCTGGGACTCGGCGCCGGGTTCGGGTTCGGGGTGGTCGAGGTGGGGGTGCGGCTGATCGACTCCCTGCGGCCGGTGACGCTGCTCGGCAATCCGGCGTCGTACGCGGTGCTCGTGGGCGGGGGTGCGGCGTTTCTGCTGCTCACCTCGGCGATCGAGCGGGGGTCGGTGACCGCCGCCACCGCCGGGATGGTGATCGGGGAGACCGTCGGGCCCGCTCTGGTGGGGGTGATCTGGCTGGGGGACCGGACGCGGGAGGGGCTCGCGTGGCTCGCTGTGCTGGGGTTCGGGGTGGCCGTGGTGGGGGCGTTGGCGTTGGCTCGGTTCGGGGAAGCGCCGGAGGGGGAGGGGGGCGAGGTGGGTGCGGCTTCGGGAGAGGGTGCGGGGGCGGCTCCCGCCCCGGCCCCGGAAGAAAGGGCCTGACCTCAGGAGGAAAGGCCGTGACCGCATCCGCCGTGGTCAGAGTGACCCCAGTACACTCGACCGACGTGGCGGACACCCAGTACGAAGACCTGTTGCGACGCGTGCTCGACTCCGGGACGGCGAAGGCCGACCGGACGGGCACCGGTACCCGGAGTGTCTTCGGGCACCAACTGCGCTACGACCTCTCCCAGGGGTTCCCGCTGGTCACCACGAAGAAGGTGCACCTCAAGTCGATCGTCTACGAGCTGCTGTGGTTCCTGCGCGGCGACTCGAACGTGCGGTGGCTCCAGGACAACGGCGTCACGATCTGGGACGAGTGGGCGGACGCGGACGGCGAACTGGGCCCCGTGTACGGCGTCCAGTGGCGCTCCTGGCCGACGCCGGACGGCCGTCACATCGACCAGCTCAGCGAGGTCCTGGAGACCCTGCGCCGCGACCCCGACTCCCGCCGGATGATCGTCTCCGCCTGGAACGTCGCCCAGCTCCCCGAGATGGCCCTCGCCCCCTGCCACGCGTTCTTCCAGTTCTACGTCGCGGACGGCAAGCTCTCCTGCCAGCTGTACCAGCGCAGCGCCGACCTGTTCCTCGGTGTCCCCTTCAACATCGCCAGCTACGCGCTGCTCACCCACATGGTCGCCGCGCAGGTCGGCCTCGAACCCGGCGACTTCATCTGGACGGGCGGTGACTGCCACATCTACGACAATCACATCGACCAGGTGACGGAACAGCTCTCCCGCACGCCGTACGACTTCCCCTGGCTCAAGCTGCACAAGGCCGCGTCCCTCTTCGACTACACGTACGACGACGTCGAGGTGGTCGACTACAAGCACCACCCCGCGATCAAAGCCCCGGTGGCCATCTGATGACCGTCGGCCTGATCTGGGCACAGACCCTGGACGGCGTGATCGGCGCCGCCAACACCATCCCCTGGCGCCTCCCCGAAGACCTGGCCCACTTCAAAGCAACCACCCTCGGCCACCCGGTGGTGATGGGCCGCCGCACCTGGGACTCCCTCCCCCCACGCTTCCGCCCCCTCCCCGGCCGCCGCAACATCGTGATCACCCGCGACCCCTCCTGGACGTCCGAGGGCGCCGACCGCGCGGGTTCCGTCCCGGAGGCGCTCCAGCTAGCCGGTGACGAAGCCTGGGTCATCGGCGGCGGCGAGATCTACCTGACGGCCCTGGAGTACGCGACACGGCTGTCCGTGACGGAAATCGACACGAAGGTCACCGGCGACACCTACGCCCCGCCCCTGGACGAGTCCTGGCAGTCCACGGACGGCGGCGAGTGGCTGACGTCCACAACTGGACTGCGGTACCGAATCAGGGAGTTCACCCGCCGGGGCTGACGAGCAGGGCGACCACAGCAGCGGCCGTCACGCCGTCAACTCATCGCCGGACACCTGCCCATTCACCCACATCCGAGCCTCCGCAAGGTTCACAGCGGTGCCTGCAGGCCCGTACGAAAACCCGTCCCACTCCTCCAACGCCCTCGGCTCATCGGGCCGAAGATGACCACCGCCCCCGTGAAGCGGGCGGTGCCTGCGCCAGATGCCCAGCGGCGGGCGGCGCCGCTTGTGATACGCCGCGAGCGGGTCATCAGCATCGACATACGGAACGGCTCGGGACGGCTGATTCGGCGGTCCGGGTCGGGAGAGCTTGCCCATACGCCCGATGCTCTCAGCCGGCGACAGCGGTCGACTGGGGCTCGGTGAGATCCGCCGCGCGAGCACGTCCCTCGTCCACTGCGGCGGTTCGATACGAGCGGGCGGCATCCAGCAGCGTTCCGGATATGGCGTACGGAACAGGCGATCTTTCTGGAGCCAAGTACCGTCAAACATCAAGGTCAGGGAGCTGTGAGGCTGGTTCCAGCAAGTGATCAAGCCTGCTTTGCTGCCGCTGTCGGCACCGTGCTGACTCGATGCCGACTTCCGAGACCCTCGATACTCGTCCCTCATCTCCGACGTACGTGCCGCCACACTCAGGCCAGGTGCTATGCGTCAGCGCCCTCGACGGCGGCTACGGCCGAGGCAGCAGCGGTACGTCCCTGTCCGGTGTCTCTGATGATCGCGCCGGGGAACTGCAAGAAGCGCGACGGCCCTCCACCACCGGCGACGGAGGGCCGTACGTTGCTCACGAGGCGTCCGGGGCTGCCTCGACGCTGTACTCGTAGCCGATGGCCAGCCGGTAGGGCAGGCACCATTCGCCGTACTCGATGACTCCTTCGTCGTCCCAGAGGCGGTGGACGCCGGCCAGGATGGGCGAACCGACGCGCAGTCCGAGGAAGCCTGCTTCGCGTGCGTCGGCGTCGCGGCCGTGGATGTCGTCGCGTCCTGCCGTCACCTGCCTGCCGGTGGCCTGCTGGATCTTGAGGAGCAGGCCGGGGGAGGAGGTCCGTGAGGTGGAGAGCAGTTCGGGGACGGCGGCGGCGAAGTGGGCGGGGTGCCAGGTGACGAAGAGGCCGGTGCGCTGCTGGCCTTTGCCGGTGTGCCACTGGCGGCGGACGACCTGGTCGCCGTCGTCCAGGTCGAAGATCTCGGCGACGTACTGGGGTGGTTTGATCAGCTCCGCGGTCGTCACGATCATCGTCTCGCCCTCGGCGAGCACGGAGCCGGTGCGCAGGACGCGGGTGATGCGGTCGTAGCCGGAGGGGGCGACTTCGGGGGCGTTGGCGACGAAGGTTCCCCGCCGGGACGTGGTGATGTAGCCCTCGACCTGGAGTTGATCGAGCGAGCGGCCGAGGGTGGCGACGGACACGCCCTCGCTCTTGGCGAGTTCCCGTACGGGCGGGAGTTTCTCGCCTTCTTCGAGGGCGCCGTCGAGGATGCGGCGGCGGATGCGCTCTGCGACTTGCATGTAGGGGTGGTTGGCGTCCGGCATGGCGTCTCCCGTGGTGGTGTCCTAGGACATGGACGACTGTACTAGGACACGGGTAATCCGTCCGGGTGGCTATCGGGATTCCTCTGGCGCCACTGTCCTAGGTCACGCTACTTTCTGACCTAGGACAGGCGTCGTGCCCTCGCGGCAGGTGAACGTCCGGGGTATGGCCGACGCTGGTTAGGAGCGCCCACATGCATGACCTCATCCGCAGTATCGCCCTGGTTCCGGCCGCCGACTTCGGCATCTGCATGGACCGGCATGCGACCGGCCCGGGAGGGGTGGCCTGATGTGCGTTCGGAGTGGGCATACGGGTCCGGCCTCGGAGAGTGCGGCGGCGGCCGTGCGTCTCGGGGACACGGTTCGGGACACCGGCAGGGACAAGGTGGGCCAGGTGATGGGGTTCGTCGGCCCGTACGTTCAGGTGCGCCCCCTCGGCGGCGGCACCGAGTGGGACGCGCGCCCGGAACTGCTGCGGCCGGTGTCGGCGGCGGAGGTGTTGAGCGCGAACGTGTCGGTGGCCAACGCGCGGTCGAGGAGGGAGCGGCTGTGAGCGGGGTCGATTCTCTTCCGGTCGACGTGGAGACGATGCGTACGACGACGGCACGGGTGCTCGCGGACGATGCCGGATTGCCGACCCCCGATGAGCTGGAAACCCTGGTCCTGACGTACCGGGGACATCTGATGCTGCTGATCCCGGAAATCGGACGGGCGACGCTCGGGCGTCCCGAGGACGATGCCGACGCGGTGGCCGCGCAGGCCGGTGCCGAAGAGGCGCGGCGGCGTCTGGACGCGATGGGGGACAGCGGGTCGCCCCGCGAGTTGGCACACGCGCGGCGTCTGGCCCGGTCGGTCGTCTGTCTCCTCGGGCACCTGGAGAGCCTGAGCGCTCACCGGGGAACGTTCGTCGCCCATCACTATCCCACCACCAAACTCGCCCCCGCCCGCGCCCGAACCGACTGCCGCAAGTTCCTCCTCACCTGCGGCATCCCCGTGGACGACGACTTCGCCGAAGAACTCACCCTGGTGGTCGACGAGTTGGTCACCAACGCCGTCACCCATGGACGAGTCCCCGGCACGACGGGTCGTCAGGTCCGCCTGACGATCACCCGTACCGACGGTGTCTTCCGCGTCGAGGTCCGGGACACGCAGAGCGACCAGATGCCGCAGCTCAAGAAGGCCGGCGTCGAAGCGGGAGGGGGCCGGGGTCTTGCTCTCGTGGACGCGTTGGCCAGTACCTGGGGCGTCGTCGGTGAGGTGATCGGCAAGACCGTGTGGGCCGAGAAGGCGATTCCCGCACGGAAGCCCGCCCCGGCGTTGCCGTAGCCCCTGCCGCGTGCCTACCCCGACACCACGCGGCAGGACAGAGGCTCCTGGGTGCCCCCCCTGCTCACCCGGTGCGAGCCTCCGCCGACCCCCGGGGCGGACCGTCCCGCCCGGGGGTCGGCGTCAAATCCGCGCGAAAACAATGGAGTTGCGCCCGTGAGACACCTCGTACGCCGCCTGCTGGTCAGACTGCCCTACCCGCGAAGCCCTCGCCCTGCCCCCTATGTCCATGACCCGTACGTCTCCCCTTTCCCTCTACGAGCCTCCCCGCCCTGCCCTCTTCCTGTCCCAGGCCACTCCGCGTTGTGGCCTCACCCACAGATCGACAGCCCGCCCTGCGGAAACCCGGTGTGCCATGGCGGAGACCACGACAGCGGTACGGACCAGAGGCACGGCGCGTATTGATTCGGGCACCCCGACAGACGGCCCCGCCCGTGTGTTCGTTCCTCCGATGACCGGCGGGCGGGGTCTTCCTTCACCAGAAAGGGTCATCACCCCATGACGATGACAGTGCGGGTGTGCAACGCGTTTTCCATCCTGCCCCTGCTGGATCTCGCCGCCGCAGAAGCCCACGGCGAAGCCGTCCCCGTCAAGGAGTACTCCCGGTATGCCGGTCCCGTGCGCTGCGAACTCGCCGTGGAACACGAGAACTCGCACTGCGTCTACGTGAAGGAGTGGGACGACGAAACGGGTTACCTCTGGTGGCGTTGGTTGCCGGACGGGCCCGGAGAGTTCGTCTCCGCGCTCGTCTGCGAGGCATTATCAGGCGGCGCTGATCCCCAGGCGTGTTACCTGATCGTGGACCACCCGAGCGAACACTCGTGGGAGGTCCTGTGAACCCGGAGCGCGCCGCCGCCAAGCAACGCGTCCTCAAAGAACGTGAGTTGGTGGTCCAGCGGTATCGGACCGGCGTGCCGCTCTGCGGGCTCGCGGAGGAATACGGCGTCACCGCAGGCTGGTTGGGGAGACGGTTCGACGAATGGGGCGAGCAACGCCGGGGCCTCGTCGCCGCGTTGCTCTACCGCAGGGCAGGCGCCCGAGTCTTCAAGGGCCGCGCCCGACGCCGCAGCAGCGAGGAAGTACGGGCAGCCCGCGCGGAGTTCATCGGTGCGCAGGAGAGCGTCATAAGCCGGTACCGGCAAGGGACATCAGCAGCGGCCCTGGCCCGCGAGTTCCGGGTGAGCCCCACGTTCGTCGCGGAACGACTGGCGGAGTGGAACGAGAGGCGCCCGCAGAACGAGTAGCGCCCCATGACAGTCCCGCCCGGCGCCTCCCCTCTCACGGCAACACCCTGCACAACGCCCCCAACGCCCCAGGCCACGCATGATCCGACGGCGTCCCGTACCCCACCACCACCGCATCCGGCCCCGCCCCGACCGCCGGATGGCGAAAGCGGGAGAGGCCGTACAGGGCGAGCCCCTGCCAGGCGGCGGCGTGGAGGACGGAGTCCTCGGTGCCGTCGGGGAGGGTGAGGACGGCGTGGAGGCCGGCGGCGATGCCGGTGATGTGGACGTCGGGGGCGTGTAAGAGGACGGCGGACATCAGGTCGTCGCGCCGGCGGCGATAGCGGAGGCGGGAGGCGCGGACGTGGCGGTCGTGGGCGCCGGAGACTATGAATTCGGCGAGAGTCAGCTGTTCCAGGACGCTTGCCGACTGGGCGCCGCTCAGGCGTGTCACCTCGGAGGTGAGGGACGGGGGGACGGCGAGCCAGGCGAGGCGGAGGCCGGGGGCCAGGGATTTGCTGGCGGTGCCGAGGTAGATCACGTGGTCCGGGGCCAAGTCCTGGAGCGCGCCGACCGATTGACGGTCGTAGCGGAACTCGCCGTCGTAGTCGTCCTCAAGGATCAGCCCGCCGGTGCGCCGCGCCCAGTCGACAAGTTCCGCCCGGCGCTCGGGGTGGAGGGCGACGCCGAGGGGGAACTGGTGGGAGGGGGTGAGGAGGACGGCGCCGGTGTCGGGGGGCAGGCGGTCGACGCGGGTGCCGTGGCGGTCGTACGGGAGCGGGACGGTCGTCAGCCCGGTCCCTTCGAGGATCGCCCAGTGCGGCGGAAGGCCGTACGACTCGACGGCGAGCGTGCGGACGCCCCGCCCGCGCAGGAGTTCACCGAGGACCCGGAGACTGTGCGCGAACCCGGTCGAGACGACGACGTGCTCGGCGTCGGTACGGACCCCCCGGACGCGCGCGAGGTACCCCGCGAGGGCGGCCCGAAGCTCCGGCAGCCCCCGGGCGTCGCCGTACCCGAGGACGTCGTTCGGCGCGGCGGTGAACGCGCGGCGGGCCGCCTTCAGCCACGCCGTGCGGGGGAACGCGGACAGGTCGGGGCTGCCCGGCAGCAGGCTGTACCGGGGCCGTCCGGGTTCCCGGCGACGGCCCTCGCCCCGCACCTCGCGCGGCGGCACCGCCCGCTCCGCGACACGCGTCCCCGACCCCTGCCGCGCGGTCAGCCAGCCCTCCGCGACGAGGTCCCCGTACGCGTCCGCGACGGTGTTGCGGGCGATCCCGAGGTCCGCGGCGAGACTCCGGGACGACGGCAGCCGGGTCCCGGGGGCGAGCCGTCCGCCGCGTACGGCTTCCCGGAGGGCGTCGGTGAGGCCCCGGCGCAGGTGGGGGCCGGTCGGCACGAGGTGCAGGTCCACCCCGAGGGTCGTCCCGGGCTCGGCCGCAGGGGGCTCCTCCGGCTCGTCCGCGCCGGGACCCTCGTACACGGGAACCGCCTCCGACGTGGGGATACCGGCGAGACCTGTGACGACGACGGGCTCTGTGGACATCCCAGTGCTCCCCGAACTCGAACGGCGCTCGATTGGCCCACGTTTTCGGTCCGGGAATGGACCAAGTCCGTGGGCTGCCTGGATTTTAGGGTCGTGACATGAGCACAGCGGAGAGGCAGCGCACGGAGACGGACGGGGACGCGGTGGCCGCGCACTGTCCCCGGATGGTGTTCGCGGAACGGGCGCCCGAGGTGTACCGGGCGCTGGTCCGCCTCGACGCGGCGGCCCAGCGGGGCGTGGAGCCGGGGCTCCGGCATCTCGTGAAGGTGCGGGTCTCCCAGCTCAACGGATGCGCGTTCTGCGTCGACATGCACAGCAAGGACGCGTTGGCCTGCGGCGAGAGCGTCGAACGGCTCATGCAGCTCACGGTGTGGCCGGAGTCCCGCCACTTCTACACGGAGCGTGAGACCGCCGCGTTCGCGCTGGCCGAGGCGATGACTCGTCTTCCGGACGGCGGTGTCCCGGACGACGTGTACGAGCGGGCCGCGTCGCTGTTCACGGAGGACGAGTTGGCCCAGCTCATCTCGGTCGTCACGGTGATCAACGCGTGGAACCGGATCGGTGTCACCACGCGGATGGTCGCGGGGCACTATCAGGCCGGGGGCTCGGGGTGAGCGTGTAGCGGGGGCGGCGTCGGCCGGACGATCCGCTCGTCCTCGCCGGTGCGTGGGATGCGGTGAGAGCGAGTGTGTTCGCGGACGCGACGCCTAATGCCGGGGGTACGCGGACGGAGAGACCCCGCCCCAGGAGTTGTTCGCGGCGGTGACGCGGATCGCGCGCACTGCGACGTCCCTGTGCCGGCGGATGTCGAGGACGGGTACGGGCCAGCGCCCAGGGAGTTGGGGGAGCGGCTCCTGGAGGCGGGGGTTGTGGGGTGCGACCTTGAGGACTCACGTGGGGAAGTCCTCAAGGATCCGCACGCGCGCGCCGACCGGCTCGCGGAGGTGGTGGCGGAGGCGGGCGGGAGCCTGTTCGTCGACGCGCGCATCGACACCTTCGTACGTGGTGTCGTCTCCATGGAGGCGGCGATCTCCCGGGCCGCACCATATGTGGCGGCCGGTGCGGACTGCGTGTACCCGACCGCCGCGCCGCCGGTGCTGCGGGCGGGCGTCAGGGGGCCGATCAACGCCCTGGGCGATCCGGCGGACGGTCCGGGACCTGCGGAGTCCGGGGCCCGGGAGCCGCCCGCGTGACCTTCGGTCCCGGACTCCAGGCGCTGCGGGAGATCACCACGGAGGTTGTGCCTCAGCCAACGCGGTGGCCTGGGCAAGCCGCTCTCGTTCCCGCCCGGTCCACCGCTCCGGCTCTCCGCGAGGGCGCCCCTGGACGAACCTGACTCGCGGGGGGCGCCCTCGAAATCCTGCGGTGAACAACCAGCTCACTGCCGCTGCACCAGATTCATCTCTCCTCCGTCCATACCCACCTTGATCTCCACCGCACCCACCATGTGTATGCGAGCAGCACAACTGCTGCTCTGCAGGAGCGGAATTGAGCCTTTGGGCTCAGAGGTGACGAAGTTGTCTCCGGACCTCACTTTTCCGGCGACCGGAACAGCTACGGCTATCTTCGTGGCGCTGCCGGACCACTGACGAGATCCACTTTTGGTCCGCGCATAGAGGTAAACGGGGCTTCCGAGACGCATGACGGGTACGGGGTAGACCTCTGTGGCATACGCGTCCACACGCAGCCAGCCCACCGTGAGCCACGTCTCACGGTTCCTCTCGGGCGTGAAGCAGAGCGCCAGGTAGAGATTCTTCCCCGTTTTGTTCCTGATCGTCACGGGCTTGCTTCCGACACCTGTCGCGTATCGGTAGAGAGCTTTCCCACCGCCGAAAAGAATTGCGCTGAAAGGTTCGACCATGATTCCCCCCTGGATCGACCTGAAACCAGGCAATCATCACCCCGCATCCCGAGAGGCACCACCCCGGCAGCAGAACTGAATACTTTATTTCTTTTCTGGCGAAAAAATTCACTTTCCGGACCGCTTCGTCCGGCGTCGGCAGACCGTGCGCTGGCCCGGCGGCCATGCGCTCATGGCCGTCCGCGGACCGCGCGCACCACCCCCGCGACCGCCTTCAGCACATCGGCCCGGTGCCGCGAGTCGGTCCCTTTCGTAGTGATCCGCACGATCAGCACGGCCGCCACTGCGAGAATCAGCAGCGACACCAGGGCGACCAGCGCACCGAACTGCAGGAGTTCCATGGCGATTTCCCCCTTCCGAGGTGGTGGCAGCGCCCGCCCTTCGCACGCGGTGCCAGGACCCATTGAGCGCCCCGGCCCCCCTTCCCTGCGAGCGGTTCGGACGGTCCGGACGAACCTGCACGAAGAGGCTGGCCGACGCCGTGCCGACGACCGGAGGTCCGGACACTCCGGACGGTCCGGACGACCGTCGTCGAGGGGAGCGGCATGACAAGCGGCGCGGCGCATGTGACGGAATTCAGCGCCGAGTTCGCCGAGTTGGTCGAGCGGTATCTCCGGTCGACCGGCGGCTCCCAGAAGAGTGCTGCCCGTGCGGCGGGGGTGGCGCACCAGACCCTCAGCGGCTGGAAGCTGGGAAAGCACCTCCCTGTCGACTTCGACGAAGCATGGCGGGTCGTGGTGACCCTGCTGTCTCGGGTACACGCGCGGGTCCCACGGCCGTCCACCACGCGACAGCACCCCGGCGTTCCGGGACCCGGCACGGAGGCAAAAGAGTGGTGGGACGCACAGCGCTCCTACTGGGAGGAGCTGTACCGGGCCGCACGCGGGGAAAGTGTTCTGCCCGACGCGGTCACCACCACTGCCGGTCGCCGTTACGTGTTCGCGGAGATGGACGACGATCCTGGGCCGCGGCCGACAGCCGGCACTCCACCTAGCCAGCTGCTCACCGCGCGGCACGAGGTGATCCCCTTCGACGCCCGGCGCACGGAACTGGACATGCTCACCGCCTGGCGGGACCACAAGCCCTCTCTCTGGTCGGCCCGTCTCTGCCTCGGGCCGGGCGGTCAGGGAAAGACCCGGCTGGCGATCGGGTTCGCCCGGGAGAGCCGCGCCGTCGGGTGGCGGACCGTCGCCCTGCGCCCCGGCGGCCCCCTGGAACGGCACAACGCCTCCGCGGAGCGTTCCAAACGGATCCGCTCCGGGGCCGGCCACCTGGTGGTCGTCGACTACGCCGACCGTGTCCCGGCTGACGATCTGCTGGAGGTGCTGGGTGCGATCCCCTCCCACCTCCGGATCCGTCTGCTCCTGTTGGCACGGACCGCCGACGGCTGGTGGGCCCGGGTCCAGGAGGACCTGAAAGGGGCTGGGATCCCGTACGGCGACCTGCCCCTCGGGCCGCTGTTCCCGGACGCGGAGGCGCGTCGCGCGCATTTCCGGCTCACCGCCGGGCGGTTCGCCGAGGTGCTGGGCACCACGGCCGACGCGGCAGCCGGGCCGCCGCCCCCGTCCCGGTCGCCCGGCGACGACTCGGTGCTGTCCCTGCACATGGCCGCACTGGCCTCGGTGCTGCCGGGCCGGGGTGGCGAGCACGGAGGGGACGAGGTGCGTCCGCAGGACGACCTGGCCGGTTTCCTGCTGGGTCGCGAGCGCGGCTACTGGCGCTCACTCGCGGTGGCGGCCGGACCGGAGGCGGGAGGCCGGGTCGGCATGGCCGACCTGGAACGGGCCGTGTTCATGGCGACGCTGGTCGGCCCGCTCCCCTACCGCAAGGCGCTGGAAGCCTTGAAGGACGCCCTCGGCGTTTCTGCGGAGCATGCGCGGCGCGTGCTCGACCTGCACGCCGCGTGCTGTCCGCCGGCCTCGGGCGGTGCGCTGCACCCGCTGCTGCCGGACCGGCTCGGTGAGGACTTCCTCGCCCTGCTGCTGCCCGACCACGCCCCGGATGCCCCCCGGCCCGCCTACACGCCGGATCGGCTCACTCCTCAGTGGGCCGAGGACCTCCTGAAGCCCATACTCACCGGCCCGGCGACGGAACGGGCCCGGGAAGCGGTCACCCGGCTGGTGGCGGCGGCCTCGCACCGGCCCCATGTGACCCCCCACCTCAGCCGGCTGTTCTCGGACTCCCCCGGGCTGGCGGTCACGGTCGGCGGCGCTCCCCTTTCCGCCTACGCGCGACTGGAGGACGCCGATCTGCGGGCTCTGGTCACCATCTCCACGCAACTGCCATGGAACGAGCCGGAGTTCACGGGAGCGGCGATCGATGTGCTGGACCGTGTCCTGCACGAGATTCCGTCGCCGGCCGAGGACCCGTCGATACCGCTCGCCGACCACGCGGCGATCCTCCACGAATGGGCCCAGCGGCTGCTGGAGGGCGGGCGGCATGCCGAAGCCGCCGAAGCCGCCGAGAAGTTGATCGCCCTCTGTGTCCCGGGGGGCGAAGACACGGGAGACCTGACACGGGTGACGGGGCTGTTGGTGCTCGCCAAAGCGCGCTCCGCGGTCGGCCGGACGGCCGAGGCCCTGGTGGCGGCGCACGATGCCCTGGATTTCCTGGCCGGTCACCCGGAACCCGAGCCGGCCCTGGTGCACTGCGCGGTTCTGACCCAGGTGGCCGTCCTGGAGGGAGAGGCGGGCGACCTGCTCCGCGCCGAGGAGTACGCGAGCGAGGCGGTCGGTCTCCTCGACACCCACCCCGAGCAGACGCACGGTCTGGCGGCGGACACCGCGGGCGCGCTGGCGGACGCACTGGCCGTACGGGGCTGGATCTGCGGAGAACAAGGCGACGGGGAGGCCGCGGCCATGTACATCGCACGCGCCGCCGGCCTTTACGCCGCGTCCTCGGAACGCGGGCCCAGGCTCGGTGCCACGCTGTCCAACCTGATCAACCGCGTCGTGCTGCTGGCGAGCGCGGGTCAGGTGGCGGAGGGTCTGCGGGTGGCCGACACGGCGCTCGACCTGTGCAGGGCCCCGGCCGAAGGCGCGGACGATCCCCTGGCGGACCTGGCCGCACGGGTGTACGCCCTGCGGGCCGCGCTGCGCTGGCAGAGCGCCATGGCACTCGACGGCTCCTCTCCCACCCGCACCGCACTGCTGGAGGCGGCGGAATCCGACGCCGCCCACGCAGAGTCGCTGCTGGCGGACACCGACGGCTCACCACGCCGGGTCCGGGACCGGGTTCAGCTGATCTGGGCGGTCGTCAACCGCGCTCTCGCCCTTTCCACGCTGGAGCGGCACGAGGAGGCACTGCGGCTGACCGAGCGCGCCTGCCGTGTCTTCCGCCGCCGTCCCAACCCCGGCCGCCCCGATCCCGGCGGCTTCGACACCAATGTGCGGCCGCACGGGCAGGCGCCGGCCGCCGGGCCGGGAGAGAGCGGGAGCGACGCTGCCGACGCCCATCTGCTGGCGACCTTCGCCGGAGTGCGCTGGGAGGCGCGCGCCGACCTGGTCCGGGCGGCGGACGCCGCGCAGGAGGCGCTGGAGATCTACGCGGCACTGCCCACGCCCCGGTCGCCTCAGCTGGAGGAGGAGATCGCGGACTGCGAGCGCACCCTGAACGGAATCAGGGAACTGACAGGCACGGGCGCCGAAGCGGGGGACCGGACACGCTCCTGAGAGGAGCGCCCGGCAAAGGCGGGACGCGGCGCGGACCAGTCGGCCGGTGCGGGTCAGCGGCGGTCCGTGGTGTCGCTCGCGGGCAGGTTCCGGCGGTTCTTCGTCCGCTCCGCACGCTGGGCGACTCGCTTCAGCGCCGCACCCGAGCCGCCGCCGACGCCCGCACCAGTCACGGCGCCGACGGCGAGGGCGGTCAGGTTGGGGGCCACCAGTACCCCGAGCGCGGGGAAGAGCGGACCCAGCCCGGCGGTGCCTGCGATCAGCAACGCGGCGAAGGCACCGACGCCCGCTCCGACCCTCGCCGAAGCGAGTACCGTCTCGTCGCCCTTGAACGTTTTCTCCGACGTCATGTCCCACTCCCGAGGTCGGTGCGGTCCTTTCCACTCCACGCTAGGGCGCGGGCAACGATCAGACGTCACCCAAAGTACTGACATGAATACATTCAGCCTCCGTCTCAGGTATGACAGGTGGATCCGGGACGAGCGAGGGGCCCCGCGATCACCTCTCTCACCAGCCCCCTCAACCACGCATGCGCCGGATCCGCGTCATGTCTCGGATGCCAGGCCATGCCCAGCCTCAACGGCGGTAGGGGCAAGGGGACTTCGAAGTGGACCAGGCCGAGGGTGTGGGCCAGGGGGAAGCCCCAGGTGGTGTTGAGGCCGATGAGGTCGGTGTCGCGGAGGATGAAGAGGGAGGAGGGGAGGGAGCCGACTGTGGCGACGACCCGGCGTTTCAGGCCCAGTTCGGCCAGGGCCGTGTCCACCGGGCCGTTCAGTTTGCCTCGGCGGGAAGCCGTGATGTGGTCGGCGTCCAGGGCGAAGCGTTCGGGGGTCAACTCGCCTTCCAGGAGAGGGTGTCCGGCTCTCGCCACGCCCATCATGCGGTCTTCCGTGAGGAGTTCGGTGTGGACCTCCGGTGCCGTGCTGTCGATGACGCCCACTTCGAGGTCGGCGCTGCCTTCGCGGAGGAAGGGGGCGTCGAGGTGGCTCTCGTTGAGGAAGCGGAGGCGGATGCCGGGGGCCTCGGTGGCGGCGCGGGCGAGGAGGGTGGGGCCGTGGGCTGCCGCTATGGCGTCGTGGCCGAGGATGGAGAGGGTGCGGGTGACGGTGCGGAGGTCAGGGTCCGCCGGGGTGAACAGGGCGCGGGCGCGTTCCACCACGACGCTCACCTCCGCGCGGACGGCCAGGGCGCGCGGGGTGGGGACCATGCGGCGGCCCGCCCTCACCAGTACCGGGTCGCCCAGGGCCTTGCGGATGCGCCCGAGGGTGCGGCTCATCGCCGGTTCGGAGAGGTGCAGGCGTCTCGCGGCCCCCTGAACGCTCTGTTCTTCCAAGAGGACGTCCAGCGCGAGCAGCAGGTTGAGGTCGACATCCACGGATTGCGTCACACGCATCCACCCCTTGCAAAGGTTGCACTGGAAAGCAGGTCACTCCGAGCCTACGGTGAAAGAGCCCGACGACCGGGAATCCCACACCGCCCAGCTCCCTGGAGGAGCCGTGCCCTCGCACACCCGAAAGAGCCCGACGCCAACGGGAACATCGACGCCGTCACCGTCCGGGACGATGCCGCCCGCGTCCCCCGTCCTCAAGCGCTCCACCCTCCTCGCCCTCTGCGCCTGTGTCCTCGTCGCGCAGAGCATGGTCGCCGCGATCAACCTGCTCATCCCTCAGCTCGCCGCCTCCGACCTGCACCCTTCGCGCGCGGAGATCCTCTGGACCGTCGACGCGTATGTCATCGCGTTCGCCGGGTTGTTGATCCCGGCGGGTGCGTTGGGGGATCGGTACGGGCGGAAAGGTGCCCTTCTCACCGGGCTCGGGTTGTTCGCCGTGGGGGCCGGGGTCAGTGCGGGCGCGTCGGTGCCCGCGCTGTTGATCGCCGGGCGGGGCGTCTCGGGTGCCGGGGCGGCGTTGATCACGCCGGCGACGATGTCTCTCGTCGTGCAGCTCGCGGGGCCGGCGCGGCGGGCGCAGGCGATGGCGTCGTGGACGCTCGCGATCGGGCTGGGCGGGATGGTGGGCAACCTCGGGGGCGGTCTGGTGGGACAGTTCCTGACGTGGCGGGCGCTGTTCGCGGTGATGGTGCCGCTCGCCGGACTGCTGGCCCTCGGGGTCGCGCTGTCGACGCCCCGCACACCCCGCTCACCGCACGCCTCCCTCGACCCCGTCGGCACCCTCCTGCTCACCGCCGGCCTCGTCGCTGTCCTGTTCGGCATCATCGAGAGCCCCGAGCACGGCTGGACGTCACCGGTGATCCTCTCGGCGTTCGGGGTGGGGGCGGTGCTGGTGTGGGCGTTCACGTGGCGGTCGCTGCGGGCGGCACGGGCCGGGGAACGTACGCCCGCACCGATACCGACGCCGACGACACCGTCGTCCTCGCGTGTCCCCTCGTCCCGCCTCCCCCTCTTCGACCCCCGCGTCTTCCGCTCCCCCCGCCTCAGCGCCACCGTGTTCGGGCTGGCCGTCGGGTTCTTCGGGCTGTTCGCGCTGTTCTTCGTCAACTCGCAGTATCTGCAGGAGGTGAAGGGGTACGGGCCCGGTGTCACCGGCGTCGCGATCCTTCCGGTGGTCGTCGGGATGGCGTTGGTGCCGAAGTTCGCGGCGCGGTGGTCGGCGCGGCCGAGGGCGGTGATCGGGGCGGGGCTCGCGTTGATCGGGGCCGGGCTGGTGGGCGCGTCGACGGCGGACGCGGGGACGCCGTACCCGGTGTACGCGTGCTGGCTGCTGACGATCTCGGCGGGCATGGGCCTGTCGATGCCCGCGCTGACGCTGGGCGTGGCGACGTCCCTGCCGCCTCACCAGGCCGGACTCGGCTCCGGGCTCGGCACGTCCGCCCGGGAGATCGGCGCGGCCCTCGGCGTCGCCGTCTCCGGGACACTGCTGGCGGCCCGCCCCGACCTGGCCTCCGGGATGGGCTCGGCGCTGCGGGTCGTGGGGGTGGCGGTGCTGGTGGCGACAGGGGTGGTGGTGGCGGGGTTCAGGGGGACGCGGGAGGGCGTGCCGGAAACGGCGCCGACACCGTCGTCCCCGTAGGGAGTCCCTAGGGGATCCCTAGGGACTCCCTTACGGCCTCTCCCTCATCCCCCGTGCCTTGCGCCACTGGCGTTGGCGTTCGTGTTCGGCTTCCAGGAGGGCCCGGAAGTGGTCGACGTCCGAGGTGCCCTCGGGGCGTTCGGCGGGGACGGGGATGTCCTCCTCCTCTTGCCAGAGGCCCTGTTCCTTCAGTTGGCGGACATGGACGTCGATCGGGGGTTCGGGGTTGTAGTCGGAGGGGCGGGAGCCCTCGGGGCCGTCGGGGCCCATGCGGACGATGCGTTCGACGCGGGTGATGCGGTAGCAGACGTCCCCGACGAGGAGGACGTTCGCGCGGGTCTCGTCCAGGTGGTCGGCGCGGGCGGCCCACTCGGCCTTCGTCTCGTCGTCGACGTCGCGGTTCCAGAGCCCGGTGACGCGCAGCCACATCGCGAGGTCGTCGCGCGCGCCCTGCGGGGTGGGGTGGGAGGACTCGGAGTGGACGGTCCCCCAACGGCCCCCCTCCCGCTGGGAGATGATGAAGACGGGCGGCAGCAGGACCCCGCCGGGGTAGTTCAGCTGGGCCGCCTCGGAATCCTCCCGCTGCGCCTGGGGCGCGTCGCCCGTCGGCACCCTGATGAGGCTGAGCAGTTCGACCTTGAGGAGGCCGTCGGAGAGGCCGGTGGAGGTGTGCGAGTCGATGACGTGGCCGACGTCGTCGCCGCTGAGCTTGTCCGCGATGCCGACGTCGGGGATGTCCTTGTCGGACGGCCGGGGCGGCTCGGGACCGCTCTGGCCCATGCGGATGAACCGTCCCGCGCGGGCGATGCGGAACCGCCGGCCGAGGGCCCGGATCTCGTCGATGGCCTCCCGGTCCATCCGTTTCGCGGCGGACATCCACTTGCGGCGGGTCTTCTCGTCCTCCGCCCGCTGCGACTGTTTGCGGAAGTAGCTGCCGAGCGAGTCGCGGGCGCCCTGCGGTGTGCCGGCGCCGATGGTGAGGATCTCCCAGCCGCCGGTCTCGCACTCCCGGGTGGGGAAGAACTCCGGCAGTCCGAGCCCCATCACCTCCGGATACCGCTTGAGCGCCTGTGCCGCCTCCTGCTCCGCGAACGCCGCGATCGGCCCTTCCTGCGGGACGATCCGGAAGGTGAGGTAGGAAGGTGCACTGTCCCGAAAATCGCGCATGCGTCTACCGTGCCCGAGAGGGGGGCAGGGGCAAGGGCGGTTTCACAAGGAGGCCCGAAAACGACAACCCCTGGGGGCCGATACGGTCACCCAGGGGTCGAGGTTCGATCAGAAACGATCAGATGAGGCCGAGGGCGCGAACCGCCTCGCGCTCCTCCTCCAGCTCCTTCACGGACGCGTCGATGCGGGCGCGGGAGAAGTCGTTGATCTCCAGGCCCTGGACGATCTCGTAGACGCCGTCCTTCGCGGTGACCGGGAAGGAGGAGATGAGGCCCTCGGGGACGCCGTACGAGCCGTCGGACGGGATGCCCATGGAGACCCAGTCGCCCTCGGCGGTGCCGTTGACCCACGTGTGGATGTGGTCGATCGCGGCGTTCGCGGCGGACGCGGCGGAGGAGGCGCCACGGGCGTCGATGATGGCCGCTCCGCGCTTGGCGACGGTCGGGATGAAGTCCTCCGCCAGCCACTTCTCGTCGTTCACGACCTCGGCCGCGTTCTTGCCGGCGACCGTCGCGTGGAAGATGTCCGGGTACTGGGTCGCCGAGTGGTTGCCCCAGATGGTCAGACGCTTGATGTCCGCGACCGTGGTGCCCGTCTTCTTCGCGAGCTGCGTCAGCGCGCGGTTGTGGTCCAGGCGGGTCATCGCGGTGAAGCGCTCCGCCGGGACGTCCGGGGCGGCGGCCTGGGCGATCAGCGCGTTCGTGTTCGCCGGGTTACCGACGACCAGGACCTTGACGTCGTCCGCCGCGTGGTCGTTGATCGCCTTGCCCTGCGGCTTGAAGATGCCGCCGTTCGCGGAGAGGAGGTCACCGCGCTCCATGCCGGCCGTGCGGGGGCGGGCGCCGACGAGGAGGGCGACGTTCGTGCCGTCGAACGCGACGTTCGGGTCGTCCGAGATGTCGATGCCCTGGAGCAGGGGGAACGCGCAGTCGTCCAGCTCCATGGCGGTGCCCTCGGCGGCCTTCAGCGCCGGGGTGATCTCCAGGAGGCGGAGCTTGACCGGCACGTCCGCGCCGAGCAGCTGGCCGGAGGCGATGCGGAAGAGCAGGGCGTAACCGATCTGGCCGGCCGCGCCGGTGACGGTGACGTTCACGGGAGTGCGGGTCATGGCGTTCTCCGTATGACAGCTGGCG
>DATCQX010000962.1:0-7073 GCA_036569285.1 Streptomyces sp.
AAGAGGGAAATCAAACAGTGACTGGGCCCGTCGGCGACTTGTTCGCGTGATCGCCGGGGCCGAGAAAATCACAGCGAACTGCACACGGAGAAGTCCTGATTCCGCACCGTTGGACGCGGGTTCGATTCCCGCCATCTCCACTCATCCCATGTGGGCAGAGGCCCCGTCGCTTGTCAGCGGCGGGGCCTCTGGCTTTTCGCGCCGTCTCACGCGTGCCGTGGCGCGGTGCTGGCCCGCCGGGTCAGTACCGGCGGCAGCAGGGTCGCCTCCGGCACCGGCTCCCCCGCGAGCTTCCCCATCAGCAACTCCACGGCCTGCGCGCCGACTTGGCCGGACGGCAGGGCGACCGCGGTGACCTGGAGGTGCTCGGCGAGGTCGGTGGGGCAGATCGCGGCCACCGACAGATCCCCGGGCACACTCAGCCCGAGCTGTTCGAACGCCTCGATCAACGGCTCCAGAACCGCCTCGTTGTGCACGACGACCCCGGTCAACGCCGGTTGTTCGCGCAGCAGTTGCTCGGCCACCCGGCGGGCCGCCGCGGGCGTCGGCTCGCAGGGGTGCATGGCGGACCGCAGCCCTGCGCGGGCCGCGGCAGTGGTGAACCCCTGCATGACACGCTGCGCGAACGCCGTCTGCCGGACATACACTTCGGGCGGCGACCCCACCAACGCGACCGTGCGGTGGCCGAGTTCGGCGAGATGCTCCACACAGACCTCGCCCGCCGCCCGGAAGTCGAGGTCGATACAGGTGAGCCCCTGAGGTCCGGCCGGGAACCCGATCATCACCGTCGGCCGGTCCGGAGAGCGCAGCAACGGCAGCCTGGGGTCGTGGAGTTGGACGTCCATCAGGATCACGGCGTCCACCAGCGAGGCGTCCGCGGCCCGCCGCAGCCCGTCCTCGCCCTCCTCCTGCGTGAGGAGGAGCACGTCGTGGTCGTGGCGCCGGGCGGCCGTCACCACCGACATCACGAACTGCATGACGACGGGGACGTGGACGCCGGTGCGTAAGGGGACGACGAGGGCGAGCACCCTGGAGCGTCTGCCGGCCAGCGCGCGGGCCCCGGCGTGCGGCCGGTAGCCCAGGTCGCGGACCGCGTCCTGCACCCGGCGCCGGGTCTCCTCCGAGATCGGCCGCTTGCCGCTCAGCGCGTACGACACGGTGCTCGGCGAGACACCGGCCAGCCGCGCCACATCGGTGATCTTCACCATCAGTCCAACTCCACGGTCAGGAAACCGCATCCGGCCTCGGCCCGCGTCACCCGGTCCCCGGCGGCCAGCGCCCACGGCGTTGACGGGTCACTGGCGGACGCACGCAGGGTGTTTCCCTCGCGGACGACGGTGAAACTCACCTCGCCCACCCGCACCGTCACCTGGGCGCCCTGGCCGAGGCCGTACGCGCGCAGCGTGACCCCGTCGGCGTGCGGGTAGTCGGGCCGGTCGGTGTGCGCGCCCACCGGGATCACGGCGCCGGGCCGCACCAGCAGGGGGACACTGAGGAACCCGTGCGTCTCGCTCACCCAGCGCGGGCCGGTGACCGTGCGGCCGGTCAGGAAGTCGGTCCAGGTGCCCTCGGGGACGTAATACCGCACGTTCCCCTCGTCGTTGAAGACCGGTGCCACCAACAGATCCGGGCCCAGCATGAATTGGCGCTCCAGATGCGCGCAGCCCGGGTCGTCGGGGAACTCCAGGACCATCGCGCGCATCACCGGCACGCCTTCCTCGTGCGCGGCGCGCGCCGCCTCGTACAGGTACGGCATGAGGCTCAGCTTGAGACGCGTGAACTGCCGCAGCACGTCCACGGATTCGTCGTCGAAGAGCCACGGCACACGGTAGGAGGAGCTGCCGTGCAGACGGCTGTGGGAGGACAGCATGCCGAACGCGAGCCAGCGTTTGAACAGGGCCGGGGTCGGGGTGCCCTCGAAGCCGCCGATGTCGTGGCTCCAGTAGCCGAACCCGGACAGGCCGAGCGAGAGGCCGCCGCGCAGCGTCTCCGCCATCGCCTCGTACGTCGACTCGCAGTCGCCGCCCCAGTGGACGGGGAACTGCTGGCTGCCGGCCGTGGCCGAGCGGGCGAAGACGACGGCCTCGCCCTCGCCGCGGTGCTTGCGCAGGACGTCGAAGACCGTGCGGTTGTACAGGTAGGCGTAGTAGTTGTGCATGCGCTCCGGATCGGAGCCGTCCGACCAGGCGACGTCCGTGGGGACGCGCTCGCCGAAGTCCGTCTTGAAGCAGTCGACGCCCTGGGCGAGGAGCTTCTCCAGCTTCGACGCGTACCAGTCGCGGGCCGCCGGGCTCGTGAAGTCGACCAGGGCCATGCCGGGTTGCCACAGGTCCCACTGCCAGACACCGCCGTCCGGCCGCTTCAGGAGGTGCCCGAGCTCCTTGCCCTCCGCGAACAGCGGGGAGCGCTGGGCGATGTAGGGGTTGATCCAGACGCAGACGCGCAGGCCCTTCTCCTTCAGCCGGGCCAGCATGCCCTCCGGGTCGGAGAAGACACGCGGGTCCCACTCGAAGTCGCACCAGTTCAGCTCGCGCATCCAGAAGCAGTCGAAGTGGAAGACGGACAAGGGGAGTTCACGCTCCCGCATGCCCTCGATGAACGAGGTGACGGTCTCTTCGTCGTACGACGTGGTGAACGACGTCGACAGCCACAGCCCGAACGACCAGGCGGGCGGGAGCGCGGGCCGTCCGGTGAGCGCCGTGTACTTGCGCAGGATCTCCTTCGGGGTGGGGCCGTGGATGACGTAGTACGTCAACTCCTGGGCCTCCACGCTGAACTGGACCCGGGAGACGGCCTCGGAGCCGACCTCGAACGACACCTTGCCCGGATGGTCGACGAAGACGCCGTACCCGGCGTCCGTCAGGTAGAACGGCGTGTTCTTGTAGGCCTGTTCGGTGGCCGTGCCGCCGTCGGCGTTCCAGATGTCCACCGTCTGGCCGTTCTTGACGAGCGGGCCGAACCGTTCGCCGAGTCCGTACACCGACGTGCCGACGCCCAGGTTGAGTTGCTCGCGCAGGTAGTGGGCGCCGTCGTTGGTGTCACGCATGATGCCCATGCCCTTGGGGCCGCTGGAGGTCAGGGAACGGCCGTCGGCGCGGAAGTCGAGATGCCAGGGGCCGGTGCGGGTGACCTTCAGGGACAGCTCGCCCGAGGTGAGGGTCGCATGGTCGGCGTCGTAGGACAGCTCGGGGGTGAACTCCTCGGAGGTCAGGTCGAATTGGGGGCTCTGCGGGCGCTCGCCCCGGAAGTGGGCGAAGGTGACGCCGATGACGCCGGGCATCGGGGCGTGCGCGCTGATCGTCACGACCGGTCCCTTCAGGAGGTCGCCGCGGTGGCGGATGGGCTTCGTCGGCGCGTGGATCTCCAGGGTTCCGTTCGACGCGTCGACGTCCAGCACCTCGACCGGGTGGGCGGCGGTGATGCCGTCGCGCAACAGCCAGTAGCCGTCGGTGAACTTCACGTGGATTGTCCTCACTTGGTGGGGGGCTTATTTGACGGCGCCCACGGCGATGCCTCGGGTGAGCGTGCGCTGGAAGACCAGGAAGAAGACGAGGGCGGGCAACACGCCGAGCAGGGCAGCCGAGTTGGTCATCGTGGCGTCCATCAGCCGCTGGCCCTGGAGGACGCCGAGCGCGACGGACACCGTCTGGTTGTCGTTCGAGATCAGCATCACCAGCGGGAGCAGGAACTCGTTCCACGTCCAGATGAAGAAGAACACCAGCAGCACGCCGAGGGTGGGACGGCTCATCGGGACGACGATCCGCCACAGCACCTGCCACTTGTTCGCGCCGTCCACGCGCGCCGCCTCGATCACTTCGCGCGGGAACCTGCCGAGGACGGCCGCGAGGAGGTAGGTGCCGAACGCCGACTGGATCACCGTGAACACGATGACGACGCTCAACCTCGTGTCGTACAGACCGAGTTGCTTGCTCAAGTAGTAGACGGGGTAGACCAGGGCCTCCTGCGGGATCACGTTCGCCAGCACGAAGAAGGCGAGGATCCAGGGGCGGCCCTTGATGCGGCCGATGCCGATCGCGTAGGCGTTCAGGAGGGACAGGAGAGTGGCGAGGATCGCCACCGAGCCGCTGATCAGGGTGGAGTTGACGAGTTTCTGGGTGTAGTCGACGCGGGTCCAGAAGTCCTTCAGGCCGTCCAGGTAGAGGCCGTCGGGGAGGCTGAGGGGGCCGTTCTGGGCGTACTCCGTGGGGGACTTGAGGGCGTTGACGGTGACGATGAGGAAGGGGGTGATCATGAAGAGGGCGGCCAGACACAGGGCCAGGAGGACCGGATACCGTCTCAGGGTTTTCAACTCGCTTCACCCTCCGACCTGTTCTGGAGCCGCAGCGCGATCAGGGACAGCGCGAGGATCAGGACCGTCAGCACCGTCGAGATCGCGGCGCCGTACCCGACCTGCGTCTTCTCGAAGAACGTGGTGAAGGAGAAGTACGACGGCACGTCCGTCGCCCCGCCGGGCCCGCCCTTCGTCAGGACGTACACCGCGCCGAACACCTTCAGCGCGGCGATCGTGCACCAGGTCAGCACGACGGAGATCTCGGGGCGGATCTGCGGCAGCGTGATGTGCCAGAACCGCCGCCACCAGCCGGCGCCGTCCAGCTCGGCCGCTTCGTGCAGCTGGGGGTCGACGCGCTCCAGGCCGGCCATGAACACCACGAGTGGGAAGCCGAGTTGGACCCACACCAGGACGCCCATCACGCTGTAGAGCGCGAAGTCCGGGTCGCCCAGCCAGTCCTGCTGCCAGCTCGACAGTCCGACGGCCTTCAGGAGCGCGTTGAGCGAGCCGTTGTCCGGGGCGAGGATCCAGCTCCAGACGATGCCCGCGACCGCGATCGGCAGGACCTGCGGGAGATAGAAGCAGGCCCGCAGGACCGTCGTGATCCGGCTCCCGAAGTGCTTGCCGACGTAGTCGAACAGGGCGGCGGCCAGGACGAGTCCGACGGCCGTGGGCAGCGCCGCCATCGCCACGACCATGAACAGGCTGTGCCGGAACGACTCCCAGAACGCCGAATCGTCCAGCAGCTCACGGTAGTTCGCCAGCCCCGCCCACTCCGGCGTGCCGACGCCCTGCCAACTCGTGAAGCTCACACCGGTGTTCATGAGGAACGGGACGATGACGACCGAGAGGAAGGCGAGGACGCCGGGCAGGAGGAAGAGGGCGTAGGACGCGGAGCGCGGGCGGGGCGCCGTCATGAGGCCGGAACGCCCTTGTCGTACGCCTTCTTCACCGCGTCGAGGTACTCCTCGGGCCGCTCGCTGCCGGTGATGAGTTTCTGCGTCTCGGAGACCAGGACGTCGTAGAAGCCGGGGACGGGCCAGTCGGGGTAGAACGCGAGGCCGTCACGGGAGCTCAACGTGTTGAAGTCCGTGATGAGTTGGCGGGACTTGGGGTCGGTGATCGCGTTCGCGTCCGCCGCGACCGGGACGCCGCCCTTCTCGCCCAGCAGGTTCTGGATCTTCTTCGACATGGTGATGTCGATGAAGTCGTAGGCGAGTTGCTTGTTCTTCGCGTTCTTCGGGACGACCCACAGGTTTCCGCCCGAGCCGGGCGAGAGTTTCGAGTCCGGCCACAGGGTCGTGCCCCAGTCGAACGTGGCCTCCGACCGGAAACGGCCGTACCACCAGCTGCCCGAGAACAGGATCGGCGCCTTGCCCTGGAGGAAGGAGACGCCCGCCTGTTCCGCCGTCGCCCCGCTCGAACTCTTCGCTATGTAGCCCTTCTTCACCCAGTCGGCGAACGTCTCGACGCCGTACGTCCAGGCCGCGTCGTGGAAGTCGGGCTTGCCCTTGTACAGCTCGTAGGCGTCGACCCAGGAGCGGTCGGCCTTGGAGAGCGCGAGCTGGTAGAGGTACTGCTGCGCCAGGTACTCCGCACCGGAGTTGGCCAGCGGGGTGACGCCGGCGTCCTTGAACTTCTGGAGAGCCGCGGTGAGTTGGGGGAACGTCGTCGGCACAGGGACGTCGTACTTCTTGAAGAGGTCCTTGTTGAGGTAGAGCATCGTGTATTCGGCGTAGTTCGGGACGCCGTACCAACTGCCCGAGCCCATCACGCCGGCCGCGCTGTACTGGCTGGTCGTGCGGACACCCGGGCTCAGCAGCTTGTCCCAGCCGCGTTTCGTCACCTCGTCCGTGAGGTCGGTCAGCAGGCCCTGCTTGGAGAGGGGGCCCGCCGTCGCGTTGCCCTTGTTGTACTCCATCAGGTCGGGCGCGTCCGAGGAGTTGAGGACCATCGGGGCCGTCTTCTGGATCTGCTCGAAGCTCTTCTCCTCGAACTTCACCTTCACGCCCGGGTGCCCGGCCTCGAACTCCTTGATCGCCTCCGTCCAGGCCTCGCCCATCGCGCTGTTGGGGGCTTCGTAGTGCCACAGGCGCAGGGTCTTCCCGTCGGACTCCCCGCTGCCCGTGCCGCCGCAGGACGCGAGGAGGAGTGCCGCGCCGAGTGCCACCGCTGTCGTCAGTGTCCGCCGTTGTGCCGTCAACATCCAAGATCTCCAAGGGAGTCGGACGGGTCTTCGGGAATCGAAGGGGGTGTGTGCGTGACGTCGAAGCGCTTCGACTGAGGAAGTTATGGGGTGGGGTGACATGCGTCAATGGGGGTGGCAGAGAATGCCGGAAGCGATTCGATAGCGAGACGCGGACGGAGGCGCCGAGGGGATCAGTTGCGCCGGGCCCTTCGCGACAGCGAGACGAGCAGGGCTGTGGCCGCCGCCGCGACCGGGACGGCGTAGCCCGCCGTCGGCGACACGTGCTCCGCCGTCCAGCCGCCCGCCGCGCTGCCGGCGGCGATTCCGCCGAGCAGGCCGGTCACCGCGAGGGTCATGCCCTCGTTGAGGCGGCCCTCGGGGGTGCGCTGCTGGACCAGGGTCATGCCGGTGATCATCGTGGGGGCGGTCGCGGCGCCTGCGATGAGGAGCGCGAGGGCGAGGAGCGGGAGCGAGTCGGTGAGAGAGGCTGCGAGGAGGGGGAGGGTGAGGAGGGTCGTCATGGCGGCGATGCAGCGGGGGTAACGGCGGGATGCGGGGGTGGTGTCGGCCGGTGAGGTGGTGTCGGTGCCGGAC
>DATCQX010000963.1:0-8604 GCA_036569285.1 Streptomyces sp.
TCCCCCACCTCCGCCCCCTGGCCAAAGCTATCACCGAAGCCGAACTCTCCCTCTCCCTCGACCGCCGCCTCCACACCCCGGAGTAACAAACCCCAACCCCCATCCACCGGCCGGCGAACCGGACCGAGGACAGGAAGCAGCCCAAGGCTGGGTCAGAGCGCATCGCCCGCAGCCAGGACGCGAGACTGCCACCGGGACGGCAGACCCCAGCCAGCCCGAACCGGGCCGAGGGCAAGGGCAAGGGCAGGCTGGGCCTGGAGCAAAACACACCGGTTACCACCCACTGCCAACAGCCCGGAGCCCGTCCGGCATGCACCGGGCACCGGGCACCGGGCACCGGGCACCGGGCACCGGGCACCGGGCACCGGGCACCGGGCACCGGGCACCGGGCACCGGGCACCGGGCACCGGGCACCGGGCACCGGGCACCGGGCAAAACTAACCGGCCCAGACCCCGGCGGACACCGTCCCGCAGACGACACACAGCAGACGCCCAACGAACCTAGGGGCGCGGGGAACTGCGCGACCAGCCACAACGAACCCGCACCCGCTCACTCACCTGCACCCAGCCGCGTCCAACCGCGCCCCCCTCACCCGCACCCACTCCCCCCCACCCAGCTGCGGGCAGTCGTGCCGCTAGGGGCGGCACGGGTGGGCGCAGCGGCACCCCGCAAGCGCGGGCAAGCGACAACACCCCCACCACCACAGCCACCCACGCAGCCGCACCGAACTCGCCCCCTCGCCCCCTCACACCTCATACACCACAGTCACCGGCGCATGATCCGACCACCGCTCCCCATGCGTAGCCGCCCGCTCCACATACCCCTTGACCGCCTTCCCCGCCAACCCCGGCGTAGCGACGTGATAGTCGATCCGCCACCCCGTGTCGTTGTCGAACGCACGCCCCCGATAGGACCACCAGGAGTACGGCCCCTCGACATCGGGATGCAACGCACGCACGACATCGACGTACCCCCCGTCCCCCTCATCGAGCACCCGGCCCAACCACTCCCGCTCCTCCGGCAAAAACCCGGAGTTCTTCGTGTTGCCCCGCCAGTTCTTCAGATCGGCCTGCTGATGAGCGATGTTCCAGTCACCACAGACAAGAACCTCCCGCCCCTCACCAGCGGCCCGCACCCGCAGCTCCTTGAGATGCACAAGGAACTCGTCCATGAACCGAACCTTCTCGTCCTGCCGCTCGGTCCCGACCTCTCCGGACGGCAGGTAGAGCGAGACGACGGTGACCCCGGGCAACTCGGCCTCGACATACCGCCCACTGCCGTCGAACTCCTCCGACCCGAACCCCACCCGCACCGCATCCGGTTCCCGCCGCGTATACAGCGAAACCCCGGCCCGCCCCTTGGCAGCAGCCGGCGCGTGGGTGACGAACCACCCCTCCGGCGCCCGCACCTCCTCAGGCAGCTGCTTCTCCTCAGCCCGCACCTCCTGAAGGCACAGCACATCGGCAGAGGTCTCCGCGAGCCACTCCACGAACCCCTTCTTCGCGGCGGCACGCAACCCATTCACGTTCACGGTCGTCACGGTGAGCACAACACTCGCCTCTCACATCGCGGCCACGTGACACCTTCACCCTGGTCACCGTCAGCCCGCGGGAACGATACCGGCACACCGCCCCAAGCCCGGATATCCCCCCGCCCTCCGATTTCGCAGAGAAGTACAGTGACCAGCGTGAACATACGCAGCCTCCCCTTCGACCACCCCGACGCCGTCAAGCTCAACGACGAGGTCCAGGCCGAGTACCGAGAGCGCTACGACGGCGACGGCGATGCCACCCACCTGGAACCCTCCGACTTCCAGCCGCCCCGGGGCGTCTACCTCATCGCCTACGACGACTCCGACCGCCCCGTGGCCACCGGCGGCTGGCGCAGCCAGGACCAGAGCGACGAGGGCTTCTCGGACGGCGACGCCGAGCTGAAGCGCATGTTCGTCATCCGCGAGATGCGCGGCAACGGCCTCGCCCGCCGCATCCTCGCCACCCTGGAGGACGACGCCCGCGCCGCCGGCCGCACCCGCATGGTCCTGGAGACCGGCACCGAGCAGCCCGAGGCCATCGCCCTCTACGTCTCCAGCGGCTACGAGCCCTGCCCCAAGTTCGGCTACTACCGCCACTCGGAGTCGAGCCGCTGCTACGCGAAGCAGCTGTAACCGAAGCCGAAGCCGTACCTGACGGCCCCTCGCCCGGACCGCCGCCCACCACCCCGGCGGTCCTCGGCCCACCGCTCACCCCCGCAAGAACGCCAGAACCGCCAGCACCCTCCGATGCCCGTCCCCCTCCGGCGGCAGATCCAGCTTCACCAAGATCGACCCGATGTGTTTCCCCACCGCCGCCTCGGACACCACCAGCTCCCGGGCGACCGCCGCATTGGACCGCCCCTCGGCAACCAGCGCCAACACCTCCCTCTCCCGCGCCGTGAGCCGCGCGAGCGGATCCCGACGACGGCGCAGCAGTTGCCGGACAACCTCGGGATCGACCACCGTCCCCCCACCGGCGACCTCGGTCAACGCGGCGACGAACTCCCCGACCTGCCCCACCCGGTCCTTGAGCAGATAGCCGACGCCGACGCCCTCCCCCGAGTCGAGCAGTTCAGCGGCATAGGCATGCTGCACGTACTGGCTGAGCACCAACACCGGCAGCCCAGGCCGCTCCTCCCGCAGCAGAACGGCAGCACGCAGCCCCTCGTCCTGAAACCCGGGCGGCATCCGGACATCGGTGACAACGACGTCCGGCACACACTCCCGCACCGCCCGGAGCAGCCCGTCCGCATCCCCGACGGCCGCGACGACCTCATGCCCGAACCGATCGAGCAGCGCACACAGCCCGTCGCGCAACAGCACACTGTCCTCGGCCAGGACGACCCTCAGCCCCACCGGCGCATCCCCTCCCCGTCAACGCCCGGCAGCACAGGGCATCTCCGCCCGCAGCACGGTCGGCCCGCCCACCGGACTGCTCAACGCCAGTCTTCCACCCACCACTGACACCCGGTCGGCGAGCCCGGTGATCCCGCTCCCGCGCGCCCCGTCCGCCCCACCGCACCCGTCGTCCCCGACCTCCACCACCACCCGCCCGCCCCGCAGCGCGACCCGCACCCAGGCCCGCCCGGCGCCACTGTGCTTGACGACGTTGGCGAGCGCCTCCCGGACGACGAAGTACGCGGTGGCCTCGACGGCGTCCGGCAGCCGCCCCGGAAGCTCGCACCGCGTCTCGACGGGAACGGGCGAGCGATCGGCGACATCGGCGACGGCCGCGGGCAGCCCGTGGTCGACGAGGACCCGGGGATGGATGCCCTGGATCAGCTCCCGGAGTTCCGCGAGCGCCGCCCCCGCCTCCTCGTGCGCCCGCGCCAACTGCACGCCCAGCGGGCTGCCGGGCGGCGCGTCGAGACGGGCGAGCCCGAGCGCCATGGAGAGCGCGACGAGCCGTTGCTGAGCGCCGTCGTGAAGATCGCGTTCGAGGCGCCGCCGCTCGGCCTCAAAGGCGTCGACCAGCCGGGCCCGGGAGCGGGTGAGTTCGACGACTCTGGCGTCGAGGTCGCTCCCGCGCGGGGCGACGAGCAGCCGGGTCAGCGCCCCGCGCGCGCCCGCGGCGACGCCGATGACGTAGAGCCCGGCGGCCAGGAGCAGCACCCCGCCCAGACAGGCCGCACAGGCGGCGGGCCACCCGGTGACCGTCCACACCTTGAGCACTTTGGTCTCGCGCCCGCCGCCGACCGTGCCGAACAGCACCGGCGTCGCGATCGCCGCCAGCGGCCCGCCCAGCGCGAAGGCCAGCAGCAGCGCCTCCGCCGGCCACCACAGGCAGGCCGTCAGCAGGGCGTGCCCCAGCTCCTGCCAGGTCGCCCGCTCCCGGACCCGGACGGCGAGCCAGCCCCGCAGCCCCGGCACGGCGGGCTCGATGTGCGCCCCGGCCGCCTCCTCCCGGTCGACGAGCCGCAGCCGGCGCCGCTCCCACGCGGCCACGGGCAGCCCGGCGAACGCGAGGCACCCGAGCAGCGGCAGCCCGACGAGGACAACGGCCAGCACACCCGCGGCCACCGCCAGCAGGACGAGCCCCACCAGGACGAGCGGCCCGGTCACGGCGCCCGTCAACAGGTACGCCACCGCCCGCCACGGCCAGGGGGACAGCAGATACCCCCGCCCGGCCAGGCCCTCCCACACGTTCCGCGCCTTCATGTCCCGCCCCATGCGGATCACCGTAGAAGCGCCGCGCGGCCCCGGCCATACGGCAGGACCGACCCCCGGGGGTATGCCTGGCCCTACCCCGGTTCTCGCCCCTGCCCCAGCGACCGCGCGGTGGCCCGGACGGTTCGCTGGAGCCATGACCTCGACAGCTCCGCGACCGGACGGCGCCGCACCCCGCCCCGCCGTCCAACTGACCTCCGTGACCAGGCGGTACGACGCCGGCGTGACCGCCCTCGACGCCCTCTCCCTGTCGTTTCCCGCCGGGTCCTTCACCGCCGTGATGGGGCCGTCCGGCTCGGGCAAGTCGACGCTGCTCCAGTGCGCGGCGGGCCTGGACCGGCCGACGTCCGGTTCGGTGCGGATCGACGGCGTCGAGCTGACCGGGCTGAGCGAGCGCCGGCTCACGCTGCTGCGGCGCGCGCACATCGGCTTCGTGTTCCAGTCGTTCAACCTGCTGCCGTCCCTGACGGCCGCCCAGAACGTGGCCCTTCCGCTGCGGCTGGCCGGCCGGCGTCCGGCGCCCGCGCGGGTGCGCGAGGTGCTCGCCCGGGTCGGACTCGCCGACCGGGCGGGCCACCGTCCCGGCGAACTGTCGGGCGGCCAGCAGCAACGCGTCGCCCTCGCGCGGGCGTTGATCACCCGCCCGCGTGTCCTGTTCGGCGACGAGCCGACCGGCGCCCTGGACTCGACGACCGGCCGCGAAGTGCTGCGGCTGCTGCGCGGGATGGTCGACGCCGAGGGCCAGACGGTCGTCATGGTGACCCACGATCCGCTGGCCGCGTCGTACGCGGACCGGGTGCTGTTCCTCGTCGACGGGCGCGTGCAGGGCGAGTTGGCGGGCGCGGGGGCGGAGACGGTCGCCGCGCGGATGGCGGCGCTGTCGACGGGGGAGGCGGAAGAGCCGCCGTCAGACCCTCTCGGCACGCACGCGGGCCTCCCTGGAGCGCACGCGAGCCCTCGCGACACCCGCACAGACCTCGCCACCGCCCCCAGCACCCCGCAGAGCCGCCTGTCATGCTGACCATCACCCTGTCGAGCCTGCGCACACGCTGGGTCTCGTTCCTCGGCGCGTTCATCGCCCTCGCGCCCGCGGTCGCCCTGCTCGTCGTCATGGGGCAGGCGCTGGCCGCCACCCTCCAGGCGCCCGCACGCGCCCCCGAGCGGTTCGCGGCGGCGCCCGTCGTCGTCCGCGCCGAGGACACCCTGCGCGTGCCCACCCCGACCGGTGTCCGCACCGCCGAACTCGCCATCCCGCACCCCCTCTCCGCCGAAACTCTCACCGCCCTGCGCGCCACGGGCCGCGTCACCGAGGACCGCGCCTTCCCGGTCGGCCTCGGCGGCGACGTCGTCGGCCACCCGTGGTCGACGGCGCGTTTCGCCCCGTACCGCCTCAATGCGGGACGTCCGCCGCAAAGTTCCCACGAGGTCGTGGCGACCGGGACCTGGACGGCCCTGAACGCCCAACTTCGCACGAGGCAGGGCACGTTCAGGGTCGTCGGCCTCACGGAAGACCTCGGTTTCGAGCGCGCGCTCTTCTTCACGGACGACCACGCCGCCGCCCTCGCCCCGCGAACCGTGCAGGCGGTCGTCGAGGCCGACGCGACGGCCGTACGCGCCGCGCTGGCCGGCACGGACGTCCGGGTCCTGACCGGTGCCGCCCGCGCGGGCACGGACGCGCGTCCGGACCGTCAGGCGGAGCAACTGGCCGGGCTGAACGCCCTGTTCGGGACGGCGGGCGGGGTCACCGCGTTCGTGTCGGTCGCCGTCGTGGCCTCCACGTTCGCCTTCACCGTCGCCCAGCGGCGCCGCGAGTTCGGGCTGCTGCGGATGGCGGGCGCGACAGCGGGACAGGTCCGGCGGGCGGTCCTCGCGGAGGCCCTGCTGATCGGCGTCCTGGCGTCGGCGGCGGGCTGCGTGCTCGGCGCGTACGCGGCACCGTACGCGGCGGACCTGGTGGTGGACGCCGGTCTGGCCCCCTCCTGGTTCACCGTCGGCGGCCGGGTCTGGCCGTACCACTCGGCCTTCTGGACGGGCCTCACGGTCGCCGTGAGCGGCGCGACGGCCGCGTCCTGGCGCGCGGGCCGCACGGCCCCCTCGCAGGCCCTGCGCGAGGCGTCCGTGGACGCGCAGACGCTGACCCGGGGACGCCGGTGGTGCGGCGTCGTCCTCCTGCTGACGGCGCTCGCGACCCTCGCGTACGGCCTGCTGAGCGACCCGGGCGACCTGCTGCACCGCAAGACGTACATCAGCCGCCCGCTGCTGCTGATCACGGCGGTGGCGCTGCTGTCGCCCGCGCTCATCCGCCCGTTGGTCCGGCTGCTGTCCTGGCCGGCGACGCGCTCGCGGGGCGCCGTCGGTCTCCTCGCGCGCGCGAACGCCTCCGTCTCCCTGCGCCGCACCGCGTCCCTGGCGGCACCCGTCCTCGTCACCGTCGCCCTGTCGGGGTCCCTCCTGGGCGCCCCCGCGACACTGGCGGACGCACGCGCGCGTGAGGCACGCCAGCAGACGACCGCCGACTTCGTCGCCCTGCCGTCGGACCCCGCCTCCGCCGAGCGCCTGAAGAGCATCCCGGGAGCCGTCGCCTCGGCCTCCGCCCCGACGGTCCTGCACACCCTGGAGGACGGCGTCGCCCTGGTGAAGTCGAAGGCCCGCGCGGTCGACCCGGCCCTGCTGCCGGCCACCGCGCGGCTGCCCGTGACGGCCGGCAGGATCACCGACCTGGACGACGGTTCGATCGTCGTCACCGAGGAATGGGCCCGCCACCGGGTCGGCGACAAGGTCCGCGTATGGCTCGCGGACGGCACCCCCCGCACCCTCCGGATCGCCGCCGTCGTCGCCGCCGGAACAGGCGCGGACGGCGCGTACGTCACCCCCGCGAACGCCCCCGGGTCGACGGTCGACCGCGTCGCTGTACGCGTGCGCGCGGGCGCCGACCGGACGGCGGTGGAGGCGGCACTGCGCGCGGCGGACGGTGTGCGCACACTCACCAAGGACCAGTGGGTGGCGTCCACCCGCCCCGCCTCGAACCACGCCGCGCGCGTGGGTGTCTTCCTCGTCCTGGGCATCGCCCTCCTCTACACGGCCGTCGCCCTGGTCAACACCCTGCTGATGGCCGCCTCCGACAGAGGCCGCGAACTGGCCTCCCTGCGCCTGACCGGCGCCACGCGCGCCCAACTCCTGTGCCTCATCGCCCTGGAGTCCCTCATCGTCGTCACCGCAGGCGCCTCCCTGGGCCTCCTGGTGACCCTCACCGAACTCGCCGGAACGACCACAGCTCTCCACCTCCTCTCAGCGCCCCCAGCCCTGTCCCCGCCCTGGCCCGCCCTGGCCGCGGTCACCGCCACCTGCGCCCTGCTCGCGGCCCTCGCCTCAACCACGGCACTCGCCGCGCGAACAAGACACATGACGTGAGACACCGGGAGGGACCGGGGTCTCAAGAACCGCGCGCCCCCGCTCCGGACACCCCGTCAGCCGAAGTCGCCCGGACAACGCAGAAGACCCCATCCGACTGGATGGGGTCTTCTCAACTGCCCTCGCATAGCGGGCGGTTGTTGCCAGGTGGACCTGAGGGGATTTGAACCCCTGGCCCCCTCGATGCGAACGAGGTGCGCTACCGGACTGCGCCACAGGCCCTTGCAACGAGTGAAACTCTAGCACCCTCAGAGGGGTGCTCGGAAATCCGTCCCCCGGGAGGGCTGGAAGTCCGTGCGCAGGTCACGGGGTGGGTGGTCACTCGTTGGCGGCGCGGGGGCGCTCGCCGTCCTCGTACTGGTCGAACAGGGGCGTGCGACCGCGTTCGCGGGAGCGGCGGGCGGAGGCGGCGCGGCGGGCGTCGGAGCGTTCGTCGCCGTCCGCGCGGGAGGCGTCGTCGGCGTCCTGGGCCTCCGGGAGGGCCGGTTCGGCCTCAGCCTCGTGCTCGGG
Organism: Streptomyces sp.; assembly: GCA_036569285.1. Taxonomy (GTDB): domain Bacteria; phylum Actinomycetota; class Actinomycetes; order Streptomycetales; family Streptomycetaceae; genus Streptomyces. Next base: position 8,121 of record DATCQX010000963.1, read on the forward strand.
GGCGACGGCGCTGGAGCGGGCGGAGCTCCAGGTGTCGGGGGCGCCGAGGTCGACGTCGGACGTCGCGCGCGGGGCGACCGGCGCGGTGACGTACGTCGGCAGGGGCACGGGGACGGGGTCCCAGCTGTCGCCGTGGTCGGGGCGGCGCTGCCGCTCGCGCTGCTGGTCGACCCACTCCGCGTGGTCGGTCTGCTCGACGAGCGCGCGGCGGTCGGCGGCCAGGGCGAGCAGCCCGGGGTCCTCGGGCTCGGGCGCCGTTTCGGGCTCCTCTGCGGGGACGTCGAACGCCTCCGTGGCCACCGAGGCGGACGCCCGGCGGTGCGGCTGGCGGACGCGCTCCTTGAGGTGCTGCGCGGCGACCTCCGCGCGCCTGCGGTCCATCTGGACGGCGAAGCGGCGGCGTTCCTGGGAGCGCAGGTAGGCGATGTACGCGCTGAGCAGGACGGCGGGCACGCCGGGCGCCCACAGGAACGCGAGCCCGCCC
>DATCQX010000964.1:0-14450 GCA_036569285.1 Streptomyces sp.
GCGACCGGTTCGGCCCGCAGCAGCGCCTGCGACTCCCAGACCAGCGACCAGCGCCGGTAGTACGCCTCGTAGGACTTGAGGGTCCGCACCAGCGGCCCCGACCTGCCCTCGGGCCGCAGGTCGGCGTCGATGAGCAACGGCGGGTCGGCGCTGGGGACTTGGAGGAGCCTGCGCGTCTCGGAGACGACCCGGTTCGCGGCCTCGGAGGCTTCCCGCTCGTCGACGCCGTCGCGGGGTTCGTGCACGAAGACGACGTCCGCGTCCGACCCGTAGCCCAGCTCGTGCCCGCCGAACCGGCCCATGCCGATGACGGCGAACCGGGTCGGCAGGGTGTCGCCCCAGCCGTCGCGGACGACCGAGCGCAGGGTCCCGGCGAGGGTCGCGGCGGTGAGGTCGGAGACGGCGGCGCCGACCTCGTCGACCAGGGCACCCTGGTCGGCCTCGGCGGGCTTGGTCTCGGTGCCGTAGGAGTGGACGATGTCGGCGGCGGCCGTGCGGAACAGTTCACGGCGCCGGATGCCGCGTGCCGCGTACACCCCGGCCTCGCCGCTCTCCGCGCGGCCGACGGTGGCCAGCACCTCCTGCTCCAACTGGTCACGCCCGCGCGGCTCCAGGTCGTCGCCGTCGCCGAGCAGGGCGACCGCTTCGGGGGCCCGCATGAGGAGGTCGGGGGCGAGGCGGCCGGCGGACAGGACGCGGGCGAGGTTCTCGGCGGCGGCGCCCTCGTCCCTCAAAAGGCGCAGATACCAAGGGGTCTTGCCGAGGGCGTCGGAGACCTTGCGGAAGTTGAGGAGGCCCGTGTCCGGGTCGGCGGAGTCCGCGAACCAGCCCAACAGGACGGGCAGCAAAGTCCGTTGGATGGCGGCTTTGCGGGACACCCCGGACGCCAGCGCCTCCAGGTGCCTGAGGGCGGCGGCCGGGTCGGCGTAGCCGAGGGCGACCATCCGCTCGCGGGCCGCCTCGGGGCTCAACCGGGCCTCGCCTGGGCCCAGTTGGGCGAAGGCGTCGAGGAGGGGGCGGTAGAACAGCTTCTCGTGGAGGCGCCGGACGACCCCGGAGTGGAGCTTCCACTCCTGGTTCAGCTCGGCGACCGGATCGGCGCGCATCCCGAGGGAGCGGCCCAGCCTCCGCTGGTCCTCCTCGGATTCGGGGACGAGGTGGGTGCGGCGCAGCCGGTAGAGCTGGATGCGGTGTTCCATGGAGCGCAGGAAGCGGTAGGCCGCGTTGAGCTGGACGGCGTCCCTACGGCCGATGTACCCGCCCTCGGCGAGCGCCCGCAGCGCGTCCAGCGTGGTGCCGCTGCGCAGCGTGGTGTCGGACCTGCCGTGCACCAACTGGAGCATCTGGACGGCGAATTCGACGTCCCGCAGGCCGCCGGGGCCGAGTTTCAGCTCGCGTTCGACCTCGGCGGCGGGGATGTTCTCGACGACGCGGCGGCGCATCTTCTGGACGTCGGTGACGAAGTTCTCGCGCTGCGACGCCTGCCAGACCATGGGGGCCAGGGCCTCGACGTAGCCGCGGCCGAGGTCGAGGTCACCGGCGACCGGGCGGGCCTTGAGGAGGGCCTGGAACTCCCAGGTCTTCGCCCAGCGCTGGTAGTAGGCGAGGTGGCTGCTGAGGGTGCGGACGAGGGGGCCGTTGCGGCCCTCGGGGCGGAGGTTGGCGTCGACCGGCCAGATCGTGCCCTCGACGGTCGTCTCGGAGCAGATCCTCATCATGTGCGAGGCGAGTCTGGTGGCGGATCTGAGGGCCTTGCCCTCGTCGGCGCCGTCGGCCGCCTCGCCGACGAAGATGACGTCCACGTCCGAGACGTAGTTCAGCTCGTGGCCGCCGCACTTGCCCATGGCGATGACGGCGAGGCGGCAGGCGGCGTCGTCGTCGGGGGCGGCGGCCCGGGCCAGGGCCAGGGCGGCGCGCAGGGTCGCCGTGGCGAGGTCCGCGAGTTCGGCGGCGGTCTCGGTGATGTCGGTGGTGCCGCAGACGTCGCGGGCGGCGATCGACAGGAGGCAGCGGCGGTAGGCGACGCGCAGGGAGACGGGGTCGCCGGCCTCCGCGAGGCCGCGTTCGAACTCCTCCACCCCGGGGTGGAGGTCCCTGGGCTCGTAGGTGACCAGGACCTCCCAGTCGCGGGGGTGGCGGGCGAGGTGGTCCGCGAGGGCGGCGGAGGCCCCCAGCACCCCTAGGAGGCGGTCCCTCAGGGGTTTCGCCGCTATCACCGTGTCGAGGAGTTCGCGGCGGGCGGTGGGGCCGGGCTGGGCCTCCAGGAGGCGGACCAGGCCGTGCAGGGCGAGGTCGGGGTCCGCGGTGGCGCCGAGGGCCTCCAGGAGGACCGGGTCGTTGCGCACGCCGGCCAGTTCGGCGCCGTCCAGGAGGCGTTCGGCGGCGGAGGGGTCGGTGAACCCGTGCCGCAGCAGACGGGAGAAGGTACTGCTCCTGCGCCCCGGCGTCATCCCCGGCCTCCTCCGTCTGATCAAGGTCGTACGAGACTTCGAGACTAACCCTCGGGGTGGAGACAAGCGCCGGTCCGGGGGCCGCGTCTCAGCCATCGGCACACCTCAGGCGTTCACATGGACTTCATCCACCTGGACGGGCGATGTCGCCGGAGAGCATTCTGGCGTGTACATGCTCGGCCCGCACCGTCATGGCAGGTCCGCACCACCCGTGCCCGTCATACCCGTAGGACCCGCACCACCCGTGCCACCCGTACCCGTAGTACCCGCACCCCTTGGGTACTCCCCCACCGGAGGATGATGTGTCCGGCAGTACCTTCTTCCGCCGTGCCCGCACGGCCGTCGCCGGCTCGGCGGCCCTCGCCGCGGCCTCGTTCGGCCTGTGGACCGGCATCGGCGCGAGCGGCTCCGCCCACGCCGCTGCCGCCGTCCCCACACCCGATCACGTCGTCGTCGTGGTCTTCGAGAACCACGCCTACAGCCAGGTCATCGGCTCGTCCAGCGCGCCGTACATCAACTCGCTGAAGACCGGCGGCGCGAACCTGTCGCAGTCCTTCGGCCTGACCCACCCGAGCCAGCCCAACTACTTCGCCCTGTTCTCGGGTTCGACGCAGGGCGTCACCGACGACAGCTGCTACTCCCCCGGGTTCTCCTCCGCGCCGAACCTCGCCTCCGAGGTGATCGCGGCGGGCGGGACCTGGGCGAGCTACAACGAGACGCTGCCGAGCCAGGGTTCGACGACGTGCTCCAGCGGGAAGTACGCGCGCAAGCACAACCCGTGGTTCGGGTTCAGCAACGTCCCGACCTCCACGGCCAAGACGTTCGCGCAGTTCCCCACCGACTTCACGACGCTGCCGGACGTCTCCTTCGTCGTCCCGAACCTGTGCAGCGACATGCACGACTGCTCGGTGTCCTCCGGTGACACCTGGCTGAAGAACAACCTGGGCGCGTACGCGACCTGGGCCAAGACCCACAACAGCCTGCTCGTCGTCACCTTCGACGAGGACAACCGGCTCTCCGGCAACCGGATCCCGACGGTGCTGTACGGGGAGCCGGTGACGCCGGGGTCGTCGTCCTCCACCACGTACAACCACTACGACCTGCTGCGTACGATCGAGGACACCCAGGGTCTGACGACCCACGCGGGGAACGCGGCCGACGCCGAGGACATCACCGGGATCTGGGCGTCCTGACATGTATGTAGCGGACAGCCGCACCAGCACCCCTCAGGCGGCGTCCGCGGCGGTGGGGGCGCGGGTCGCCCCCACCGTGTTCGCGCTCGGCGCGGTCAGCCTGATCACGGACGTGTCGTCGGAGATGGTCACGGCCGTCCTGCCGCTGTACCTGGTGGCCGGCCTGGGCCTCTCCCCCCTCGGCTTCGGGCTCCTCGACGGGGTCTACAACGGGTTCTCCGCGGTCGTCCGGCTCGTCGGAGGGCATCTCGCGGACCGGGGCGGCGGGCGGCACAAGTGGGTCGCCGGGGCGGGGTACGCGCTCTCGGCGCTCTGCAAACCCCTGCTCCTGGTGGCGCACACCCTCACCCCCATAGGGCTGGTCCTCGCGGCGGACCGCACGGGCAAGGGGCTGCGGACGGCACCCCGTGACGCCCTGATCTCCCTCTCCTCCACCCCTGAGAACCGGGGGAGGGCCTTCGGGGTCCATCGCGCGATGGACACGGCGGGGGCGCTGCTGGGGCCGCTGGCGGCGTTCCTGATCCTGCGGGCGACGGTGGACGGGTACGACGCGGTGTTCACGGTGAGTTTCTGTGTCGCCGTGACGGGGGTGCTGGTACTGGTGCTGTTCGTGCCGGGCGGGAAGGACGCCGGGGGTATTACGGGGGCTACGGGTACTACGGGACCCCCCTCCGCCGAGCACCCCGAGACCGAACCCCCTCCCCCCACCACCCCCCGCCCCACCTTCCGCGCCGCCCTCTCCCTCCTCCGTCACCGCCCCCTGCGCCGCACCGCGATCTGCGCGCTGCTCCTCGGTCTCGCCACCGTCAGCGACTCCTTCGTCTACCTGCTGCTGCAACGCGGGCTCGGCGTCCCCGACCGCTGGTTCGCGCTGCTCCCGCTGGGGACGGCGGCGGCGTTCCTGCTGCTGGCGCTGCCGCTGGGGCGGCTCGCGGACCGGGTGGGCCGGTGGCAGGTGTTCCTGGCCGGGCACGCGGCGCTGCTCGCGGTGTACGCCGTCCTCCTGACCTCCTGGCACAGTGCCGCGCTGCCGTATCTGGTGCTGTTGCTGCACGGCGCCTTCTACGCGGCGACCGACGGGGTGCTCATGGCGGCGGCCTCCGACAGCGTCCCCGAGGAACTGCGGTCGTCGGGGCTCGCGCTCGTCCAGACCGGGCAGGCGCTCGCGCGTTTCGCCTGCTCACTGGGGTTCGGGGCGCTGTGGACGCTGTGGGGCGACCGGACGGCGCTCGGGATCTCGACGGGCCTGCTGGCGTGCTGCGCCCTGGCCTCTCTGACCTTGCTGCGACCGAGGGAGTCGGCGTGAGTGTGCGTAACCGGATGCTGGTGCTCGTCTGCGCGGTGCTGGTGCTGGCGGGGGTCGCGGTGGGGGCCGTGCTGCACGCGTCGGCCCGTGCGGAACGCCGGGAGCAGGTGCAGGCGGGCGGGCCGCGGGTGTCGTCCGGGGAGGTGCGGTTGACGACGCCCGGGCGCATGGTCTTCCGGAACCTGGCGTGGGGGCCGCACCGGGACGAGGTGTCCTCGGTGGACGCCGCCGATCCCGCGGGTCCCCGTACCGCCTCCGGCGTCAAGTGCCTCCGCTTCTACGCCGCCGGCGGGACCGGGGTGTGCCTCCAGGCCGTCCGCGGTGCCGTCTCCGACACGTACCGGGCGCTGATCCTGGACGCCGGTCTGCGCGAGCGCGCCCGCTACGACGTCCCCGGCATCCCCTCCCGCGCCCGCGTGTCGCCGTCCGGACGGTTCGCCGCGTGGACCGCGTTCGTGGGCGGTGACTCCTACGCGGGCACCGACTTCTCGACGCGCACGGCGATCGTCGACACCCGTACGGGGTCCCTGATCCCGACCCTGGAGGACTTCAGGGTCGTCAAGGACGGGCGGACGTACGCCTCCCCCGACGTCAACTTCTGGGGGGTCACGTTCGCGAAGGACGACCGGACCTTCTACGCGACGATGGCGAGCAAGGGCACGACGTACCTGATCCGAGGCGACCTGACGACCCGCACGGCAACCACCCTCCACACCAACGTCGAATGCCCCTCCCTCTCCCCCGACGGCACCCGCATCGCCTACAAAAAACGCGTCCCCGGCCTCTCCAAGGACGCCCCCTGGCGCCTCTACACCCTCGCCCTCCGCACCCTCCGCGAAACCCCCCTCCCCGACCCCCACAGCATCGACGACCAGGCCGTCTGGAAGGACGACCACACCCTCGTCTACGCCCTACCTGGGGACTACGGGGCCGACCTGTACGAGGTGGGGGCGGACGGGACGGGGGCACCGCGGCGGATCAGCGCGGCGGCGGTGTCGCCGGCGTTCGTCAGCTGAGGTCGTCCGGCAGGATCCGGAAGTGGGTGTACCGGCCGCCGAGGGGGCGGACGGCTCTGAAGTCGCGCAGGTCGCGGGTGAGGACGGCGTCGGTGTCGTACTCGGCGGCGAGCGCGATATCGACCGCGTCCACCAGGTCGAGGTCCAGGGTGTCGTAGCGGGCGCGGACGGCCAGGGCGGCGTCGAGGATCTCGGGGGTCGGCTGCGCGAGGACCAGCCGCATCTGGCGTACCCGTGCGGTGAGCGAGCGGAGGATCGCGTCGGCGGCGGCGCGGCCCGCGCGGCTGGTGGCGACCTGGTGGACCTCGGTGAGGGCGAGCGGGGTGGCGACGAGGAAGCCACACTGGTCCGCGGCTTTCCTCGCGGCGTGGTGCGCCGGGTCCGACCGGTTGAACAGGGCGAGAATCCCGGAGGTGTCGGCGACGGCGATCACGCCGCGCGCCCTCCGCTCCGGCGCGCCTTCGCCTCGTACCCCTCGACGACGGCCGCCCGCACCTCCTCGTGCTCCACGGGTCCGCCCAGGTCGAAGGTCTCCTCGTCCGACACGAACGGCTCGTCCCACACCCGGCGTGACAGCGCGACCCGGTGAATCCCCTCCCGAATCAACTCCGCCTCCGGCACACCGAGCCGCGCGGCGGCGTCCTTGATCAGAGCCAGGTCACCGTCGTCGGCATACACATTGGTCCGCTTCAAAGCCATGACCCCAAGGTACAGGATGTGTACCTCGGGGCCATGGCCGAACAGATCCGGAGAACCGGACAGCTCTAGAGAACCGGCAGGTTCTTCCTCAGCTCGAACGCCGTCACCTCGGACCGGTACTCCTCCCACTCCTGCCGCTTGTTCCGCAGGAAGAAGTCGAAGACGTGCTCGCCGAGGGTTTCGGCGACGAGGTCGGAGCGTTCCATGAGGGTGAGGGCTTCGCCGAGGTTCTGGGGGAGGGGCTCGATGCCCATGGCCCGGCGTTCGGCGTCCGAGAGAGCCCAGACGTCGTCCTCCGCGCCTGCCGGGAGTTCGTAGCCCTCCTCGACACCCTTGAGGCCGGCCGCCAGCAGCAGCGCGTACGCCAGGTACGGGTTCGCGCCGGAGTCGAGGGAGCGGACCTCGATGCGGGCGGAGCCGGTCTTGCCGGGCTTGTACATGGGGACGCGGACGAGGGCGGAACGGTTGTTGTGACCCCAGCAGATGTAGGAGGGCGCCTCACCGCCGGCACCCGCGGTGCGCTCCGTGCCGCCCCAGATCCGCTTGTAGCTGTTCACCCACTGGTTGGTGACGGCGGAGATCTCCGCGGCGTGCTTCAGCAGGCCCGCGATGAAGGAGCGGCCGACCTTGGAGAGCTGGTACTCGGAGCCGGACTCGTAGAACGCGTTGCGGTCGCCCTCGAACAACGACAGGTGCGTGTGCATGCCCGAGCCGGGGTGCTCGGAGAACGGCTTCGGCATGAACGTCGCCTGCACGCCCTGCTCCAGCGCGACCTGCTTCATGACGAGGCGGAACGTCATGATGTTGTCGGCGGTGGAGAGCGCGTCGGCGTACCGCAGGTCGATCTCCTGCTGGCCCGGTGCCCCCTCGTGGTGCGAGAACTCGACCGAGATGCCCATGGACTCCAGCATGGTGATCGCCTGGCGGCGGAAGTCCATGCCGATGTTCTGGGGGGTGTGGTCGAAGTAGCCGGAGTTGTCGGCCGGGGTGGGGCGCGAGCCGTCCAGCGGGCGGTCCTTCAGCAGGAAGAACTCGATCTCCGGGTGGGTGTAGAAGGTGAAGCCCAGGTCGGAGGTGCGGGCCAGGGCGCGCTTGAGGACGTAGCGCGGGTCCGCGAAGGACGGGGAGCCGTCGGGCATGAGGATGTCGCAGAACATCCGGGCGGTGCCGGGGGCCTCCGCGCGCCAGGGCAGCACCTGGAAGGTCGACGGGTCCGGCTTGGCGATCATGTCGGACTCGTACACGCGGGCGAAGCCCTCGATCGCGGAGCCGTCGAAGCCGATGCCCTCGTCGAAGGCCTGTTCCAGTTCCGCCGGGGCCACGGCGACGGACTTGAGGAAGCCCAGCACGTCCGTGAACCACAGGCGTACGAACCGGATGTCGCGCTCCTCCAAGGTCCGGAGCACGAACTCCTGCTGCTTGTCCATCTTCGACTTCCCCATCCTTGCTGGTCAGGCCGCCTGTCTCCGTGTCCCGCAGGAGGCGGTCGGGCACCTGAGCATCACACCACAACGGAGTTTCGTGCGCGTTGCCGACCTTGATCGCCCGGGCGACCCGGGTGTGAACGCCTCACGTCCGGTGGATGTACTGCTCTGCCGCCCATCTTGCCTGCTCGGACTGACATACGTAATGCCCGGCCCGCCCCGTCTCACCCGGCGCCCCGGGTTTCCTGCGGGCTCCCTACGAGAAGCCGCTGCCGCCCCACTACGATCAGCGGACCGATCGTCACCGTCCGCCCCGCCCCTTTCCCCCAGAAGGACACACCTCATGGGTTCCGCCAAGAAGAGCACCACCGCGGCACGCAAGGCGCGCATAGAGGAGATGCGGCGCGCCGAACAGGCCCGTGCGCGCCGCAACCGGATCCTCGTGATCACCGCCAGTGTGCTCGCCGTGGCCGGTCTGACCGCCGGGACCGTCGCCCTCGTCCAGTCGCAGTCCGACGACAGCACGGCGGCCGACGGCAAGGGCAAGGGGCACTTCGTGACGGGCTCGGACGGCGTCAGGACCTGGAAGGGCACGCTGGGCCGCACCCATGTCGTCAAGACCGTGAACTACCCGATGGAGCCCCCGGTCGGCGGCGACCACAACCAGGTGTGGATGAACTGCAACGGCGACGTCTACACCAAGGCGCTCAACAACATGAACGCCGTGCACTCCCTGGAGCACGGCGCGGTCTGGGTGACGTACACCAGCAAGGCGAAGAAGGCCGACGTCGACGCGCTCGCGGCCAAGGTGAAGAAGACGCCGTACACGCTGATGAGCCCGGACGACAAGCAGAAGGACCCGATCATGCTGTCGGCGTGGGGCCACCAGCGGACGGTGACGAGCGCGACCGACCCTGACGTCGACAAGTTCTTCGCGAAGTTCGTGCAGGGCGAGCAGACGCCCGAGCCGGGCGCGGCGTGCACGGGTGGTCTGGGGCAGTGAGGTTCGCGGGAGTGGCCGTGGCCGTGGCGGGGGTGCTCGTCGCGGCCGGGGCGATCACCTACGCCGTCGCGGAGGACGGCTCCGCCGACACGCCCACGGCCGAGTCGGCGGACGCGGGCTTCGCGCGCGACATGGCCGTACACCATCAGCAGGCGGTCGAGATGTCGTACATCGTGCGGGACCGCACCAAGGACGTGGAGGTGCGGCGGCTCGCCTACGACATCGCGCAGACGCAGGCCAACCAGCGCGGGATGCTGCTGGGCTGGCTGGATCTGTGGGGGTTGCCGAAGGTGTCGGCGGATCCGCCGATGACGTGGATGGGCATGGGTGACATGCCCTCGGCGGGCGAGGGTTCGCTGATGCCGGGCATGGCGACCGACAGCGAGATGAAGAAGCTGGGCACGCTCAACGGCAAGCAGGCCGAGGTCTTCTACCTCCGGTTGATGACGGAGCATCACCGGGGTGGCATCCACATGGCGAAGGGCTGTGTGGACAAGTGCACGGTCGGGGTGGAGAAGCGGCTCGCGCAGGGCATGGTCGACGCACAGCAGTCGGAGATCGACCTGATGGCGGGGATGCTGAAGGAGCGGGGCGCGAAGCCGAGATCATAGAGGGTTAACCCTCTAACCAGCCTTTTTCTTTAGGTTAGTTGGACTCTTCTTGGCATGACCATTCCCCTGGCATGAACGGTTCGTCGCAAGAGTGGCCACACCGTCGAGTGATCACTCGCCGAAGAACCGCATTCAGGGGGTTCCATGAGATCCAACCGCGCCAAACTTCGCGCCGGAGTGAGCATGGCGGCGACACTGCCGATGCTCGCGGGCGCGCTGGCGCTGGGTATACCCGCGGCCCACGCCGCGGACACCCCGGCCCGTGACACGCTGGCCGGCACGAAGCCCGCGTGGGCCACGGCCAAGGCGGACAAGGGCGCCACCTCGGACAGCGCCAAGGTCTCCGCCCGGGTCTACCTCGCCGGCAAGGACGCCGCCGGTCTCGCCGCCTACGCGAAGGCCGTGTCCGACCCGAGCTCCGCGTCGTACGGCAAGTACCTGAGCGCCGGTCAGGCGCAGGCCCGCTTCGGCGCGACCAAGGCGCAGGTCGCCGCGGTCAAGTCCTGGCTGACGTCCGCCGGTCTGAAGGTCACGGGCGTCCACGAGCACTACGTCGCCGTCACCGGTGACGTGGCCTCCGTCGAGAAGGCCTTCGGGACCCAGCTGCACAACTACGTCAAGGGCTCGAAGACCTACCGTGCCCCCGACAAGGCCGCGTCCGCGCCGGCCGGCCTCGACGGTGCCGTGCTGACCGTCACCGGTCTGGACAACGCGCCGCACAAGGCCAGCAGCAAGGACCAACTGCCGCCGCCGGACGCCGTGTTCAAGAACTCCGGGCCGTTCTCCTCGTACTACGGCTCGAACACCGCGAGCACGCTGCCCAGCGCCTACGGCACGAAGATCCCGTACGCGATCAAGGGCTACACGGGCAAGCAGCTGCGCGCCGCCTACGGCGCCGGCAAGTACACCGGCAAGGGGGTGCGGGTCGCCATCACCGACGCGTACGCCTCGCCGACCATCGCCTTCGACGCGGCCACGTACGCGAAGAAGAACGGCGACGCGGCCTACAAGACCAGCCAGCTGCGCCAGGTGCTGCCCGACGGCTACACCAACACCGAGGCCTGCTCGGCGGCCGGCTGGTACGGCGAGGAGACCCTCGACGTCGAGGCCGTGCACGCGGTCGCGCCGGACGCGAACATCACGTACGTGGGTGCCGCGTCCTGCCTGGACGACGACCTGCTGGACTCGCTCAGCAAGGTCGTCGACAACCACCTCGCCGACATCGTCTCCAACTCGTGGGGCGACATCGAGGCCAACCAGACGCCGGACCTCGCGGCCGCCTACGACCAGGTCTTCCAGTTCGGCGCGGTCGAGGGCATCGGCTTCTACTTCTCCTCCGGCGACAACGGCGACGAGGTCGCCAACACCGGTACGAAGCAGGTCGACACCCCGGCCAACTCGGCGTGGGTGACGGCGGTCGGCGGTACCTCGCTGGCGGTCGGCAAGGGCGACAAGTACCTGTGGGAGACCGGCTGGGGCACCGAGAAGGCCACGCTGTCCACGGACGGCAAGAGCTGGACCAACTTCCCCGGCGCGTTCACCTCGGGCGCGGGCGGCGGCACCAGCAAGACGGTCGCCGAGCCCTTCTACCAGAAGGGTGTCGTCCCGAACGCGCTCGCCACGGCGAACAACGCCACCGGCAACCGCGTGGTCCCGGACATCTCCGCGATCGCCGACCCGAACACCGGCTTCCTGGTCGGGCAGACCCAGACCTTCCCTGACGGCTCGCAGCAGTACAGCGAGTACCGCATCGGCGGCACCTCGCTGGCCTCGCCGGTGATCGCGGCCGTGCAGGCGCTGGCGCAGCAGGCGTCCGGCGGCAAGGCGCTCGGGTTCGCCAACCCGTCGATCTACTCCAAGTACGGGTCGCGGGTGTACCACGACGTCACGGACAAGCCGACGGGCACCGACCTCGCGGTGGCGCGCGTCGACTTCGCCAACGCCTTCGACGGCTCCGAGGGTCTGCTCACCTCGGTGCGCAGCCTCGGCAAGGACAGCTCGCTGTCCGCGGTGAAGGGCTACGACGACGTGACGGGTGTGGGTACGCCCGCAGACGGTTACGTCCAGTCGTTCAACCGGCACTGATCGGGGCGCATGCCCCAAGGGCCCGGTCCCGGAGGTGGGAACCTCCGGGACCGGGCCCTCCCGTTCGTCCGGTCCTGCCGCGTCAGGCGCGCCCGCGGCGGCCGTTCACCGCGTGGATCGCCAGGCCCGCGACCAGCAGAAGGGCCCCGACGACGAGGAACGGCACCGGTGAGTACTCGTCGGTGCAGGTCTGGCCGCCCGTCACCGTGCGGCACACCTCCCCCGGGCCGCCCCGGTTCAGGTAGGCGAGGTAGAACGCGGGCAGGGCCAGTCCCGCCACGACGCCCACGGCAGCGCGGCCCGGGCCCTTGCGGATCAGGAGCACCGCGGCCACCGCGGCGAGCACCAGGAAGGCCGCCCCCACCGTCAGGATCGCCGCCAGGCCGACACCCGCACACGCTCCCACCAGGAGCCAGGCCAGGAACCAGCCCCAGTCCGTCGCGAGGTGCGCACCGTCGTCCCTTGTACCGCTGATGCCGGTCATACCGCCTATTGAAGACAAGGTCATGACAATCCGGCAATGGGCCGCGCGCGTAAGGCTCCTCACACCCCCACCAGCTATAGCGTCGCTCTGACGATTACACTGGACCCGTGCCTCAGCCGAACTTCTGGTCCATCTATCAGCACGGGTTCGCACGCGTCGCCGCGTGTACGGGTCACACCGTCATCGCGGACCCGCCCGCCAACGCCGAAGCGGTTCTGCGTCACGCGCGCCGGTGCTCCGAGGAGGGGGTCGCCGTCGCGGTCTTCCCGGAGCTGGGGCTGTGCGGGTACTCCATCGAGGACCTGCTGCTCCAGGACGCGCTGCTGGACGAGGTCGAGGCGGCCCTCGCGGAGGTCGTCGCCGGGTCGGCCGAGCTGCTGCCGGTGCTGGTCGTCGGCGCCCCGCTGCGCCACCGCAACCGGGTCTACAACTGCGCGGTGATCGTGCACCGCGGCCGGGTCCTCGGGGTCGTGCCGAAGTCGTACCCGCCCAACTACCGCGAGTTCTACGAGCGTCGGCAGATCGGCGACGGCGCCGACGAGCGGGGAGGCTCGATCCGGGTCGCCGGCACCGCCGTACCGTTCGGCGTGGACCTGCTGTTCGAGGCCGGTGACGTGCCCGGCCTGGTGCTGCACGCGGAGATCTGCGAGGACATGTGGGTGCCGGTGCCGCCCAGCGCGGAGGCCGCGCTCGCCGGTGCGACCGTCCTGGTCAACCTGTCCGGCAGCCCCATCACGGTCGGCCGGGCCGAGGACCGCAAGCTGCTGTGCCGCTCGGCGTCCTCCCGCTGCCTGGCCGCCTACGTCTACGCGGCGGCCGGACTCGGCGAGTCGACCACCGACCTGTCCTGGGACGGGCAGGCCATGGTCTACGAGAACGGCGTACTGCTCGCCGAGACCGAGCGGTTCCCGCAGGGGGACGAGTACGCGGTGGCCGACGTGGACCTCGACCTGCTGCGGCAGGAGCGGATGCGGATGGGCACGTTCGACGAGAACCGGCGCACCCACCAGGCCCGCACCGGTGACTTCCGCACGGTGTCCTTCGAGCTCGACCCGCCCTCGGGCGACCTGGGACTGAAGCGGCGTCTGGAGCGGTTCCCGTTCGTGCCGGCCGACGCCGAGCGGCTCGCCCAGGACTGCTACGAGGCCTACAACATCCAGGTCGCCGGGCTCCAGCAGCGGCTCGCGGCGATCGGCGGCCCGAAGGTCGTCATCGGGGTGTCCGGGGGCCTCGACTCCACCCACGCGCTGATCGTGGCGGCCCGTGCGATGGACCGCGCCGGGCGCCCGCGCAGCGACATCCTGGCCTGGACACTGCCCGGCTTCGCGACCAGCGACCACACCAAGGACAACGCCCACAAGCTGATGGCCGCGCTCGGGGTCACCGCGGCGGAGCTGGACATCACGCCGACCGCGCGGCTGATGCTTCAGGAGATGGGCCACCCGTTCGCCTCCGGCGAGCCGGTGTACGACGTCACCTTCGAGAACGTCCAGGCGGGCCTGCGCACCGACTACCTGTTCCGGCTCGCCAACCAGCGCGGTGGCATCGTGCTCGGCACCGGGGACCTCTCGGAGCTGGCGCTCGGCTGGTCCACGTACGGCGTGGGCGACCAGATGAGCCACTACAACGTCAACTCGGGCGTGCCGAAGACGTTCATCCAGCACCTGATCCGCTGGGTCATCAGCAGCGGCCAGTTCGACAAGGAGACCGGCGAGATCCTCGCCGCGATCCTCGACACCGAGATCAGCCCGGAGCTGGTGCCGGGCGAGGAGATGCAGTCCACCGAGTCGAAGATCGGGCCCTACGCGCTGCACGACTTCACGCTCTTCCATGTGCTGCGGTACGGCTTCCGGCCGTCGAAGATCGCCTTCCTGGCCTGGCACGCGTGGCACGACGTGGCGGCGGGCGACTGGCCGCCCGGCTTCCCCGAGGACAAGCGCGGGACGTTCGACCTGCCCGAGATCCGCAGGTGGCTGGAGGTGTTCTGCCGCCGCTTCTTCGCGTTCGCCCAGTTCAAGCGATCGGCGATGCCGAACGGCCCGAAGGTGTCGGCGGGCGGCTCCCTGTCCCCCCGCGGCGACTGGCGGGCACCGTCGGACAGCTCGGCGAAGGCGTGGCTGCGGGATCTGGAACGGTTCGACTGAGCGGTGCGGGCCGGTGGGGTTGCGCGTCCTGGGGG
>DATCQX010000965.1:0-2563 GCA_036569285.1 Streptomyces sp.
GGCCTCAGGGGTACCCGTACCCGGCGCGTGCGCGGGGTCGAGGCAGTCGATGTCGATCGACACGTACAGCGGCCGGTCCCCCACCCGCTGCCTGAGCTGGTCGGCGACCTCGTCGACGCCGCGCCGCATGACGTCGGCGGAGGTGACGATCCCGAAGCCCATCTTCTCGTCGTCGGTCAGGTCCTGCTTGCCGTACAGCGGCCCCCGGGTGCCGACGTGGGAGAGCGCCGAGGTGTCGAGGATGCCCTCCTCGACCGCGCGGCGGAACGGGGTGCCGTGCGTGTACTCCGCGCCGAAGTAGGTGTCCCAGGTGTCGAGATGGGCGTCGAAGTGCAGCAGGGCCACCGGTCCGTGCTTCCTCGCGACGGCCCGCAGCAGCGGCAGCGCGATGGTGTGGTCGCCGCCCAGGGTCATCAACCGGGCGCCGCCGTCCAGGAGTTGGCCGGCCGCCGCCTCGACCGTCTCGACGGCCTCGTTGATGTCGAACGGGTTGACGGCGATGTCACCGCCGTCCGCGACCTGCGCGAGCGCGAACGGCGAGGCGTCCTGCGCCGGGTTGTAGGGCCGCAGCAGGCGGGACGCCTCACGGATCGCGTTGCCGCCGAACCGCGCCCCGGGCCGGTAGGAGACGCCGGAGTCGAACGGCACGCCCACGACGGCGACATCGGCCTTCCCGCCGACCTCGTCGAGCCTCGGCAGCCGGGCGAACGTCGCGGGTCCGGCGTAGCGGGGGATCCGCGAGGAGTCGACGGGTCCGCGCGGCGTCTCGTGCTCAGCCATGGTCACGTTCCTTCTTTCTCACGCCTGTTCGGCGTTCTTCCAGATGTCCTTCTACGACGAGGTCGTCGCCGCACGAAGCTGTTGGTCCGTCAGTTCGGTTCCGCGCCCGGCCAGTCGCTCGCGCCAGGCGGCGAGGACGGCCGCGTCGGTCGGCGGGGTCGCGAGCGAGACGACGGCGTAGGCGGCGAGGGAGGCCAGCAGGCCGTAGTACACGGGCTCGTTGGCGAGGATCCCGTAGGCCGCCATCAGCGCGATCACCGAACCGCCGCCGACCACGACCGAGGCCAGCGCGCCGTGCACGGTCCCCCGCCTCCACAGCAGCCCGCCGAGGATGGGGACGAGGAGGCCGCCGACGAGCAGGTTGTAGGCGACGGTGAGCGCCTCCACCACGTTGTTCAGGGCGACCGCCGTACCGATCACGGCGACGCCCATGACCAGGATGAACAGCCGGTTGTCGCGGACGTCGTCACCGCTCCCGGCACCGCCGGCCCGGCCCCGCAGCCGCGCCCAGATGTCGTTGTTCGCCACCGTCGCGCAGGCGATGAGCGCGCCGGACGACGTCGACATCACCGCCGCGAGCGCCGCCGCCAGCACCAACCCGCGCACACCGACGGGGAGTTCGTCCTTCACGATCGTCGCGAAGGCGTCGTCCGCCGAACTCAGGTCCGGGTACAGCACCTTGGCCGCCGTGCCGATGACGGCGCCCGCGACGGCGTACGCGAGGCAGTACGAACCCGCCACCGTGCCACCCCACTTGGCGGTGCGGTCGCTCCTCGCGGTGAACACCCGCTGCCAAATGTCCTGGCCGATCAGCATGCCGAAGGTGTAGATGAGGACATAGGTGAAGACGGTCTCGCCGCCGATGCCCAGCGGGTCGAAGTACGACGTCGGCAACTCGTCGCGCATGGCGGCGAATCCGCCCGCCTTGACGACCGCGATCGGCAGCAACAGCAGCAGCACGCCGACGGTCTTGACGACGAACTGCACCATGTCCGTCAGGGTGATCGACCACATTCCGCCGAGGGTGGAGTAGGCGACGACGATCGAGCCTCCGAGGACGATCGCGAGGGTGCGGTCCATGTCGAGGAGGACGTCGAAGATCGTGGCGTAGGCGATGGTCGAGGTGACCGCCAGCATCAGGGTGTAGGCCCACATCACCACCCCCGAGACGATCCCGGCCGCGCCGCCCCCGTACCTCAGGTCGAGCATCTCGGAGACGGTGTACACCTTGAGACGGGCGATGCGGGCGGAGAAGAAGACGCTCAGGGCGAGCAGGCCGAGGCCGATGGTGAAGACCATCCAGGCACCGGACAGGCCGTACTTGTACCCGAGACCCACCCCGCCGATGGTGGACGCGCCGCCGAGGACGATCGCCGCCATGGTCCCGGAGTACATCACGGGGCCGAGCCGGCGCCCCGCGACCAGGAACTCGCTCTTGGAACGGGCGCGGCGCATGCCCCACCAGCCCATGGCCAGCATCCCGGCCAGGTAGACGACGATCACGGTGTAGTCGACGGCCATGGAATCCCTCACTCAGGCTGCGCGCTCGGGGGCGCTCGTTGTCGCCGTGCGGGTGACGGAGTACGACATTAGGTGGCCGGAAAGAGACTGCGAAGTGTACGTTTCCCACACCCTCGCGGTACGGGATGGAGGAAACGCACATGCATGGCGAACCGTCGGCCACTCCCAGACCCCCGTCGGCCACGCCCTCACCCCCTTCGGCCACGCCCTCACCCTCACCGCCCTCATCCCCGCCGACCGCCCCTCCCGCCCCGGCGCTCCC
>DATCQX010000966.1:0-10151 GCA_036569285.1 Streptomyces sp.
GGCTTGCACAGGGTGGGGGGTGTGGCATTTCGGGGTGAAGGGGGCAGCAGTTCAGGGCGGGGTGCGTTGCCGTTCGGATCGGGGGTGGTTGATCTCTGGTGGAGGGGGCGGGCAGGTGGTGGAGTGGGTGGGTGCGAGAGAATGGCGGCATGGAGATGCCGAGGAACGAAAGGTCGCCGGAGAACGCCCAGAAGATCCTGGTCGTGGGCCAGGACGGCATGGCGCTCGGCGGGGTCGACGCGGACGACGACGCTCGGGAAGTTCCCGTGACGGAGATGGTGGAACAGCCCGCCAAGGTCATGCGGATCGGAAGCATGATCAAGCAGTTGCTGGAGGAGGTGCGGGCCGCTCCCCTCGACGAGGCGAGCCGGGCGCGGCTCAAGGAGATCCACGCGAGTTCGGTGAAGGAGCTGGAGGACGGGCTCGCGCCCGAACTCGTCGAGGAACTCGAACGGCTCTCCCTGCCGTTCAACGAGGACTCCACCCCGAGCGACGCGGAACTCCGCATCGCCCAGGCGCAGCTCGTCGGCTGGCTCGAAGGGCTCTTCCACGGAATCCAGACGACCCTGTTCGCCCAGCAGATGGCCGCGCGGGCCCAGTTGGAGCAGATGCGCCGCGCACTCCCGCCGGGCGTGGGTCACGAGGGCACCGAGGAAGGCCACCTCGGCGCCCGCACGGGCGGGCCGTACTTGTAACCGACGTCCACCGCCGACGAGGGCTGCCGCCAGCTGACACAGGTCGTTGTTGGCTGGCGCAGGCCGTGTCGGTCGAGGTCGGTCGTCGGCGACTGATACAAGCCGCCGTCGGCTCGCGCTGGCCCGCCGTCGGGCGGCGTCAACCGGCGTCGGCTCGCACAGCTCGCCGTCAGCCGAGGTCGGCCGACATGAGTCACCGGCAGTCGGCGTTGTCGATGTAAGCCGCTGGCAGTCGAAACCAGCCGATGTCACCCCGGCCGGCACCCCGGATCGCCGAGGTGCCGGTCGCACAGCGCACCCCTGGTTCACCGAGGTGACGGCCGGACACGCCCCCTCAGGACCGCAGCCCTGGCGCTCCCGAGGACGTATCCCGGAGCAGCTCAGCCGAGCCCCCACCGGTGACCGGCACGATCAGGACGCCGGGTTCCCCGTCGAGACGTTCAGCTGGATCTCCGGCATGTTCTTGGGGTCGACGTCCGTGTCGGCGGCCGGGAACTGGTTCATGACCGTCCCTTCGCCGAAGGTGTTCTCGTCGACGTCGACCAGCTTGGGACGCCACCCGGCGGCCTGGAGGCAGGCTTTGACGGAGTCGATGTTCTTGAACTTGAAGTTGGGCACCCGGATCTTGGCGGGGTCGTTGTAGGACTTCTCGGGCTCGGTGCACTCGTCCGCGTCGATCGTCTTGGACGTGTCCGGCCCCCGGTGCCCGGCGACGGGCCCGGAGGACACGGTCGGCGACTCCGTGCCGCCCCCGCCGGTGTCGTCCCCGCCGTCACCCCCGTTGAGGGGGAGGGCGATCAGCAGCGAACCGACGGCGACGGCCGCGACGATCACGGACCCGACGACGACGGACCGGTTGCTGCGGGCGCTGCCGGAGGAGGCCGGCACCGGAGTCGCGGGCCCACCACCGACAGGCGCGCCCCCCATCGGATACGTCTGAGCCCCGAAAGACGGGGCCGGCGTCTGGAACCCCTGCTGCGGATACCCGTAGGACGGCGCCGGAGTCCCCCCGTACGGCCCGCCCTGCGCCCCGTACGGACCAGGCGCGGGGGTTCCGACGGGCCCAGGAGCCGGCGTCCCCACCGGCGGAAACACGGCCGACCCGACCCCCTGCCCACTGCCGCCCGCCACCCCGGGCACGATGCTCGGCGGCGCCACCTGGAAGGACGCGGCGACCCGCAGGCACTCCTCCCGCATGGCCACGGCGTTCGGGAACCGGTCGTTGGGGTTCTTCTTCAGCGCGCGGGCGATCAGCGCGTCCACGGCGGGCGGCAGCGACCGGTTGATGGAGGAGGCCGACGGCGGCTCCTCCTGGACATGCGCGTAGGCGATCGCGAGCGGCGAGTCCGCGTCGAACGGCAGCCGCCCGGTGACCAGCTGGAACAGCATGATCCCGACCGAGTAGAGGTCGGACCGCGCGTCCACCGCCCGCCCGAGCGCCTGTTCGGGGGAGAGGTACTGCGGCGTCCCGACGACCATCCCGGTCTGCGTCATCGACGTCACCCCGGACTGCATGGCCCGCGCGATCCCGAAGTCCATGACCTTGACGACCCCGCGCTTGGTCATCATCACGTTGCCGGGCTTGATGTCCCGGTGGACGAGCCCCATCTCATGGCTGATGTCGAGCGCGGCCAGCACGTCCGCCGTGATCTGGAGGGCCTTGTCCGCGGGCATCGCGCCCTGCTGACGGACGTCCGTGTCGAGGACCGAGCCGAGCGGTTGGCCCTCGATGTACTCCATGACGATGTACGGCGTCGTCTCGCCGTCCGCCTGGTCCTCGCCCGTGTCGAAGACGGAGACGATGTTGGTGTGGGTGAGCTTGGCCACGGCCTGCGCCTCACGCCGGAACCGTTCGCGGAACGCGGCTTCACGGCCGAGCTGGGAGTGCAGTGTCTTGATCGCGACCTGCCGGTCGAGGACCGAGTCGTAGGCGAGATGGACGGAGGCCATGCCGCCCTCGCCCAGCAACCCGCGTACCTGGTAGCGTCCGCCGGCGAGCGACTGCCCCGTGAACCGGCCCTCAACGCCGTCGTGACCCATGTCTGCGCGTCCCCCATAAGCCGTCACAATCGGATGAGTGGATGCTGCGACGGCGTTGATACCAGTTGATCCCAAGCGTGAATCTCGGCCAAGTCTGCCTCAGGCCCCCCACACGTCAAGCTCAGTGCCCGTTCCGTGACCGTACGCGAAAGAACAGCCGCAGGAGCGTCACACCGGGGGTACCGCAGGTACACGGAATGTGCACGAGCACACGTCCGGGAGCGGGTGTGAAGGGTCTCGCACGGGGCCCTCACCGCACAGGGGGGTCGGCGGGAGGCTGTAGCGTGGCCGACGGAGACCGTGACAACACCGCGCGCACCGCGGGCAGAAACGACGGCGAGGACTGATGGCACAGCAGCAGCGCTCTCAGGGCCCGTCCGACCCCGAGGCGACTGACGGCGGTATGTCGGACGCGCCGGAACAATGGGGCAACGGCGGGCTGGTCGGCGATGGGCGGTACCGGCTCACGCGCAGGCTCGGCCGCGGCGGCATGGCGGAGGTGTTCGCCGCCGAGGACGTCCGCCTCGGCCGGACGGTCGCCGTCAAACTCCTGCGCTCCGACCTCGCCGAGGACCCGACGTCCAAGGCCCGTTTCACGCGCGAGGCCCAGTCGGTCGCCGGTCTCAACCACCACTCGATCGTCGCCGTGTACGACTCCGGCGAGGACGTGATGGCCAACGGCCAGGCCGTGCCGTACATCGTCATGGAGATCGTCGAGGGCCGCACGATCCGCGACCTGCTGATGAACGCCGAGGCGCCGGGGCCCGAGCAGGCCCTGATCATCGTCTCCGGTGTCCTTGAGGCGCTCGCCTATTCGCACCAGCACGGCATCGTGCACCGCGACATCAAGCCGGCGAACGTCATCATCACGCACAACGGCGCGGTCAAGGTGATGGACTTCGGCATCGCCCGCGCGCTGCACGGCGCGTCGACGACGATGACGCAGACCGGCATGGTCATGGGCACGCCCCAGTACCTCTCCCCCGAACAGGCGCTCGGCAAGGCCGTCGACCACCGCTCCGACCTGTACGCCACCGGCTGCATGCTGTACGAACTCCTCGCGCTGCGGCCCCCGTTCGTCGGCGAGACCCCGCTGTCGGTGGTCTACCAGCACGTCCAGGACATCCCCGTGCCGCCGTCGCAGGTGTCGAACGGCATGTCCCCGCCGGAGCTGGACGGCCTCGCGATGCGCGCGCTCGCGAAGGAGCCGGACGACCGGTTCCAGACGGCCGAGGAGATGCGCGGCCTCGTCCAGTACGCCCTCCAGATGCTGTACGACCAGGGCCCGCACACCGGAACCTGGAACACCGGACCGGTCACCGCGCCGATCGCCGCGCACCAGCCCCTCGGCGGCTACTCCAGCACGACGATGATGCCGCAGGGCGGGCACGGGGGCGTGACCTCGCAGATCCCGCAGCCGATCCTGCCGCAGGGCTACGGCTCCGGCGACGACGGCGGCTTCGAGGGGCACGGCAACCATGGCGGCGGCGGGCGCGGCAAGCTGTGGATCCTCGCGGTCTTCGCGGTGATCGCCATCGCGGCGGGCGTGGCGCTCGCGCTCAACGGCACCGGCAACAAGGGGGGCGACTCGGGCTCCAGCCCCTCCCCGACCGTCTCCACCTCCACGACGGCGGACTCCTCCAGCCCCTCGCCGTCCGAGACCGAGTCGGACGACTCCGAGAGCGACTCGTCGCAGAACAACGGCACGTCCGGCGGCGGCGACTACGAGTACTCGCCGTCCCCGAAGCCGTCGCCCACTCCGTCCAAGACGCAGGAGCAGAGCGCGGACCCGACCCCGACGGAGGACAACTCCCCGGAGCCGTCGGACCCGACGACCGGTGACACCACCACCGGCGGCACCAGCACGGGCTCGACGAACGGCGGCCCTCCCGGCTCGAACGGCGGCACCACCGACGGCGGTGGCGCGAACTCCGGCACGTCGGACGGCGGCACGACGGGTCTTGGCGGGCTGACGGCCGGCTGAACAGCGGGGGCGGACGACGCTGGAGGCACCGTCGCCGAGAGGTGACGGCGCGCGTGCGGACGTCCGCCCCTTTCTCGTACGCCCCTTTCCGCGCCCGGCGCGCGAACCCGGCTCACTCCTCCGTGTGAACCGTCGCGTACTCCGGCGTCACCCACACGTACACCGGCTCCCCGGGCGCCTCGCCCGGGAACAGGGCGCGCTCGTCCGCCGTCGGCTCGGCCCGCTCGCAGGGCCCCACGACCTGGACGGACCACTGGTCGGCCGTCCCGGTGCCGTAGGCGACGATCTGGCCCGCGCAGGTGCTCTGGTGGCCGCACAGCCGCAGCAGCAGCCGGTCCGCGACGACGGCGTGGCGGGCCGTGGCCAGGAAGGGCAGGGCCCGGACGCTCGCCGCGACCTGGCCGTGGTCGGCGCGGGCGAGGAGGTCGAGGGCCTGGCGGGTGTCGGCGGTGGTCGGCATGCCGTCCACTGTGGGCGCGGGCCCACGGCGGGTGACAGGGGCCGAGGGCCCTGCGAAAAGGGACGTAAGTCCCGAGTAAGAACGGCCGGCCGGGCTTGCCCAACGGTCGGCCGCGCTCACCGGAGGGTCAGCCGCGTTCGCCCACCTGCATCCGCGCCACGTACGCCGCTGCCTGGGAGCGCCGCTGCATCCCCAGCTTCGCCAGCAGGCTCGACACGTAGTTCTTGATCGTCTTCTCCGCGAGGTGCAGCTCCTCGCCGATCTGCCGGTTCGTGAGGCCGTCCCCGATCAGCGAGAGGATGCGGCGCTCCTGCTCGGTGAGGCGGGCGAGACGCTCGTCCTGCTTGGGGCCGCCGTCGCGCAGGCGCTCCAGGACACGGGCCGTCGCGACGGGGTCGAGGAGGGACTTCCCCGCTGCGACTTCCCGCACCGCCGACAGCAGTTCGTCGCCCCGGATCGCCTTCAGGACGTACCCCGAGGCGCCCGCCATGATCGCGTCGAACAGCGCCTCGTCGTCCGCGAAAGAGGTCAGTATCAGACACTTCAGCGACGGGTCCTGGGAGCGGATCTCCCGGCACACCTCGACCCCGCTGCCATCAGGAAGCCGCACGTCAAGGACGGCGACGTCGGGCCGCAGGGCCGGAATACGGGCCAGCGCCTCGGCCGCCGTACCCGCCTCCCCGACCACCTCGACGCCGTCCTCGACCGCGAGCAACTCCCGCACGCCACGCCGGACGACCTCATGGTCGTCGAGCAGAAAAACCCGGATTTCCGCTTTTTCGAGCACGAGATCAGTTTCACACGGAACCCTTCCCGAGGCCGGGGAGCGCGAGATAACGTGCCGTTGCTCCGGCCTCCTGCGAGGCTGTGACCAGGGCACCGACCGACTTCGTCGAATTTACTTGGAAATCCGAGTAAAAATGCAGGTCAGAAGGGGTTTCACAGAAATGTGGAGCACTGGGTAACGTGAACGCCGAAGGGCGCTCGCCGGAGCAAAGTCACGCCTGTCCCGGCCGAGTGGCACCCACCCCGTGCACGGGTGGCCGGAAACAGGTAGGCCGCACTGGACCCCGGCGACCCCGGGAACCGGACCGACGGAGGAGCACACGTGACCGTGGAGAGCACTGCCCCGCGTACCCCGCGACGCAGCGCCGCAGGCAAGGCCGGTACCACCCGCAAGTCCGGCACCCGTGCCGCGGCTGCCGCCAAGAAGACCGGCACCGAACCCGAACTCGTACAGCTGCTGACCCCCGAGGGCGAGCGGGTCGCGAACGCCGAGTACGACAAGTACGTCGCCGACATCACCCCCGAACAGCTCCGCGGCCTGTACCGCGACATGGTCCTGACCAGGCGTTTCGACGCCGAGGCGACCGCTCTCCAACGCCAGGGCGAACTGGGCCTGTGGGCCTCCCTGCTCGGCCAGGAAGCCGCCCAGATCGGCTCCGGGCGGGCCCTGAACGACGACGACTACGTCTTCCCGACCTACCGCGAGCACGGCGTCGCCTGGTGCCGCGGCGTCGACCCGACGAACCTGCTCGGCATGTTCCGGGGCGTCAACAACGGCGGCTGGGACCCGAACAGCAACAACTTCCACCTGTACACGATCGTCATCGGCTCCCAGACGCTGCACGCGACCGGGTACGCGATGGGCGTCGCCAAGGACGGTGCCGACACCGCCGTCATCGCCTATTTCGGTGACGGCGCCTCCAGCCAGGGTGACGTCGCCGAATCGTTCACCTTCTCCGCCGTCTACAACGCGCCCGTGGTGTTCTTCTGCCAGAACAACCAGTGGGCGATCTCGGAGCCGACCGAGAAGCAGACCCGCGTCCCGCTCTACCAGCGCGCGCAGGGGTACGGCTTCCCGGGTGTGCGGGTCGACGGCAACGACGTCCTCGCCTGTCTCGCCGTCACCAAGTGGGCGCTGGAGCGCGCGCGGGCCGGCGAGGGGCCGACGCTGGTCGAGGCCTTCACGTACCGGATGGGCGCGCACACCACCTCCGACGACCCCACCCGCTACCGGCTCGACGACGAACGGGCCGCCTGGGAGGCGAAGGACCCCATCCTGCGGTTGCGTTCCTATTTGCAGTCGCTGGACGGTCCAAACCACACGGACGAGGGATTCTTCGCGGAACTGGAGGCCGAGTCCGAGGCGTTGGGCAAACGAGTGCGCGAAGCGGTCCGGGCGATGCCGGACCCGGACCGGTTCGCGATCTTCGAGAACGTGTACGCCGACGGGCACTCGCTCGTCGACGAGGAGCGAGCCCAGTTCGCCGCCTACCAGGCGTCGTTCACAGAGGTAGAGGGGGTCTGAGACATGGCAGTGGAGAAGTTGGCAGTGGCCAAGGCGATCAACGAGTCGCTGCGCCGAGCCCTGGAGGAAGACCCCAAGGTGCTCGTCATGGGCGAGGACGTCGGCAAGCTCGGCGGCGTCTTCCGCGTCACCGACGGCCTTCAGAAGGACTTCGGCGAGAGCCGCGTCATCGACACCCCGCTCGCCGAGTCGGGCATCGTCGGCACGGCCATCGGCCTGGCCCTGCGCGGCTACCGCCCGGTCGTGGAGATCCAGTTCGACGGCTTCGTCTTCCCCGCGTACGACCAGATCGTCACCCAGCTCGCGAAGATGCACGCGCGCTCGCTGGGCAAGGTCAAGCTCCCCGTCGTCGTCCGCATCCCCTACGGCGGCGGCATCGGCGCCGTCGAGCACCACTCCGAGTCGCCCGAGGCGCTCTTCGCGCACGTCGCCGGGCTGAAGATCGTCTCGCCGTCCAACGCGGGCGACGCGTACTGGATGATGCAGCAGGCCATCCACAGCGACGACCCGGTGATCTTCTTCGAGCCGAAGCGGCGGTACTGGGACCGCTCCGAGGTCGACACGGACGCGATCCCCGGCCCCCTGCACAAGGCGGTCACCGTGCGCGAGGGGACCGATCTGACCCTGGCCGCGTACGGGCCGATGGTGAAGGTCTGCCAGGAGGCCGCCGACGCCGCCGCCGAGGAGGGGAAGTCCCTGGAGGTCCTCGACCTGCGGTCGGTCTCGCCGCTCGACTTCGACGCGATCCAGGCGTCCGTCGAGAGAACCCGGCGGCTCGTCGTCGTCCACGAGGCGCCCGTCTTCTTCGGCTCCGGTGCGGAGATCGCCGCGCGGATCACCGAGCGGTGCTTCTACCACCTGGAGGCGCCGGTGCTCCGTGTCGGCGGCTATCACGCCCCCTATCCGCCGGCGCGCCTCGAAGAGGAGTACCTGCCGGGGCTCGACCGGGTGCTCGACGCCGTCGACCGTGCCCTGGCGTACTGAGGAGAGGGACGTGACGACGATGACGGACACCGGGGTACGCGAGTTCAAGATGCCGGATGTGGGCGAGGGGCTCACTGAGGCGGAGATCCTCAAGTGGTACGTCCAGCCGGGGGACGTGGTCTCCGACGGGCAGGTCGTGTGTGAGGTGGAGACGGCCAAGGCGGCTGTGGAGCTGCCGATTCCGTATGACGGGGTGGTGCGGGAGCTGCGGTTCCCTGAGGGGACCACCGTGGATGTGGGGGTGGCGATCATCTCTGTGGCGGTGGGGGATGCCGCCGAGGCGGGGGCGGTCGAGGTGCCGGCCCAGGCTCAGGTGCCGTCTGCGTCTGCTCCTGTCGCCGTCGAGCAGAAGCGGGAGCCCGTGCTCGTCGGGTACGGGGTGGCGGCGTCTTCCACGAAGCGGCGGCCCCGTAAGGGGGTTGCGGGGGTGCCTACGGCTGCGGCGCCTGCTGTGCAGGTGGAGTTGAACGGGCATGGGGCTGTGCCGGTGCCGGTGCCTGTGCCTGGGGCGGCTGAGGTGCGGGCTGAGGTGCGGTCCGAGCGGCCGTTGGCCAAGCCTCCGGTGCGGAAGCTGGCGAAGGACCTGAGGGTGGATCTGGCGACGGTGACGCCGACCGGGCCCGATGGTGTCGTCACGCGGGAGGACGTCCACAAGGCGGCGGCGCCGGTGGAGCCTGTCGTCGAGCCGGTGGGTGTCGCTGGTGGTGGGGGTGTTGCCGGGGGGCTTGCCGGGGGTTTTGCCGCTCGGGAGACCCGTATCCCCGTCAAGGGCGTCCGCAAAGCGACAGCCGCCGCGATGGTCGGCTCCGCCTTCACCGCGCCGCATGTCACGGAGTTCGTGACGGTCGACGTGACTCGGACGATGAAGCTCGTCGAGGAGTTGAAGCGGGACAAGGATCTCGCCGGGCTGCGGATCAACCCCCTCCTGCTCATCGCCAAGGCGCTGCTCGTCGCCATCAAGCGCAACCCCGAGATCAACGCGTCCTGGGACGAGGCCGCCCAGGAGATCGTCCTCAAGCACTACGTCAACCTCGGCATCGCCGCCGCCACGCCTCGCGGTCTGATCGTCCCCAACATCAAGGACGCCCAGGACAAGACGCTGCCGCAACTCGCCGAGGCGCTGGGTGAGTTGGTGACGACGGCGCGGGACGGCAAGACGTCTCCCTCCGCCATGCAAGGCGGTACGGTCACCATCACCAACGTCGGTGTCTTCGGTATCGACACCGGCACGCCCATCCTCAACCCCGGTGAATCCGCGATCCTCGCTGTCGGTGCGATTCGCCTCCAGCCGTGGGTCCACAAGGGCAAGGTGAAGCCCCGCCAGGTGACGACCCTCGCCCTCTCCTTCGACCACCGCCTGGTGGACGGCGAACTGGGCTCCAAGGTGCTGGCCGATGTGGCGGCTGTGCTGGAGCGGCCCAAGAGGTTGATCACCTGGGGGTAGGGGTGAGTGTGCCTTCGGCTCGGCCGGGTGGGGCGGGCCGAAGGGGGCGGGTGGGTTCGGTGCGGGGCCGTCGTGGCCGTTCGCGCAGTTCCCCCACGGCGTAGACCTGTCCGGTGCGCGCGACCCCGCCCAGACAGCGGACCACGCACACGCCGCCCGTGACGTCGGCCTCCTCGACGGAGTACACCTGCAACTCGGCAATGGCCACCCGGTCCCCCTTCCCCGGGCGGGAG
>DATCQX010000967.1:0-18255 GCA_036569285.1 Streptomyces sp.
CGAACAGGCCCGCTACCGCACCGTCCAGTACTCCGAGAGCCTGCGCCGCGCCCTGGAGGCCACCCGGCGCAACGTCCGCGCGGTCGACTGGCTCCACCAGGTGCCCGACATGATCGCCGAGGCGCTGGAGCACGTCGCCGACCGCTACCGCCACGAGAACGCGATCCTCACCAACATCCGCAAGGCCCGCGACGAGATCGAGGACGCCGAGAACAAGCGCCGCGCCGCCGAACTCGTCGACATCGTCAAGGACTGCATCCGCCGCCACACCCAGCTCCAGTCCCGCCTCCTGGAGGCAGGCCCGCTGTTCCGCGCGGAACAGGACCGCCAGGCGTTCTCCACGCCCATGACGTCCTCGGGGATAGACCTCTACGGCCACCTCGTCGCCCCCGTGCTGCCGCTGCCCCTCGAACAGGCGAGCCGGGTCACCGGGGCGTTCTTCGCGCGCGGCACCGGCATGCGCACACCCGTGTCCGTCCGCGTCGCCGACCTCGTCGAGATCCTGCTCACGCCCCCCGTCGAGCGCGAGCACCTCGGCGCGGAGATGCCCGAGCCCGACCTCATCGCCACGCCCGACGACAGCCGCTTCAGCGAGGAACAGCTCGCCGCCGCCAAGGCCCTGCTGGACCTCCCGGCCGACGCCCCCCGCAGGCTCTCCGGGCTGCTCGCCGAGGCCCGCCGCACCGACCCCGAACTGCCCTACCTCGTCGCCCTCCTCGCCGTCCACGCCGCCAGCCCCGCGGTGGGCACCGCCTACCGCCAGGGCGAGGAGAAACTCCTGTTCGCCGTGGACGACGGGACCGAACTGGACGACCCCGAGTTCGGCGGGGCCGACCTGATCGTGGGGACCGCACTGTTGGACGCCGCCGGAATGGCCGCGGACCGGACCGAGGCTGCTTGATGTTCTGGAGTTCTTGTTGTGAGTGAGCACGTCGAGTGGAGTGAGCCGGAGACCCCCGCGCCCTCGGCCCCCGCCCCGATCACCCCCGCCGACGCGGCCGACGCCGCGCGGCTCGTCGCGTTCGGGCTTCAGCCGAAGCTCCAGCCCGCGCGCGACCAGGAGTACGCCGAACTGCTGCGCCGCTACCGCGAGGACCCGGCGTTCGCGCGGCTCGCCGACGCCGTCGCCACCGGCCTCGGGCTCGTCGTCCTGGAGGTCTCCCCGCGCGCGGGGATGGCCGTCACCGCCGGCGAGGACTCCGTGTTCGCCGTCCGCATGGGCGACTACGCGCGCCGCACGTCCGCCGACGGCAGCGACCGCTTCCTGCACGGCCTCGCGCACCTCGCCGTGGCCGCCATGGCCTTCCCCCGCCCCGAGGACCTCGCGGACGACGGCTACATCGGCCGCGTCAGCGTCCACGGCGTCGACGCGTTCGTCCGGCAGGCGTGCCGGCGCCTGGAGGAGCGGGCCGCCGAGGACGGCGAGAACACCGACCCGGCGACCGACGCGCCCGGCCTGGAGTCCGCCTGGCGCGTGTGGACGCGCCGCAGCGCCACCGGCGCCACGAAGGACGCCCGCAGACTCGCCGGCTCCACCACCGGCATCGTCGGCAAGGCCGTCGCCTTCCTCACCGACTCCGGCTTCCTCCAGCGCACCGGCGACGACAACGGCGGCACCTACCGCACGACCGCCCGCTACCAGCTCCAGGTACGGGACATGGCCGGCAGCGCCGCGCTCACCGAACTCCTGGAGCTGGGCGTCGTCCCGGTGACCGACGGGACACCGACGCTGATGCCCGCCGAGGACACCGACGACCTGGATCTGGTGGCCGACGCAGGTCTGCCGTTCCACGCGTGAACCGTTCGCGCCTCTGAAAACGATCCACTGACAAAGCCTGCCGACCGGCAGGCCCCGCCACCGACCACCCTGCCGCCGATCCACCGCCGAAGATTCAACGACGAGAGCCGCCATGTACGAGCTGTCCCGGGTCCGCCTCTACTCCATCGGTCCAGCCGGTGCGCGCTACGCCGACACCGTGCTCGACCTGCGAGGAGTGGGCGACGTGGTGCCCGACCCCGCGCCCACGCAGGCGGAGTTCTTCCAGGACGAGCCGGTCGGCCCCCCGCGCCGCCCCGCACCCGCGGGCGTGCTCTTCCTGGAGAACGGCGGCGGTAAGTCCGTCCTGCTCAAGCTGATCTTCTCGGTGATGCTGCCCGGCCACCGCAACACCCTGGGCGGCGCCTCCTCCGGCGTGCTGCGCAAGTTCCTCCTCGCCGACGACTGCGGCCACGTCGCCCTGGAGTGGCAGCACGTCCTGACGGGCGAGTGCGTCGTCGTCGGCAAGGTCAGCGAGTGGCGCGGCCGGCAGGTCTCCAACGACCCCCGCAAGTTCGCCGAGGCGTGGTACTCCTTCCGCCCCGGCCCCGGCCTCTCCCTGGACAGCCTCCCCGTCGCCGAGTCCACCGCCGTCCGCGCCCCCGTCGAGGGCGCCTCCGGGGCGCAGGGGCGGCGCCGGACGATGAAGGGGTTCCGGGACGCCGTCACCGACGCGGACAAGGCGTACCCGCACCTGGAGGTGCACTGGGAGGAGATCCACGACCGGTGGGTCGAGCACCTCACCGAGCTGGGCCTCGACCCCGAACTCTTCCGCTACCAGCGCGAGATGAACGCCGACGAGGGCGAGGCCGCCGGCCTCTTCGCCGTCAAGAAGGACGCCGACTTCACCGACCTCCTGCTGCGCGCCGTCACCGACACCCGGGACACCGACGGACTCGCCGACCTCGTCGGCGGCTTCGGCAACAAGCTGGGCCGCCGCGCCGAACTGATCGCCGAACGCGACTTCACCGCGGGCTCGGTGGACCTCCTCGGCCGGATCGTCGACGCCACCGAGACACGCGCCCGCGCCAGGGACGTCCACGCCGCCGCCGAGCGCCGTACACGCGCGCTCGCGCGCCGGCTGTCGGCGCGCGGCGTCCAGGAACGGGCGCGCGCCGCCGACCTCGCCCAGCGGGTCACCGCCGCCGCCTACGCCGTCACCCACTCCGAGAGCGCCCGCGAGCGCAGCGCCCTCATCGCCGCCGAACTCGCCTTCCAGCACGCCTCCCTGGCCCTCACCGCCGCCGAGAAGTCCGCCGCCGCCCAGAAACGCGAACTGGCCGACGCGCGCACCCTGCACTCCGCCTGGCAGGCCGCCGAGACCGCCCTGCGCCACCGCGCCGCCGCCGACCGCGTCGCCCGCGTGTCCGCCGCGATCCAGGAGGCCGAACGGGACGCCGCCCCGGCGCTCGCCGCCCGCGCCAAGGCCGCCGTCGACCTCGTGCGCGCCCTGCACGCGGCGGCCGAGAGCGCCGAAGCCCTCGCCAACGAGGGCGAGGAACGCTCCGCCGCCCTCCAGGAGGTCAGCGAGACCGCCTACCGCGACAACACCACCGCCGCGACCGAGGCCCAGCGCGCCCGCAGCGAGGCCCAGCACCTGCGCCAGCGGCTCACCGAGGTCGAGCAGGAGATCACCGAGGCCGTCCGCGCGGGCTGGCTCGACGACAGCTCCCCCGACGCCGACCCCGCGCGCGCCGCCCTCGCCGCCAGCGACGCCGAGAAGAGCGCCGTCGCCGCCTGGGACGCCGTCCGCGAGACCGCCCGCCGGGCCGCCGAGACCGCCCGTGAGGCCGCCGCCGCCGAGTCCCGCGCCGAACTGACCGCGGCCCGCGCCGCCGACGCGTCCACGGCCGCCGGCCGGTCCTACGAGGCCGAGCAGCGGATCGCCGAGGCCCTCGCCGCCGAGGAACGGCTCGCCGAACTCCTCAGCAGCGAACCGCTGTCCGCGGCCGACCTCGACCGCTACGCCGACGAACTGCGCGGCCTCCTCGACGACACCGTCTCCGCCGCCGAACGCCAGCTCTTCGAACTGCGCACGGCCGCCGCCGACGACTCCCGCATCCTCGGCGCCCTCGGCGACGGCGGACTCCTGCCCCCCAGTCCCGACGTCCTGGCCACCGTCGAGTTCCTCGGCGAGCACGGCATCCCCGCGCTGCCCGGCTGGCGCTACCTCGCCCAGTCCGTCGACGCGGCCGACCACGCGCGCGTGCTCAGCGCCCGCCCCGAACTCGTCGACGGCGTCATCATCACCGACCCCGACTCGCACGTCCGCGCGCGGGAGGCCCTCTCCGAGGCCGCCCTGCTGCCCCGCTCCACCGTCGCCGTCGGCACCGCCGCCGCCCTCCTCGCCCCCACCCCCACGGGCCAGGACGACAGCGTCTTCCTCGTCCCCCCGAACCCCGCCATGCACGACGAACACGCCGCCGACGAGGAACGGCAGGCGCTGCGCGCGCGGGCGAGCGCACGCGACGAGGAGATCCGCGCCCTCGCCGCCCGGCTCGGCAAGGACCGGGAACTGTCCGCACGGCTCGCGTCCTGGCGCACCGGCTGCCCCGCCGGACGGCTCGTCGAGATGGAGCAGGCCGCCGAGGAGGCCCGCGCCTTCGCCGAGGAGGCCGAGGCCGAACTCACCGAGGCGCGCGTCGCCCGCGCGGAGGCCGAGGAAGCCGCGGCCGAGGCCGCCCAGGCACGCGACGAGAAGCAGGAGGCCGCCCAGAAGGCCCGCCGCGCCGCCGACGCCCTCGCCGGGCTCGCCTTCCGGCTGCGCGAACGCGCCGGCTGGCAGGTGCGGCTGCGGGAACTCGCCGACGAGGCCGCCGAGTCCGAGGCCCGCGCCCAGGTGTGCCTGGAGCGCGCCCGCGCCGCCGACGAGGACCGCCGGGGCGCCCAGCGCGCCGCCGACGACGCCCGCCGCACCGCCCGCGCGCTGCGCGCCGAACGCTCCGAGATCGCCGGCGCCCCCGACGACGTGCCCGTGGACGACACCAAGGCATCCGAGACGTCCCTGCCCGCCCTCAGGGAGGCCTACCGGGCCGCCTCGCAGGTGTACGAGAAGGTCGGCGTCGGCGCCGACCTCAGGGCCGAACAGGCGCGCGCGGAGAGCGACGAGAGCGCCGCCCGCGCGGAACTGGACCGGCTCAGCAACAAGGTCCGCACGCGCGCCGAGCAGCTCCTCCAGTCGCCCGACGGCTCCGACGGACCGTCCCGGCAAGCCGCCGCCGCCCGCGCGGAGGAGCTGGTGCAGCTCCTGGAGACCCGCATGTCCACCGCCAGCGAGCAGCTCGGGCGCCTGCGCGGCGAGCACGAACGCCTCGCCCCCGAGGACGGCGAGGCGCACACCGAACTCTCCGAGGAACTCCTCCCGCGCGACGCCGAGCACGCCCAGGCGCTGCTGCGCACGGCCACCACCGAACTCGCCGCCCGCAGCGAGGCGCTCGCCCAGGCCCGGGAGGCACACGCCGAACTCCTCGACGCGCACCGCTCCGCAGAGGACGGCGCGAGCGGCTTCGACGAAGTCGCGGCCCTCCTGCGGGACCTGCTGCGCGAACACGCCTCCGACGACGACCAGGAGACCCCCGAGCCCTACCCCGGCTCCCTGGAGGACGCGCGGACGTCCGCCGCCGAGACCCGGCGCTCGCTGCGCGGCTGCGCGGGCGACCTGTCCGCCGCCGAGGCCGCCGTGCGCGAGGCGAGCGACGTCCTCGTCCGGCACGCCAACTCCACCCGCTACGAACAGGTACGCACGCCCGCGCGCCAGCAGATCCGGGAGCTGCCCGCGTCCGCACTGCCCGAGCACGCGCAGAAGTGGGCCGAGGCGTTCGCGCCCCGCCTGCGGGTCCTCACCGACGAACTCGCCCAGCTGGAGCGCAACCGCGACTCGATCGTGGACCGGCTGCGCGGGCTCGTGGAGTCGGCGCTCGCGACCCTCAGGTCGGCCCAGCGGCTGTCCCGGCTGCCCGAGGGGCTGGGGGAGTGGTCCGGTCAGGAATTCCTGCGCATCCGCTTCGAGGAGCCCGACCAGGCGACGCTCACCGAACGCCTCGGGGAAGTCGTCGACGAAGCGACGCGGGCCGCCGTCAAGAAGAACTCCGATCTGCGGCGCGACGGCATGTCCCTGCTGCTGCGGGGGGTCGCCGCGGCTCTCCAGCCGAAGGGCATCGCCGTCGAGATCCTCAAGCCGGACGCCGTGCTGCGCGCCGAGCGGGTGCCCGTCGGGCAGATGGGCGACGTCTTCTCCGGCGGGCAGCTCCTGACCGCCGCCATCGCGCTGTACTGCACGATGGCCGCGCTGCGCTCCAACGACCGGGGCCGCGACAAGCACCGGCACGCCGGGACGCTGTTCCTCGACAACCCCATCGGGCGGGCCAACGCGACCTACCTGCTGGAACTCCAGCGGGCCGTCTCGGACGCCCTCGGCGTCCAGCTCCTCTACACCACCGGGCTGTTCGACACGACCGCCCTCGCGGAGTTCCCCCTGGTCATCCGGCTCCGCAACGACGCCGACCTGCGCGCCGGGCTGAAGTACATCACCGTCGAGGAACACCTCCGCCCCGGCCTGCCCCGGGAGATCCCCGCCGGGGAGGCGGTCCACACGGAGATCACGGCGACACGGATGTACAAGAGGCCGGCGCCCAGCGCGTCGTAGGGGGCGGGCGGGGGCTGCCTCCAGCCGGCCCCCGCCTCAGGAGTGGGACAGCTGACCCGCTCCGCCCTGACGGCGTATCCGTTCCTGCGCGCGCTCCGCCGCGCGAGCCTCGCGGCGTGCCAGACGGCGTTCGCGGCGCAGGGCACGGGCCGTGCTGCTGGGCGCCGAGACGACGCCGTGGCGCTGCTTCCAGACCTGGCGGGTCACCCACACGTCAAGGGCGGACCACGTCGCCACGACCGTGCTCGCCACGCTGCTGACGACCATCGGGAACGCCAGCCAGGACTCGGCCATCGTGCAGAAGAACGCCACCATCGCCTGGAGCAGCGTCACGGCGATGATCAGGAACGCCCTGACCGCCGCCGTCCGCACCGGATCGGGCATCCGGGGCCGTTTGGCCGGCTCCTCCACCCATAGCGGGCGCGCCCGCCGCCCCTGTCGCGGGTCCAGACTGTTCTGCGCCGTGCCCATCACGTGTCACACTCCCCACCGCCGGCCTGCCCCTTGCCCGGTCCGAAGACCGGGTTCCCCAGTGGCTGCCCGGCTTGCGCTCATTTACGCCGCCGAGGCGCGGCATGCGGCTCATGTGGCCGGTTCCGCTCCCAATTCCCAATGAGTAGGACGAAGATGGCGCCTCGAAGATTCCCAAGCGACGACAAATTCTCGCCAACCCCGGCAGGAAACAGTTTGGCCACGGTCGTGCCGCCGCCGCCCGATTCGTGACGGCAATCTCCCGCAATGACCTGACAACTACCCACGCCCCGGCCCTGGAGCGGAGGTTCGGGTTCCGGACTGGTCTTCGAGTTGCCTGTGGGTCGGTAGTAGGCTCGCGACGTTTGTTGACGCACATACGAACCCCGGTCGCACGGGGTCCGAGCTGGGGGAGGCCATGCGCTTTCGCGGGAAGTCGATCCGCAGGAAGATCGTGGCGCTTCTCCTCGTGCCGCTCGTCTCGCTGACCGCCGTCTGGGGGTTCGCCACGGTCCTCACCGGACGTGAGGCGAGCCGGCTCTTCACCGTCTCCTCCTTGGTGGAGAAGATCGGTTACCCCGTCGAGGACACCGTCCGGGTCATCCAGCAGGAACGCCGCCAGACCCTTGTCTACCTCGCCGACCCCGACGCCAAGAACGCCCTCGCGGCCCTGCGCCGCACGCGTTCGGCCACGGACGAGGCGCTCGCGGAGATCCGCGGCAACGTCAAGGACCCCGACCTGCGCGACAGCCTCGACGAGGACGACAGCGACAGCCTCACCACCCTCCTGGACGCCTTCGACGGCATCGGCAACGTGCGCCGCGACGTCGAGGCCGGCACCGTCACCCGCGCCCAGGCCCTCGACCTCTACAACCGGCTGATCGACCCCTGCTACCTCCTGCTCATCAGGCTGGACGTCGTCGACAGCGTCGAGATGGACAAGCAGTACCGCGCCCTCGTCGCCGTGGCACGCGCGCGGGAGATGCTCTCCCGTGAGGACGCCCTGCTCGGCTCCGCCCTCGTCGTCGGCAAGATCAGCCACGAGGAGGCCCGGGACGTCTCCGACCTGAGGGCCCAGCGGCAGGTCATCTACGAAGTCGGCCTCCCCCTCCTGCCCGCCGCCGAGCAGGAGCGCTACGAGGACTTCTGGGCGGGCGCGGGCACCGCGTCCCTGCGCACCGCCGAGAAGGCCGCGATCGACGCGATGGAGGACGGCGGCGTCGCCAAGGGCGTCACCGCCCGCGGCTGGGACACCGCCGCCGGCAGCGTCCTCGAACAGCTCGGCACCCTCGACGAACAGGCCAACGACCGCTACCAGGACCGCGTCCGCCCGATCGCCGTCGAGGTCATCGTCAAGGCCGTCGTCGCCGGCGTCTTCGGCCTGATCGCGCTCCTGCTGTCGCTCTTCCTGTCCGTCCGCATCGGCCGCGCCCTCATCCGCGACCTGCGCCAGCTGCGCGTCGAGGCCCACGAGGCGTCCGCCGTCCGGCTGCCCAGCGTGATGCGCCGCCTCTCCGTCGGCGAACACGTCGACGTGGAGACCGAGGTCCCCCACCTGGAGTACGACAAGAACGAGATCGGCGAGGTCGGCCAGGCCCTCAACACCCTCCAGCGGGCCGCCGTCGAGGCCGCCGTCAAACAGGCCGAACTGCGCTCCGGCGTCTCCGAGGTCTTCGTCAACCTCGCCCGCCGCAGCCAGGTCCTGCTGCACAAGCAGCTCACCCTCCTCGACACGATGGAGCGCCGCACCCAGGACACCGAGGAACTCGCGGACCTCTTCCGCCTCGACCACCTCACCACGCGCATGCGCAGGCACGCCGAGGGCCTCGTCATCCTCTCCGGCGCCGCGCCCTCCCGGCAGTGGCGCAAGCCCATCCAGCTCATGGACATCGTCCGCGCGGCCGTCTCCGAGGTCGAGGACTACGAGCGCATCGAGGTCCGCCGCCTGCCCCGGATCGCCGTCACGGGCCCGGCCGTCGCCGACCTCACCCACCTCGTCGCCGAACTCCTGGAGAACGCCACGGTGTTCTCCCCGCCGCACACCGCGGTCCAGGTGCTCGGCGAGCGTGTCGCCAACGGCTTCACCCTGGAGATCAACGACCGGGGCCTCGGCATGACCCCCGAGGCCCTCCTGGACGCCAACCTGAGGCTCGCCGAGACCCCCGACTTCGAACTCTCCGACACCGACCGCCTCGGCCTGTTCGTGGTCAGCCGGCTCGCCCAGCGGCAGAACGTCCGCGTCTCCCTCCAGACCTCGCCCTACGGCGGCACGACGGCCGTCGTGTTCATCCCGGAGGCCCTCCTCACGGACGACGTCCCGGACACCAACGGCATCGGCTTCCGCCTCGACCGGCCGCGCACCTCCAAGGACAAGAAGCACCTCCCCGTCCAGCTCCCGGGGATGCCCGCGCCCGTCCTGGACGGCCCGGTCGAACTGGAGGCCCCCGTCGGCCTCGACTCCCTGGGCTTCCCCCTGGCCGAGGACGACGATCCCCTCTTCCGCCGCCGTCGCCCCGGGACCGCGCCCGTCACCGACCTGCCGTCGCGCCGCACGCCGAAGCTCGTCAGCTCGCACGGCCGTCCCGTGGGCGACGACCCGCGCGCGCGGGACGACGGAAACGGCCACCCGACGCCGCACGCGTCTCCCTGGGACCAAGGCCCCGTCGACTCCCTCACCCCGCTGCCCTCGCGCCGCAGGGGCGCCTCCACCCACGTGCCGAGGGACGAGGACCCCACACCGCCCGCGCAGCCCCTGCAGGGCCGTCTCCAGAGCCTCGGAGAGGCCCCCAGGCAGCGCCCTGAGGCTGTCCCCGCCCCCGGCGCGGGCCCGCTGCCGCGCCGCGTCCGCCAGGCCAACCTGGCCCCACAGCTCCGCCAGGGACCGTCGCCGCGCGCAGAGGAACCGACCGACCTCGCCGACCGTGACGCCGACCAGGTACGCAACCGTATGGCCTCGCTCCAGCGCGGCTGGCAGCGCGGGCGCGAGGAGAACGCCGAGGGCGACGACGCCCACGGCACAGCACCACGAGGAACGACTAAGGGGGACGGTCGATGACCGCACCGCAGACGCCCGGCCACACGCCCGAGCAGCGCGAGCTGAACTGGCTCCTCGACGAGCTCGTCGGCCGCGTCGCCAGCATCCGCAAGGCCGTCGTGCTCTCCGGGGACGGCCTGCCCACCGGGGTCTCGCAGGACCTCACCCGGGAGGACAGCGAGCACCTCGCCGCCGTCGCCTCCGGCTTCCACAGTCTCGCCAAGGGCGTCGGCCGCCACTTCGACGCGGGCAGCGTCCGCCAGACCCTGGTCGAGCTGGACGACGCCTTCCTGTTCGTCACCGCCGCCGGTGACGGCAGCTGCCTCGCCGTCCTCGCGGACGCCGACTCGGACGTCGGCCAGGTCGCGTACGAGATGACCCTGCTGGTCAAGCGCGTCGGCGCACACCTGGGGACCGCGCCGCGCACCGACCTGCCGGCCGGCGGGCCAGTGGGATGACATGAGCACAGACGGTCAGGGAACTCACCACTGGTTCGACGACGAGGCGGGTCCGGTCGTCCGTCCGTACGCCATGACGCGCGGACGCACCACCAGCCCGGGGCAGCACCGCCTCGACCTCATCGCCGTGGTCGTCGCCGAACCCGGCGCGGGCGACCCTGAGGACGACCACACGCTCTCACCGGAGCACGTGGACATCGTCGGACTGTGCCGCACGGCCCCGCAGTCGGTCGCCGAACTCGCGGCGGAACTCGACCTGCCCGTGGGCGTGATCAGGGTGCTCGTCGGGGACCTCGTGGACAAGAAGTTCGTCCACGTGAACCGTCCGGTGCCGCCCGCCGAGCTTCCGGACGAGAGTATTCTGCGCGACGTGATCAACGGCCTCCGTGCGCTGTGAACAGCGCGGGAACAACGGGGTGAGCGCGTGAGCAGGCAGCCGTGGAAGGACCGCCGGACCACCGTGTCCGCCCGTCCCGCACCACGCCGCCCGCACGCCTCGCCCTCGCCCCGCGAGCCGCTGCCGGAGAACCCCTTGAGGCCCTCCTCCGGCACGGCCCCGCGCGCGAGGGCCCCACAGGGCATCCAGGGCCCTCACAGGCCCGCACTTCTCCTTCGACTCCGGTACGGTTCCGGAACCGCCCACCCGCGCGCGTGCGTCGTCGTACAGACGCGGCGCAGGCCGGCCCGCGGCCCGTCCGTACCCCCTTCGCCGCCGTCGCCGGACCCGGCGGCGGCCACAGACCCGGCGGCGCGGACCAGGACCGTCCGCCTCCCCCATCCCAGCAAGCAGGAGAAGTGAACGATGATCTTCGGGCGTTCTGAGCGCGGGAAGCCGCCGGTCGAGCCCGTCACGCTCAAGATCCTGGTCGCCGGCGGCTTCGGCGTCGGCAAGACCACCCTCGTCGGCGCGGTCAGCGAGATCAGGCCGCTGCGCACCGAGGAGATCCTCACCGAGGCGGGCCGTCCGGTCGACGACACCACCGGGGTGGAGAGCAAGAACACCACCACCGTCGCCATGGACTTCGGGCGCATCACCCTGCGCGAGGACCTCACCCTGTACCTGTTCGGGACGCCCGGCCAGGAGCGGTTCTGGTTCATGTGGGACGAGCTGACCGAGGGCGCCCTCGGCGCCGTCGTCCTCGCCGACACCCGCCGCCTGGAGGACTGCTTCGCCGCCGTCGACTACTTCGAACGGCGCTCCATACCGTTCATCATCGGCGTCAACTGCTTCGAGGGCGCGGCCCGTTACCCGGTCGAGGCGGTCCGCCAGGCGCTCGACCTGGACGACGGCATCCCGATCCTCCTGTGCGACGCGCGCGACCGGCGCTCCGTCAAGGACATCCTCGTCGGCGTCGTCCAGCACGCCATGGACTTCGGCACGCGCCGCCGCCACACCGTCGGCACCTGAAACCGGCGCCCGCGCGCGGGAGCGGCCCGTACCCCCGCCGACCGGGGTACGGGCCGCGGCTCGTGAGGAGGCGTCAGTCCAGCCAGCCCAGGCTCTTGTCCACCGCGCGCAGCCAGTTGGCGTGCTCGCGCTCCCGGACCGACGCCCGCATGGACGGCGTCCACCGCGCGTCCTCGCGCCAGTGCGCCCGCAGTTCGTCGAGGCCGTCCCACACGCCGGTGGCGAGCCCGGCCGCGTACGCCGCTCCCAGGCACGTCGTCTCGGCGACCCGGGGCCGGATCACCGGCACGTCCAGGACGTCCGCCTGGTGCTGCATCAGCAGGCCGTTGCGGGTCATCCCGCCGTCCACCTTCAGGGACGTGAGCCGCACCCCTGAGTCCTGGTGCATGGCGTCCACGACCTCGCGCGTCTGCCAGCTCGTCGCCTCCAGCACCGCGCGCGCGAGGTGGGCCTTCGTGACGTACCGGGTGAGCCCGGTGATCACCCCGCGCGCGTCCGCGCGCCAGTAGGGCGCGAACAGCCCCGAGAAGGCGGGGACGACGTAGGCGCCGCCGTTGTCGTCGACGCTCGCGGCGAGGGGCTCGATCTCGTCGGCGCTGCCGATGATGCCGAGCTGGTCGCGGAACCACTGGACGAGGGCGCCCGTTATGGCGATGGAGCCCTCCAGGCAGTAGACGGGCGCCTCGTCGCCGATTTTGTAACCGAGTGTCGTCAGCAGTCCGTGCTTCGACGGCACCGGCCGGCCGCCGGTGTTGAGCAGCAGGAAGCTCCCGGTGCCGTAGGTGTTCTTCGCGTCGCCCGGGTCGTAGCACGCCTGCCCGAAGACGGCCGCGTGCTGGTCGCCGAGCGCGGCGGCGACCGGGACGCCCGTGAGGGGGCCCACCGCGGTGCCGTACACCTCCGCCGAGGAGCGGATCTCCGGGAGCACGGCTTCGGGGACGTCCATCGCGGCCAGGACCACCGGGTCCCACTGGAGGGTCTCCAGGTTCATCAGCATGGTCCGGGCGGCGTTGGTGACGTCGGTGACGTGCCGGCCGCCGTCCACGCCCCCGGTGAGGTTCCAGATCAGCCAGGAGTCGATCGTCCCGAAGGCGATCTCGCCGCGTTCCGCGCGGGCGCGCAGCCCCGGGACGTGCTCCAGCAGCCAGGCGACCTTGGGGCCCGAGAAGTAGCTCGCGAGGGGCAGCCCGGTCCGGTCGCGGAAGCGGTCCTGGCCGTCCGCGCCGCCGAGTTCGCCGCACAGGTCCGCCGTGCGGGTGTCCTGCCAGACGATCGCGTTGTGCACGGGGCAGCCCGTCAGGCGGTCCCACAGGACGGTCGTCTCGCGCTGGTTGGTGATCCCCAGAGCCGCGATCCGGTCGGCGCCGAGACCCGCCCCGGCGAGCGCCCCGGCGACCACCGCCTGCGTCTTCGCCCAGATCTCCGCCGCGTCGTGCTCCACCCAGCCGGGCTTCGGGAAGATCTGCCGGTGCTCGCGCTGGTCGACGGCGACGATCTCGCCGTCGTGGTCGAAGAGGATGCAGCGGGTGGAGGTGGTGCCCTGGTCTATGGCGGCGACGTAGCGGGCGGCGGGGTTCGTCATGGGTGCCTCCTGACGATCGGAAAATCCTCCGGCACCGCTCCGGCCGCGACCTCGCCGCCGACCGTCTCTCCGCTGCTCATGGCGTCTCCCGGGCCCCGCCGGGACGAGCGGTCCCGGTGCTCCGTGCGTGGCCGCGCCGCGACAGGGCTCCCGCTCCCCGCCCGACGCCTGTGACGAGCGTGCCGTCGCCGCCGCTGCGGCATGCCGGAATACGCCGAGAATGTACGGCGTCGTCGGCCGACACCGGGAAGTTTTCACCGCCCCTGAGAGGCCGTCAAGAAGGCCGGCAGCGCCGGTTATGACGGCCCTGTAGGGGCGGCAGTGTCTTCCGGTGCGCGGCGGCGTGGCGAGCCGGACGTCGCGTTCGGGGGTGCGCCTGGTCTCAGACGCACGGCCGCGTGATGAGGTGCCCGGCGCGCGCCCGCGTGCGGCTCGTGAGCCGT
This sequence comes from Streptomyces sp., assembly GCA_036569285.1. Lineage (GTDB taxonomy): Bacteria > Actinomycetota > Actinomycetes > Streptomycetales > Streptomycetaceae > Streptomyces. The sequence goes on from DATCQX010000967.1 coordinate 13,858, forward strand.
TTGCGCGGTTTCCCGGCATGCGGCGCCCCCTCCAGGCATCCGGGGCTTGTCCCGCCCCTGCCCTCACCTCACCGCGACCACCGCCGATCCGTGCCCGAACAGCCCCTGGTTCGTGGCGATCCCCACGCGCGCGCCCGCCACCTGCCGTCCGCCGGCCTCGCCCCTCAACTGCCAGGCCAGCTCGCACACCTGGGCGATCGCCTGGGCCGGGACCGCCTCCCCGAAGGACGCCAGCCCGCCGCTGACGTTCACCGGTGTACGCCCGCCGAGCGCCGTCGCCCCGTCCCGCAGCAGCTTGGCGCCCTCGCCCTCGCCGCACAGCCCGAGGTCCTCGTACCACTGGAGTTCCAGGGCCGTCGACAGGTCGTACACCTCCGCCAGCGACAGGTCCTCGGGGCCGATGCCGGCCTCCTCGTACGCGGCCCGCACGATGGCCGCCCGCAGGGTCTCCCCGGACGGCTCGACGCCGGCGGCGGAGTCGGTGGCGATGTCCGGGAGGTCGAGGACTTGAGTGGGGTACCGGGGCGTCACCGTCGACACCGCGCGGATGCGGACCGGGTCGGGCGTGCCCCGCCCGCGCGCGAACTCGGCGCCGGCCAGCACGAGGGCCGCTGCGCCGTCCGAGGTGGCGCAGATGTCCAGCAGGCGCAGCGGATCGGCGACGACGGGGGAGGCGGCGACCTCCTCGGGCGTCACCCGCGCGCGGTAGCGGGCGTTCGGGTTCAGGGCGCCCAGGGCCGCGTTCTTCACCTTGACCTGCGTGAAGTCCTCCAGCGTGTCGCCGTACACCGCCATGCGCCTGCGCGCGTACAGGCCGAAGTACGCCGGGTTCGTCGCCCCGAGGAGGCGGAAGCGCAGCCAGTCCGGGTCGTCCTGACGCTCGCCTCCGGCCGGGCGGAAGAACCCCTTGGGAGCGGCGTCCGCGCCCACCACGAGCACCACCCGGGAGAGCCCGGCGAGGATCCTCGCGCGCGCCACGTCGATCGCCTGCGCCCCGGACGCGCAGGCCGCGTACACGCTCGTCACGCGCGCCCCCTGCCAGCCCAGGGCCCGAGCGAACGTCGCCCCCGCGACGAACCCCGGATAGCCGCCCCGCACGGTGTCCGCGCCGACGACCGCGTCCACGTCCCGCCAGCCGAGCCCCGCGTCGGCGAGCGCCGCCCGCGCGGCCGTCACGCCGTACTCGGTGAAGCCGCGCCCCCACTTGCCCCAGGGGTGCATGCCCACGCCCAGCACCGCCACCTCCGCCGTCACGCCCTCACCTCCACCGGCCGCCAGTTCCACGTCGTCCACACCGTCCCGGGGTCTCCCGGGTCCTCGTTCAGCACCCCCGGCACCACCTCGACCTCCGCTCCCACCGCCAGCTCCCCGACCCCCACTCCGGGCGCCGCCTGCCCCAGCACCACCATCCGCTCTGCCGCCAGCTCTACCGCGACCAACGCGTACGGCTCCCACGGAAGTTCCCGGTCGCTCACATAGGGTGACGGCGGCCGGTAGCGGCAGTCGGTGTACGACCACACCCGCCCGCGCCGCGACAGCGCCACCTCGGCCAGTTCGCCGCCCCCGCAGCCGGGGTTGCGGCAGTGGACGTCCTCCCGGGGGAAGAACACCGACGCGCAGGCCGAGCAGCGCGTCCCGAGCAGTCTGAAGTCGTCGCCGTCCCCGGTGAACCAGCCGTCCACCGCGGGCTTGCGCACACGTGCCACGAGACCTCCCCGCACCGAGATCTGACGGAACGTCAGGAGTGTGTCACGGCCGCCCGTAAATGGGCAGGGCCCGGCCGGGGAAGTGTGCACGGCATGAAGCGACCGCTCCGCGGTGCCCTCACCGCGCTCACCGCCCTGCTCGCCGCGCTCCTCGCCCCCACGACAGCCACGGCCGCGACCGAACCCAAGGCCCCCGCCGACTTCGTCGCCCTGCGCGCGGTCGACCCGACGATCCTCCAGGAGATGCGCTACACCACCCGGCACAACTTCGTCGGCGCGCGCGTCGACGGCTACCGCGAGCCCCTGTGCATCCTCACCCGCCCCGCCGCCGAGGCCCTCCACCGCGCGCAGGCGAAACTCCTGCGCAAGGGCTACACCCTCAAGGTCTACGACTGCTACCGCCCGCAGCGCGCGGTCGACCACTTCGTGCGCTGGGCCGAAGACCTCGACGACCAGGCGATGAAAGGCGAGTTCTACCCGGACGTCGACAAGACCCGCCTCTTCACGGACGGTTACATCGCCGCGAAGTCCGGCCACAGCCGGGGCTCCACCCTGGACCTCACCCTCGTCCGCCTCCCCGCCCTCCCGACCCGCCCCTACGTTCCCGGCGAACCCCTGGTGTCCTGTCACGCGCCCCGATGGGAACGCTTTCCGGACAACTCCGTCGACATGGGGACCGGGTTCGACTGTTTCGACACGCTGTCCCACACCCTCGACCCCCGCGTCCAGGGAGCGCAGCGCGCTCATCGCCTGTTGCTGAAGAGCACTCTTGAGGGCCTCGGTTTCGTGAACCTCGCCGAGGAATGGTGGCACTACACCTTCAAGCCGGAGCCCTATCCGGACACCTACTTCGACTTCCCGGTGACGGACAAGTCGCTCACCAGGGGGGATTGAAACCGGTGGACGAGACGCCCTCCCCGCGATCGGATACAGTCCGCCGCGTGTCACAAACTCAGCACACCACTTCGAACTCCGCACGGGACAGCCACTGTTCGAGCTGCGGAGCCCCCTTCGGGGAGGGCGTCACCGGCTGGCCCCGCATCTGCCCGGCCTGCTCCACCGTGCACTACCGCAACCCCCTGCCGGTCGGCGTCGCCCTCCAGCCCGTGTACGACACGCAGGGCACCGCCCTGGTCGTCATCAAGCGGACCGTCGAGCCCGCGCGCGGGGGCATCGCCCTGCCCGGCGGCTTCATCGACGACCGCGAGGACTGGAAGCACGCCGTCGTCCGCGAGCTCAAGGAGGAGACGGGCATCGACGCCGCGAGCCGCGACGTCCGCCTCGCCGACGCCATGAGCGCCCCCGACGGCCACCTCCTGCTGTTCGGCCTGCTCCCGGAGCGCCCCGCCGACCGCCTGCCGGCGTCCGCCGCCACCGACGAGACGGACGGCTGGCAGCTCCTGCGGCGCCCCGAGGAACTGGCCTTCCCGCTGCACACCATCGCCGTACGGGCGTTCTTCGAGGGCCGCTACATCTGAGCCCGCGGCTCGCCGAGACCCCGCAGCAGCACCGGGCGGGACGGTTCGAGCGCACCGTCCTCGCCCTCCCGCTCGACGACGACTCGCGCCCCCTCCCAACGGGTGACGTACCGCTCGATCTCCGGCTCGTCCCAGCCGTCGCCCGTGTCCCGCACCACCAGGCCGCCGCCCGTCCGCCCCCGGGCGGGCGCCCACACCTCCAGCTCGACCCCGCCGTCCGCCGCCCGCACCGGAATCACCGCACCCGCGCGCGCGAGCACCGGGATCCGCCCCGCCGGAGCGTCCACCAGCACCTGCCCCGGCCCCTGGTACGTCCGCTCCGTCGCCGTGTCGTACCAGAGCCCCCTGGGCAGCTGCACCGCGCGCCGGTCCACGTTCGGCGCCAGCACCGGGGCCACCAGCAGACAGTCGCCCAGCAGGAACGCGTCCTCGCAGTCCCGCAGCGCCCGGTCCTCCGGCGCGCCCCACCACAGGGGCCGCGCGTAGGGAGCCCCCGTCCGCCGCGCCAGATACGCCAGCGTCACGAAGTACGGCGTCAGCCGCCGCCGCTCCAACAGCGCCTCACGCGCGTGCGCCAGCACCTCGGGGCCGAACTCCCACGGCTCCCGGCGCCCCGCCCTGATCGCCGCGTGCGTCCGGAACAGCGGCAGATACGCGCCGAGCTGGAACCAGCGCAGGTACAGCTCCGGCGACGGACTCCCGTCGAACCCGCCGACGTCGGGCCCCGAGTACGGGATCCCGCACAGCCCGAGCCCCAGCACCAGCGCCAGCGACGCCCGCAGCCCCGGCCAGCTCGTCGAGACGTCCCCCGACCAGGTCCCGCCGTAGCGCTGGAGGCCCGCCCAGCCCGACCGGGAGAACACGAACGGCCGCTCCTCGGGCACCAGCGCCCGCAGGCCCTCGTAGCCCGCCCTGGCCATGCACAGCGCGTACACGTTGTGCGCCTCGCGATGGTCGCCGCCGCGCCCCTCCAGGTCGTGCCGCGCCGACCGGGGCAGCGTCGTGTCCCCGAACGCCGCGAACGACGTCGGCTCGTTCATGTCGTGCCAGAACCCCGAGAACCCCTGCGCGAGGCGCTCCGCGTACAGCTCGCCCCACCAGGCGCGCACCCGCGCGCGCGTGAAGTCCGGGAACACCGACTCCCCGGGCCACACCACCCCGCGCACCACCCGCCCGGAGGCGTCCCGCACGAACGCGTCCAGGGCCGTCCCCGC
>DATCQX010000968.1:0-7227 GCA_036569285.1 Streptomyces sp.
CGGGCGTAGTACTCGACGACCAGCTGCTCGTCGCAGATGACCGGAACTTCCTTGCGGTTCGGCTCGCGGTCCAGGCGGAACGCCAGGGCCTTGAGGTTCACCTGGAGGTAGCGCGGGGTCTCACCGTCGGCGGCGAAGCCACCTTCACGGGCGATCGTGAAGAGGGTCTTCTCCTTGGAGCGGTCGCGCACCTGGACGACGTCGTCGGGACGGACACGGAACGAGGGCTTGTCGGTCTTCTGACCGTTGACCTCGATGTGGCCGTGGACGACCATCTGACGGGCCTGGTAGATCGTGCGGGCGATGCCCGAACGCAGGACCAGGGCGTCGAGACGGCGCTCCAGCTCCACGATCAGGGCCTCACCGGTCTTGCCCTGGACCTTGGAGGCGCGCTCGTAGGCGCGGACGAGCTGACGCTCGGAGATGTCGTACTGCGCGCGCAGACGCTGCTTCTCCAGCAGACGGACCTTGTAGTCCGAGTTCTGCTTGCGGCCACGGCCGTGCTCGCCCGGCGGGTAGGGGCGGGCCTCGAAGTACTTGACGGCCTTCGGGGTCAGCGCGATGCCGAGGGCACGCGACTTCTTGACCTTGGGGCGGGACTGGTTCGCCACTTGTTCTCTCCGTAATGTTTCTTCGGCTTGTCAGCAGCAAGCGGGAGGTCGCAATCCGCAGCCGGGGAAACCCTCTCCGCCGAGGCGGGTCGGGCAGCCGCTCCCCTGATCTGGGCACATACGTGCAGCACGCGAGTGGCCCACCGACCTCTCCCGCCCGGGGGCGGATGGTGGTGGGCTGCCCGCGACACCGTTCGACGGTGCGCGACGCTCCTGGGACCCCCTCGCGGGGGTTCCGGCCGGTCGTCCCGCTCTGACAGCGCGGGACACGGCACTTCGGGCGAGTTTACAGGGTGCTCAGGGCCGCTTGCGACCGAGGTGCTTCCTGGTCCACTCGACGGCGTCCGCGTACCGCGCCTCCGCGCCGTGTCTCGTGGGCGTGTAGTACTCGCGGCCCTTGATCTCGTCCGGGGCGTACTGCTGCTCGGCGATGCCCTCGGGGAGGTCGTGCGGGTAGACGTACCCCTGGGCGTGCCCCAGCTTGGCGGCGCCCTTGTAGTGGCCGTCCCGCAGATGCGCCGGTACCGGCCCCGCGAGGCCCCCCCGGACGTCCTCCAGGGCGGCGCCGATCGCGGTCGTCGCCGCGTTGGACTTGGGGGCGAGGGCGAGGGCGATGGTGGCGTGGCTCAGGGTCAGGGCGGCCTCGGGGAAGCCGATCATGGCGACGGCCTGGGCGGCGGCGACGGCTGTCGTGAGGGCCGTCGGGTCGGCGAGGCCGATGTCCTCGCTGGCGGAGATCATCAGGCGGCGGGCGATGAAGCGGGGGTCCTCGCCGGCCTCGATCATGCGGGCGAGGTAGTGCAGGGCGGCGTCGACGTCGGAGCCGCGGATGGACTTGATGAGGGCGCTGGCGACGTCGTAGTGCTGGTCGCCGTCGCGGTCGTACTTCACCGCCGCGCGGTCGACGGTCTGTTCCAGGGTGGCGAGGGTGATCTCGGTCTCGCCCTGGTCGAGGGCGGCGCCCGCTGCGGCTTCGAGGGCGGTGAGAGCGCGGCGGGCGTCTCCCCCGGCGATGCGCAGGAGGTGGTCCTCGGTGTCCACGGGGAGGGTGACGGCGGCTTTGAGGCCGCGGTCGTCGGCGACGGCTCTGCGGAGGAGGCCGCGCAGGCCGTCGTCCGTGAGGGGTTCGAGGGTGAGGAGGAGGGAGCGGGACAGGAGGGGGGAGATGACCGAGAAGTAGGGGTTCTCGGTCGTCGCGGCGATGAGGGTGACCCAGCGGTTCTCGACGGCCGGGAGGAGGGAGTCCTGCTGGGCCTTGCTGAAGCGGTGGATCTCGTCGAGGAAGAGGACGGTCTCCTTGCCGTAGCCGCCGCTGGCCCGGCGCGCGCCGTCGATGACCGCGCGGACCTCCTTGACGCCTGCGGTGATCGCCGACAGCTCCACGAACCGCTTGTTGGTGGCCTTGGAGACGACGTACGCGAGCGTCGTCTTTCCGGTGCCCGGCGGGCCCCAGAGGATCACCGAGGAGACTCCGGCGGGGCCGCCCGCGCCCTCGCCGACGAGGCGGCGCAGCGGGGAGCCGGGTTTCAGCAGATGCTGCTGGCCCGCGACCTCGTCGAGTGTGCGCGGGCGCATCCGGACCGCCAGGGGGCTTCCGGTCGGGTCCTTCTCCTGGCGGTCTTCGGCGGCTGCGGTGAACAGGTCGGGCTCCACACGGAAACCCTAAGGGACGGCACTGACAACGCCCTCAGCGGATGCGGAAGGGGAGCCTCAGCTCGTCCAGAAGTCCCACCAGCGCGTCAGGATCAGCATCCCGATGATCCCGATGTGCACGGCCGGCAGCACCCACGTGAACTCGCCGAAGAAGCTCTTCAGCCAGCCGGGACCCGGCAGGAAGCCGTTCCGTACGTTGAACGAGGTCAGGTACCAGAACATGATGATCGTCGCGACCCAGGCCAGCGAGCACCACAGGCACAGCGCGTTGATCCGGTACAGCGACTGGAACTGGAGCCACGTGCAGAACCCGACGCCGAACAGCGTGCCGAAGTTGAAGGTGAGCCAGTACCAGCGCGGGAAGCGGACCCGGCACAGCAGGGTGACGCCGACGGCGATGACGATGCCGTAGCAGACGAGCCCGAGCATCGGGTTGGGGAACCCGAAGGCGGCGGCCTGCTTGGACTCCATGACGCTGCCGCAGGAGACGACCGGGTTGAGGCTGCACCCGGGGACGAAGGTCTTGCCCTCGACCTTGGCCTCGAGAAGCTTGAACTTGTCGACGGTGATCACCCAGGCGGCGAGCAGCCCCGCCGCGCCCGTGATCATCAGCATCAGCGCGAACGCCCGGCTGCCGCCCACCGCACCGGGCACGTCGGCGGTGGCGCGCTCCGGCTCGTCGTGGTCCGCGGAGACCTCTTTGACTGTCGTCTTGCTCATCACGCCGATCCGTCAAATCGAGAGGGGACCTACTTCTGGCAGCGCTCATTGTGCCGCACGGACCTGTGCGTCCACCGTTCGATGGGCATAAGGACGGTCGGCCGGAAGCCTGTTCAGGACAGGGTGACGGCCGGGAACGCCGCCGCCGGAAACACCCGTGAGGACGATTCCGGCGGCTCCGCGTTGACGGACGGTGGGAAGTTGGTGTGACTTACGGCCGCAGCCTCGCCTCGAGTTCGCTCACGACGTCCGCCAGCGGGACCGCCGTCTGCTCGCCGGACTCCATGTCCTTGAGCTGGACGACCCCTTCGGCGAGGTCCCGCTCCCCCGCGACCAGCGTGTAGCGGGCGCCGGAGCGGTTGGCGTTCTTCATGGCGCCCTTGAGGCCCTTGCCGCCGAAGGAGAAGTCGGCGGCGACGCCGGCCTTGCGGAGTTCGGTGACCTTGGAGAAGAGGACCCGGCGGGCCTCGTCGCCCAGGGGGACGGCGTAGACGGAGGTGGGGGCGGGGAGGTCGAGGACGACGCCTTCGGCCTCCAGCGCGAGGACCGTGCGGTCGACACCGAGGGCCCAGCCGACGGAGGGCAGCGCGGGGCCGCCGATCATCTCGGAGAGGCCGTCGTAGCGTCCGCCGCCGCCGACGGCGGACTGGGAGCCGAGGCCGTCGTGGACGAACTCGAAGGTGGTGCGGGTGTAGTAGTCGAGGCCGCGGACCAGCTTCGGGTCGTCCTCGAAGGCGACGCCCTCCGCCGTCAGCAGGGCGCGGACCTCCTCGTGGTACGCCTTGCAGGCGTCGCACAGGTAGTCCTGGAGGAGGGGGGCGTCCGTGAGCTGCTTCTGGACGTCCGCGCGCTTGTCGTCGAGGACCCGCAGGGGGTTGATCTCGGCGCGGCGCAGGGTCTCCTCGTCGAGGTCGAGGCCGCGCAGGAACGTCTGGAGGGCCTCGCGGTAGACCGGGCGGCACTCCTTGTCGCCCAGGCTGTTGAGGAGGATGCGGAAGTTCCGCAGGCCGAGCGAGCGGTACGCCTGGTCGGCGAGGACGATCAGCTCGGCGTCCAGCGCCGGGTCCTCCGCGCCGATCGCCTCGGCGCCGACCTGCGAGAAGTGGCGGTAACGGCCCTTCTGGGGGCGCTCGTAGCGGTAGTACGAGCCGGAGTACCAGAGCTTGACGGGCAGGTTGCCGGTCTTGTGGAGGTTGGCCTCCAGCGCGGCGCGCAGTACGGACGCGGTGCCTTCGGGGCGCAGGGCGAGCTTGTCGCCGCCCTTCGTCTCGAAGGCGTACATCTCCTTGGTGACGATGTCGGTGGACTCGCCGACACCGCGTGCGAAGAGTTCGACGTTCTCGAAGCCGGGCGTCTCGGCGTAGCCGTACCCGGAGGCGCGCAGCGGCGCGGAGAGGGCCTCGCGGACCGCGAGGTAGGTCGCGGAGTTCGGCGGCAGGAGGTCGTACGTGCCCTTGGGGGCCTGGAAGGTACTCAACGGAAAGTCACATTCCTCGTCGGGGAGCGTCAAAGGCTCCCTGGCCGGCGGCCACCTGCCTCAAGTAGGCGTTGGTGGCGCGTTCCTGGCCGATGGTGGTCTGGGGGCCGTGTCCGGAGAGGACCACGGTGGAGTCGTCGAGCGGCAGGCACACACGGGCCAGTGAGGCGAGCATGGCGTCCATGGAGCCGCCGGGCAGGTCGGTGCGTCCGATGGAGCCGGCGAAGAGCAGGTCCCCGGAGAAGAACACCGACGGGATGTCGGCGCTCTCGGGGAGCCTGAACGTCACCGACCCCTCGGTATGGCCCGGCGCGTGCGCGACGGTGAGTTCCAGACCCGCCAGCTCCAGCCGCGCGCCGTCGGTGAGTTCGCGGACGTCGTCCGGCTCCCCGATGGTCAGCTCGCCGAGCAGCGGCATCCCGATGGACCGGCCGAGGGCCCTCTCGGGGTCGCTCATCATGTACCGGTCGTCGGGGTGGATCCAGGCGGGCACGTCGTGCGCGCCGCACACCGGGACGACGGAGGCCACGTGGTCGAGGTGGCCGTGGGTGAGGACGACGGCGACGGGCTTGAGCCGATGCTTCGCGAGTGCTTCCTCGACTCCGGGGGCCGCCTGGTGGCCCGGGTCGATGATCACGCACTCCTCACCGGCGGCCGGGGCGACGAGATAACAGTTCGTCCCCCAGGCTCCGGCGGGGAACCCGGCAATGAGCACGATCGTCCTTCGTTTGTGTCGATACGGGGGGCTTGCGCACAGCGCGACCCACGTCAGAGCCTACCGGCGCTGCCGTTTCCTCAGCCAACCCATATACGGTACGGGGCACACACAGGAGCGAACCGACGTACGAGACGCACGAGGAGAAGACCGGTGGTCACCCAGGAACAGCGGAAGCGGCAGCTCGCGCGGGAGAAGTTCTTGCGGCAGCAGCAACGGCGCACCGCCGCCCGGCGCAAGGCCCGTGTGCGCAACTCGGTGATCGCGTCGGTGCTCGGCGTGGTCGTGATCGGCAGCGTCGCGATCTACACGACCGGTGTCCTGAAGGACGACGACAAGAAGAAGTCGGACGACGTCGCGGCCTCCCCGGCGCCCTCGCCGAGCAAGGGCCCGGACCCGTGCGGGAAGCCGAAGGCGGGCTCGGTCAAGACGGAGACGTGGAAGACCGAGCCGAAGCTCGCGATCGACAAGTCGGCGAAGTACACGATGACGCTCGACACCACGTGCGGTGAGATCGGCATCGACCTGAAGGCGTCGGCCGCCCCGCAGACCGTCAACTCCTTCGACTTCCTGGCCGGCAAGGGCTACTTCGACCACACGAGGTGCCACCGGCTCACCACCGACAGCATCTACGTCCTCCAGTGCGGCGACCCGACGGGCAAGGGCACCGGCGGCCCCGGCTACACGATCCCGGACGAGAACCTGAAGGACGCGTCCCTGAAGAACAACACCTACCCGGCGGGCACGGTCGCGATGGCGAACACCGGCCAGCCGCACACCGGCGGCAGCCAGTTCTTCCTGGTCTACCAGGACAGCCAGCTCCCGCCGCAGTACACCCCGTTCGGGACGGTGTCGGCGGACGGCATGAAGGTGCTGAAGAAGATCGCCGCCGCGGGCGCGCAGCCCGCGGACCCGACGAGCGGCATGACCGCCCCGAACGCGACGGTCGTGATCGACAAGGCGACGGTCGCGAAGTCCTGAGGAATCCCCGGCGGCCGGCAGCGTAATTTCGGTCGCGCTGGATGCGGACAGGCACGCTGCCGGTCGCCTATGTTGGCCAAGACGAAACTGTGGACGATGCCCGGGGGCCGCGTAAGCCTTGCGCGGGCATCATGTGGAGGAGGCGCTGTGAGCAGCGACCCGTGGGGCCGCGTCGACGAGACGGGGACCGTGTACGTGCGTACGGCCGACGGCGAGCAGGTCGTCGGTTCCTGGCAGGCCGGCTCTCCCGAGGAGGCGCTGGCCTACTTCGAGCGCAAGTACGAGGGCCTGGTGGTCGAGATCGGCCTCCTGGAGAAGCGCGTGCGCACCACCGACCTGTCGGCCAAGGACGCGCAGGTGGCGATCGACCACCTCCGCGAGCAGGTCGACGCGCATCACGCGGTCGGTGACCTGGCGTCGCTGAAGGAGCGGCTGGACGCGCTGGTGGCGACGGTCGAGTCCCGGCGCGAGGAGCGCAAGCAGCAGCGCGCCAAGCAGTCCGAGGAGGCCCGCAAGGCCAAGGAGGACCTGGTCACCGAGGCCGAGCAGCTCGCGCAGTCGGACCAGTGGCGGGCGGCCGGCGAGCGGCTGCGCGCCCTGGTCGACACCTGGAAGGGTCTGCCGAGGCTCGACCGCAAGTCGGACGACGAGCTGTGGCACCGCTTCTCGCACGCCCGCTCGGCGTTCTCCAAGCGGCGCAAGGCTCACTTCGCGCAGCTCGACGCGCAGCGCGAGGACGCCCGCCGGCTCAAGGAGCGGCTGGTCGCCGAGGCCGAGTCGCTGTCGTCGTCCCAGGACTGGGGTCCGACGGCGGCCCGCTACCGCGAGCTGATGTCGGACTGGAAGGCCGCCGGGCGCGCCCAGCGCGAGCACGAGGACGACCTGTGGAACCGCTTCCGCGGCGCCCAGGACGTGTTCTTCGCGGCCCGCAGCGGGGTCTTCGCCGAGCGGGACGCGGAGCAGACGGAGAACCTGAAGCTGAAGGAGGAGCTGGCCGGTGAGGCCGAGAAGCTCCTGCCGATCGGCGACCTGAAGACGGCGCGTGCGGCGTTCCGCTCGATCAACGAGCG
>DATCQX010000969.1:0-5148 GCA_036569285.1 Streptomyces sp.
GCTGGATTCCTGCGGTGTCCGGCGATGCGGCGGAAGCCGCAAAGGTGGCTGCGAGATCGTCGGTCTCAAGCTCGACCAGGGTCATATAGCGGTATTGCTTCTGCGACGTCCCATCATTCGACGGGCTCTGCTCTTCGTTCAGAACGAGGCGGGTGATCCGCTGGAATCCAGGAATGCGGAGAACTCCGGGTGCGTGTTCGTTCTCGTACCATTCGTTGAACGCCTTGTCCTGGTCTTCGGGGACGGTGCACAAGACGGCGATTACGTGTGTGGGCATGGTCTCCAGTTTTCCAAAGTCGCCCTTCGCTGAACCTCCGCTGTCTCGAACAGGGGTTTTTTAGGGGGCCTGCCGGCGAGGCCACCGAGAATTCCGCGACGGCGGTGAGGGCGCCGAGTGCTGAGCGGCGTCCCCGCCGTCTCGCCTACAGGGTCGCTTTGGTGAGGTCTTCCACGGACGCCCAGGCGTCGAGGTGCTCCTGGTAGCGCCTGCGGATGGTGTCCAGGCCGTGGCCCACGTAGAGGCGCTGCGGCGGGTTCGGCGTTCCGGCGATGGAGACCAGGGTCTCCACCGCGCGCCGCAGGTTGCCGACCTGGAAGTCGTACATCGTGGCCCTGAGCGCGGGCCCGGCGCTGTAGGCGTCCAGCTCGCGCGTCGGCTGGTCCCCCTTGGTGCTCATCCCGGTGGCGAACACGCCGGGCTCGACGATGGTGACGTCCACGCCGAGCCCGCGCAGGTCGTAGGAGAGGGATTCGCTGTAGCCCTCCAGCGCGTGCTTGGAGGCGGTGTAGGCGGCCACGGTGGGCAGTGCGACGACACCGAGGAGCGAGGAGAAGTTGACGATGTGTCCGGAGCCTCGCTCGCGCATGCCGGGCAGCACCTGCCGGGTGACGGCGAGGGGGCCGAAGAAGTTGGTGTCGAACTGGCGGCGGATCTGGTCGAGCGTGGTCTCTTCGAGGGTGCCCCGCAGGACGTAGCCGGCGTTGTTGACGAGCACGTCGGTCGGGCCGAAGCGCTCCTCGCTCTCGCGGATCGCCGACCGGATGGTGTCCTCGTCGGTGATGTCCATGCGGGTGACCAGGGTCGACGGCAGGTCGTGGAAGGCGGCCGGGGCCATTGCGGGATCGCGCATCGTAGCGGTGACGTTCCAGCCCTTGCGCGCGAACTCGAGGACCAGCTCGGCGCCGAAACCGGACGACGTGCCGGTGATGATCACGGTTTTGCTCATGGGGGTGTCCTCCTGTGTGCTTCGGTCGGTGACAGAACAGAGAGGCTGAAGAAGGCCCGGTCGGCGATGCCCAGGGCCTGAAGCATGGTCAGGCCGTCGGCGTCGAGGGCCGTTCCGGACGCGCCGGCACAGCATCACCTGCGCCGGGGATCCGCCGCAACGGGCGCCGATGCGCGGATGTTCCCGGGGAGAGGGTCTCCGGGGCGCTGGTGACGCAGTGGTCGGCAGGCCGTGGCCTGAGGCGTCGTCCTCCTCGCGCAGGGGCGGTCACCTGGGCGCCCATGCCGTGCGCGATCGTCGCGGCCAGGACGCCGAGGCCGATGACGCGGTGTTGTTTATCCGACTGGAGAAGCCTCTACCCCGACCGTAGGCGTAGGGGTTTTTCAGGGGAGGCCGGAGGGGGAGTCCAGGGCTTAGTGTGGCCATGCATTCACTGCGCACTGTCATTGTTGGATTACAGCGATGAGGGATTCATGACTGACTCCGTTGGTGATTTCGAAGCGACAGGCGACGCCGTGGCCGTCATCGGCCTTTCCTGCCGTTTCCCGGGCGCAGCTGATGTCGAATCGTTCTGGCACCTGCTGAGCACCGGTACCGGAGCAATCACAGCGGCTCCGGTCGAACGCTGGGGAAGCGAGTCCGGCCGTATGCGCGGCGGCTTCCTCAAGGACATCGACGGGTTCGACGCGGAGTTCTTCGGAATGACTCCGCAAGAGGCGGACGAGACCGACCCGCAGCAGCGGCTCATTCTCGAAGTCGGCTGGGAAGCGCTGGAGAACGCGGGAATCCGCCCCCAGGAAACCAGCGGCCTCGGCGTGTTCGTCGGCGCGATCTGGGACGAGTACGGCGCACTCGGCCGACAGCGCGGTGCCGAGGAGTTCACCCGCTACACCACCACCGGAGTGCACCGCAGTGTCATCGCCAACCGCCTCTCGCACGTGCTCGGCGCCGGCGGTCCCAGCCTGGTCGTGGACACCGGTCAGTCCTCGTCTCTCGTCGCCGTGCACCTCGCCTGCGAGAGCCTGCGCCGCGGCGAGTCCGAACTGGCCGTCGCGGCCGGAGTCAACCTGCTGCTGAGCCCCGAGAACTCGAGGATGCTGGCCGAGTGGGGTGGCCTCTCACCCGACGGCGTATGCCGCACCTTCGATGCCGGAGCCAACGGATTCGTGCGCGGCGAAGGAGCCGCCGCCGTCCTGCTGAAACCCCTGTCCGCGGCGATCGCCGACGGAGACACCATCCTGTCGGTCATTCTCGGCAGCGCGGTCAACCACGGCAGTGGTGAAGCCCTGACCACCCCCAGCGTCGAAGCTCAGCGCACCGTGCTCAGGCAGGCCCGCCAGGCCGCCGGCGTCGCGGCCACGGACATTCAGTACGTCGAACTCCACGGCACCGGCACTCCCCTCGGCGACCCGATCGAGGCCGCCGCACTCGGTGCCGAACTGGGCACGCCCCGCCCCGCCGACGCCCCGCTGGTGGTCGGTTCGGTGAAGACCAACATCGGTCACCTCGAAGCGGCCGCCGGCATCGCGGGCTTGGTGAAGACCGTCCTCGCCCTGCGCAACCGGGCCATTCCCGCGACCCTGAACCACGAGATTCCCAACCCGGACATCCCGCTCGCCGATCTACGACTGGACGTCGCACAAGACCTTCGCCCCTGGCCCGACGCCGATCGGAAGCTCGTAGCGGGTGTCAGCGCCTTCGGCATGGGCGGCACCAACTGCCACCTGATCCTCACCGAAGGGCACTCCCCGGCCCAGCGGTCCCGCACCACCACCACGCCGCCGCCCGTCGTGCCGTGGGTGGTCAGCGGGCACACTCCGAAGGCCCTCCGCGCCCAGGCGCACCGGTTGTCCGCCTTCTTCGACGGTCCAGAGCCCGTGGACCCGGTGGACATCGGCTGGTCGCTGGCCACGACCCGAACCGTGCACGACCACCGCTTGGTCGTCGTCGGCAACGGGCAGGGCCACATGGCCGAGGCCCTGAAAGAGGCGGCCCACTCCGACACGGCCGCCCTCGACGAGCCCCGCCTGGCCCTGGTGTTCACCGGCCAGGGGGCGCAGCGCATCGGCATGGGGCGTGAACTGCACGCCGCCTACCCGCGGTTCGCGCAGGCCTTCGACGAGGTGTGTACGCACCTGGACCCGTTGCTGGGGCACCCGCTGTCCCAGGTGATCGACTCAGGAGACGGACTGGACCAGACCGGCTGGACCCAGCCGTCCCTGTTCGCCGTCGAGGTCGCGCTGGCCAGGCTGCTCGAATCCTGGGGCGTGCGGCCGGACATGGTGATAGGCCACTCCGTCGGCGAGGTCGCCGCGGCACACCTCGCGGACGTACTCGACCTGCCGGACGCCTGCGCCCTGGTGGCGGCCCGCGCACGACTCATGCAGGCCCTGCCCACCGCCGGTGCCGCGATGGTCGCCGTCGAGGCCACCGAGGACGAGGTCCGCGCCCTGCTGGACGGCCGGACAGCCGACGTCGACGTCGCCGCCGTCAACGGTCCCGGCTCGGTCGTCCTGTCCGGCACCGAGACCGCCGTCACCGAAGTCGTCGAGGAACTCCGCACCCGAGGCCGGCGAACCAAGCGACTGGCTGTCAGCCACGCTTTCCACTCGCCGCTGATGGACCCGATGCTGCCCGAGTTCCGGCAGGCGGTGGCAGCGCTGTCCTTCCAGGCCCCGCGCGTCCCCTTCATCTCCACGGTCACCGGCAGGCAGGTCACAGCCGACGAGATCGGCTCCCCGGACTACTGGGTACGCAACGCCCGCCGAGCGGTACGGTTCGCCGACGCCGTTCTGCACGCCGACGCGACCGTGTTCCTGGAGGTCGGTCCGGACACCACACTGACCGGCGCGATCGGAGAGACACGCCCGGACACACCCGCGTACTCCCTTCTGCGGGCGGGTACATCGGAAGCCGTTCACGCGCTGACATCCGTCGGACGACTCTTCTCGCACGGCGTGGACGTGGACTGGCCGCGGATGTTCGAGGGCAGCGATGCCCGACGGGTCCCGCTGCCGACGTACGCGTTCCAGCGAACTCCGCACTGGCTGGGCAAGCGGCGGGCCGACGAACCGACAGCGCAGCCGTCCCGGTCGCGGGAGTTCAGGCAGCACCTCGCCACCCTCCCGGACGCCGACGCCGGGCTGCTCGCCGTGGTGACCCGCCATGTCGGACAGATCCTCGGCACCGATGCCGCGAACATCGAGACGAGCACCACTTTCCAGGAACTCGGCGTCACCTCCGCGACCGCCGTCGACCTGCGGAACGCCGTCATGGCCGAGACCGGACTCCCGCTGCGCACAGGCTTGGTGTTCGACCACCCCACGCCGCGTGCCCTCGCCGCTCACCTCCACCACCTGCTGTTCGGCGAACAAGCAGCCGTTTCCGCCGCGCGGCCCGCGACGGCAGTCGACGACGACGCCCTGGCCATCGTCGGGATGGCGTGCCGCTTCCCCGGCGGGGTGTCCTCCCCCGACGGGCTGTGGGATCTCCTGTCCGGCGAACGGGACGCCATCACCGTCCTTCCGGCCGACCGAGGCTGGGAACCGGGCTCGGCCCAGTACGGCGGATTCCTCTCCGACGCCGCGTATTTCGACGCGGAGTTCTTCGGTATCTCGCCGCGTGAGGCGTTGGCGATGGACCCGCAGCAGCGGTTGTTGCTGGAGACCTCCTGGGAGGCGTTCGAGCACGCCAGTATCGACCCCACGTCCCTGCGCGACAGCGACACCGGCGTGTTCGTCGGCGCGAACAGCCATGAGTACGGCCCGCGCGTCGACGACACCCCCGCCGAGGTCGAAGGTCTCGTCCTGACCGGTGGCGCCCCCAGCGTGATGTCCGGCCGCGTCGCCTACTCCTTCGGGTTCACAGGACCCGCGTTGACGCTGGACACGGCGTGCTCGTCGTCACTGGTCGCCCTTCACGT
>DATCQX010000970.1:0-7218 GCA_036569285.1 Streptomyces sp.
CCTGACCGCCCACCCCGACCTCACCGCCCGCCTCGACACCCTCACACCCCCCTGACGGCGCGTCGCGAATGGCCCTCGAAGGCCCCACAACCGAACAGGGCCCGGGGAGCAGTTCCCCGGGCCCTGTTCGGCTCACACGACCTCACCCACCGAGCGGCAGCCCCTTGAGCGGCAGCGTCTGCGCCCCCTTGGTGAGCGAGTCGGTCGGCAGCCCGCCCTTGGTCGCCCCCTTCGCGGTCTCACCCACCAGATCGCCGGACGCCCCGGCGGTGGCCCCCGCGGTCCTCGCCGCCGGAGGCGTCACCTTCTTGACGGCCTGCCCGCTGCCCTTGCCCACCGTGGGCACGGCCTGCTCGGCGACCTTCCCGCCGTTCTCCCCGACGGCCTGGGTCGCGCCCTCGGCGGTCGTGTCGAGCGTGCTGGAGACACCGGCCGTGTCGAGGGAGGTCAGCCCGCCGAGGCTCGGAACGGACGGCGCCGCACTGGCGGAGCCGGCCGCCCCGACCCCGGCGGCAGCTCCTGCGGCGACGAGCAGCGCGGCACGGGCGATCCGACGGGTCAGGGGAAGGGATGACATGTCGCTCCTACAAGCTGGTTCGGACTCTGACGCCGTGAGAACAGCCCGAAGCCCCAGGAAGGTTGCGAACCCCGAAAGTAAAGACTTGCTAATGCGTCGCATTATCGGCTGTGGATAAAAACGGGCAAAGACCGTCGTCCCCGAAACCCCCCGACCCCACCGACCCCTGTGTTCCCAAGGGATCCGAGGGGGACGACGACGAGGGCCCCCGTGAGGCGAGATCCCGCCACCCCGCGGCACCGCCCGTACCCCTCAGGGATGACCCCTCGTACTACTGATCGGTGGTGATCCGCACCGACTCGTTGCCGCCCGCCCTGCTCGTACCCGCAGGCCGCCACTTGCTGTCGCTGTTCCCCGCGACCCACGTCCGCCCGGCGTAGCTGACCCGCTGGATGTGCAGCGCCGAGGAGTTGGCGACGGCCCAGTGCGCGAGCTGCCACCCCCGCTCGGGCACCGACCGCCCGGCGGAGGACGTGTCCCCCACGACGGGGAGCGACACGGTCTGGCCGCCGCTCGTGGCCGTGGGCCCCTCGCCTTGCCCCTCGCCCCGCGCGCCGGCCTTCGCCGAGGACGAGGACGCCGTCCCCGCCGCCTGCACCGCCTTGCGCCCGAAGTCCCGCACCAGCGCGGCCCGTACGGCCTCCGCGCCGGTCTTGACGACGGTCGCGTCGGGCCGTCCGGTGCAGGTCAGGGTCGCGGCGGAGCGGCCGGTGAGCGCGGCGGCGAGGACCGTCGCGTCCGGTTCGTGCTTGGCGTACGCGTCCGGGTAGCCGCTGCGCTGGACGCGCTGCGCGGCGACGGTGAGGGGGAGTTCGGCGTAGTCGCGGACCTTTTCGAGGTGCTCGTAGAAGATGTTCGCCGAGTACGCCGGGTCCTGGACCTGCGCCTCGGTGCCCCACCCCTGCGAGGGCCGCTGCTGGAAGAGGCCGAGCGAATCCCGGTCGCCGTGCCCGAGGTTGCGCAGCCCGGACTCCTGGAGGGCGGTCGCCAGCGCGATCGTCACCGCCCGCTGCGGCATGCCCCGGTTCGTGCCGACGGCCGTGATCGTCGCCGCGTTCACGGCCTGCTCCGGCGTGAACTCGTAGGTCTTGCCGCCCTTCTCGGCGGAGACGACTTTGCAGCCCGGATCACCGGTGCCGCCGGTGATGTACTGCACCACCACATAGCCCGCGACGGCGAGCAGGACGACGACCGCGGCGAGGGAACGGAACGCGCGGCCACGGCGCTTGGAGGAGGGGGACGGGGCTGACACGCGTACAAGGTACTGGAGAGTACGGTTGCCGGTGGGCCAGGTGTGAAGACTGGGTGCGAGGCTTGGCGCGTTAGGGTCGACGCCATGGCCGACACCCCACTTGACCTCACGCTGGATGCCGCCGCGCTCACCGCGCGTCTCGTCGACTTCCCCTCCGAGAGCGGCACGGAACAGCCCCTCGCGGACGCCATCGAGGCCGCCCTGCGCGCCCTTCCGCACCTGACGGTCGACCGCCACGGCAACAACGTCGTCGCCCGCACACAACTCGGCCTGCCGGAGCGGGTGATCCTCGCCGGCCACATCGACACCGTCCCGATCGCCGGCAACGTCCCCTCCCGGCTCGACGCCGACGGCGTCCTGTGGGGATGCGGAACCTGCGACATGAAGTCAGGGGTGGCGGTCCAGCTCAGGATCGCGACGACGGTGCAGGCGCCCAACCGCGACCTCACCTTCATCTTCTACGACAACGAGGAGGTCGAGGCCACCCGCAACGGCCTCGGCCACGTCGCCCGCGCCCACCCCGAGTGGCTGGCCGGCGACTTCGCGGTCCTCCTGGAGCCGTCCGACGGCCAGGTCGAGGGCGGCTGTCAGGGAACCCTGCGGGTGCAGTTGACGACCCGGGGCGAGCGCGCCCACTCCGCCCGCTCCTGGATGGGCGCCAACGCGATCCACGCCGCCGCCCCGATCCTGGCCCGCCTCGCGTCGTACGAGCCGCGCCGCCCCGTCATCGACGGCCTCGAGTACCGCGAGGGCCTCAACGCCGTCGGGATCACCGGAGGCGTGGCGGGGAACGTCATCCCGGACGAGTGCGTCGTCACCGTCAACTTCCGCTACGCGCCGGACCGCGGCGAGGAGGAGGCGATCGCGCACGTCCGTGAGGTGTTCGAAGGCTGCTACGAGGATTTCGTTGTGACCGACCACAGTCCAGGCGCCCTTCCCGGCCTCTCCCACCCCGCCGCAGCGGCCTTCGTCGAGGCGGTAGGCGGCACCCCGATGCCCAAGTTCGGCTGGACGGACGTCAGCCGCTTCTCCTCGCTCGGTGTCCCGGCGGTCAACTACGGCCCCGGCAACCCCCTGTTGGCGCACAAGAGGGACGAACGGGTCGAGACGGCGAAGATCCTGCACGCCGAGGAGCGGCTGCGGAACTGGCTGACCGGCTGAAGACACGCCGACGTCCCCCGCCCGTAACCGCCGCGGATCTAGGCTGAGGTACGGAACACCAGCACGTCGGAGGGAGCGCACATGACGGTCGAGGGAACCCCCAAGCCGGAAGAACAGCGTCTGGGCCCGGTCCTGCGAAGGCGCTCCCAAGTCACGGCCAGTACGACGGACCAGCGCCTTCTCGACGCCGGCGGCCCCTCCGACTGGGTCCACACCGACCCCTGGCGGGTCCTGCGTATCCAGTCGGAGTTCATCGAGGGATTCGGCACGCTCGCCGAACTCCCGCCCGCGATCAGCGTGTTCGGCTCCGCGCGGACGAAGCCGGACTCCCCCGAGTACGAGGCGGGCGTCCGTCTCGGCCACGCGCTGGTCGACGCGGGCTGGGCGGTCATCACCGGCGGCGGGCCCGGCGCGATGGAGGCCGCCAACAAGGGCGCCTGCGAGGCGGGCGGCGTCTCGGTGGGCCTCGGCATCGAGCTGCCTTTCGAGCAGGGCCTCAACCCCTACGTCGACATCGGCCTGAACTTCCGCTACTTCTTCGTCCGCAAGATGATGTTCGTCAAGTACGCCCAGGGCTTCGTGGTCCTCCCCGGCGGCCTCGGCACCCTCGACGAACTCTTCGAGGCCCTGACCCTCGTCCAGACCCAGAAGGTCACCCGCTTCCCCATCGTCCTCTTCGGCACGGAGTACTGGGGCGGCCTCGTCGACTGGCTCAAGAACACCCTCGTCGCCCAGGGCAAGGCGGCCGAGAAGGACCTCCTGCTGTTCCACGTGACGGACGACGTGGACGAGGCGGTGGCGCTGGTGTCGAAGGAGGCGGCGCGCTAGAACCCTCGGGCGGGGGCTCTCGGCGCCGACTCGGTGCCGGGGGCCTCGACGGGCGGCCTGCTCCCACCCTGGCGGTCAACTCCTCGCGCGACGAGGCCAGTCCGGCCGTCCGCGCGTCAACCACCGAGATCTTCCCGGCGAACAGCACGGACAACGCCTCCGCCGCACCCAACTCCTGCCGTGGCTACGCTCCCTCGCCGGTCGGGAGTCGTCGTAGCCGTCCTCGAACGCGCCGATCCCGCTGCCGGGTGCGGGGCAAGCCTGGGGTACCCGGCACCTTCATATCGGGCACGTGGCGCACACCGCCGACCGAACGCCCAGTAGGCGAAGCCTCACGCCAACCCCCGCCGCGCCACCGCCGGAGGCCGGTGCCCCGCGATCGACGCGACCATGTCCAACACCTGCCGGGTCTCGGCGACTTCGTGGACGCGGTACACCTGGGCCCCGAGCCACGCGGACACGGCGGTGGTGGCGAGGGTCCCGATCAGCCGCTCTTTCACCGGCCGGTCGAGCGTCTCGCCGACGAAGTCCTTGTTGGACAGGGAGACCAGCACGGGCCACCCGGTGTCGGTCATCTCGCCGAGGCGGCGGGTCGCCTCCAGGCTGTGGCGGGTGTTCTTGCCGAAGTCGTGGCCGGGGTCGATGAGGATCGACTCGCGGGGGACACCCAGGGCGGCGGCGCGTTCGGCGAGGCCGAGGGTCACGTCCAGGATGTCGGTCATGACGTCGTCGTAGGCGACCCGGTGGGGACGGGTGCGGGGTTCGGAGCGGCCTGCGTGGGTGCAGACGAGGCCGGCGCCGTAGCGGGCGGCGACTTCCGCCAGGCCGGGGTCGACGCCGCCCCAGGCGTCGTTCAGGAGATCCGCGCCGGCCTCGCAGACGGCCTCGCCGACGGACGCCCGCCAGGTGTCCACGCTGATGATCACATCGGGGAACCGCCGCCGGACCTCCGCGACGAAACCGACGGTCCGCCGGGCCTCCTCCTCGGGAGTGACCTCCTCGCCGGGCCCCGCTTTCACCCCGCCGATGTCGACGATCGCGGCGCCCTCGGAGACGGCCTGGGCGACGCGCGCGAGGGCCGGTTCGTCGTCGTACGTGGCGCCCTGGTCGTAGAAGGAGTCGGGCGTCCGGTTGACGATCGCCATGATCACCGGCTCGTGCGCACCGAATTCACGCCTGCCCAGCCTGAGCATCCCCTGTGACCTCTCCTCCCTAGACATCCACCGCCTGAGACCCTAACTGTCCGACCCGCATGGCACGATCGGAGGCACACACGTCCGACGTTCGAGCGGGGCCCGCCGATGGTTATGTTCTTGTTCCTGGTCATCGCGCTCGCCGTGGTGGTCGCCGCGGTGACGCTCGCCGTGGTCGGCGGTGGGGAGGGCACGGGCCCGCTGCCGGAGGAAGCGCCGCAGCGGCTGCACGACCCGCTGCCGTGGGACCGCCCGGTCACCCGCGCGGACGTCGACACCCTCCGCTTCCCGCTCGCCGCGCGCGGCTACCGCATGTCCGACGTGGACGACGCCCTCGGCCGCCTCGCCGCGGAACTCGCGGAGCGGGACGCCCGGATCGCCGACCTGGAGGCCGCCCTGACGGCCCCCCGCGTCTCCGTCGAGAAGCAGCAGCCGGAGGACACCCCGTGACCGACGCCCTCGCCGGCCTTGACGGCGTCCTGCGCTGCCCCTGGGCGCTCTCCACGCCGGACTACGTCGCGTACCACGACGAGGAGTGGGGCCGCCCGGTCCACGGCGACGACGCCCTCTTCGAACGCCTCAGCCTGGAGGCCTTCCAGTCCGGCCTCTCCTGGATCACCATCCTGCGCCGCCGCCCCACCTTCCGGACGGCCTTCAGCGACTTCCAGATCGCCAAGGTCGCCGCCTTCACCGACGAGGACCGCACCCGCCTCCTCGCCGACCCCGGGATCATCCGCAACAAGGCCAAGGTGGACGCGACGCTCGCCAACGCGCGCGTGCTCGTCGACTGGGAACCGGGCGAGCTGGACGAGCTGATCTGGTCCCACGCCCCCAGGGAACCCCGCAAGCCGCCGGCCTCCCTGGCCGACGTCCCCGCCGTCACGGACGAGTCGAAGGCGCTGGCCAAGGAGCTGAAGAAACGGGGGCTGAGGTTTGTCGGGCCGACGACGGCGTACGCGCTGATGCAGGCGTGCGGGCTCGTCGACGACCACCTCGAGGACTGCGGCGCGCGGCGTTAACGCCCCACGTACTTCGGCTTCTCCTTGTTGACGAACGCCGACACCGCGATCCTGTGGTCCTCCGCCGCGCCCGCGCGCGTCTGCAACTCGTCCTCCTTGTCGAGCGTCTCCGTCAACGAGTGCGTCAACCCGAAAGCGATCGACTCCTTGATGGCGGCGTAGGCGACGGTCGGCCCCTCGGCCAGGGTGCGGGCCAGTTTCAGGGCCTCCGCGCGGAGCTCGGCGGACGGCACGACACGATTGGCGATGCCCAGGTCCAGCGCGTCCTGGGCGCTGATGTTGCGGGGGAAGAGGAGCAGGTCGGCCGCCCGGGAGGGGCCCACCACGCGCGGGAGGGTCCAGGAGATCCCGGAGTCGGCGGTGAGGGCGACACCCGCGAAGGACGTGTTGAAGGAGGCGGTGTCCGCGACGATCCGGTAGTCGGCGGCGAGCGCGAACCCGAACCCGGCACCGGCGGCGACCCCGTTGACGGCGGCCACGACAGGCTTCGCGGCACCCGTCAGCGCGCGGGTGATCGGGTTGTAGTGCTCGCTGACGGTGCTCATCACCGAGTCCGAGCCCTCCGCCAGCAGCCCGATGTGCTCCTTGAGGTCCTGGCCCACACAGAACGCGCGCTCCCCGGCGGCGGTCAGCAGGACCGCCCGCACGGAGTCGTCCGAGACGGCGGACTCGACGGCGTCCCGCAGCGCGGCCTTCGCCTCGATGTTGAGCGCGTTCATCGCCTCCGGACGGTTCAGGGTGATGATCGCGAGCCCGTCGGTCACCTCGTACAGCACCGCGTCGGCCATGGAATACCCCTCCGTAATCGAGAACGTGTGGACTCAGCATGGCGGAGTTCTCCGTCCGAGGACCGGACGTGTGGTGTGACCTGCGTCAAAGAATCCGGGCCCGTTCCCGGACGGCCTAACGCCGCGCGGCGGAGCAGTATCGCAGCCACACCGCCGAATTGAGTGGTTTTGCGCGCGCGCGTTGCTCAAGCGATGCCGTCCGAAGTTGGTCATCGGGTCCTGAGATGCGGGATAATGGCTTGGAAGCAATGTGTTCGATGCCGGTGTCGCGTGTCCCACGCAGGACCGCGCGTGCCCTCCCAGGGGCCGTCGGCTTTGACGGTGAGCTGGTTTCAGGAAGGGGAACGAGCATGGCGGCCATGAAGCCGCGGACGGGCGACGGCCCGCTTGAGGTGACCAA
>DATCQX010000971.1:0-3114 GCA_036569285.1 Streptomyces sp.
TTTCTCGGCGAAGGCGCGGCTGCCTTCCTTGGCGTCGGCGGTCGCGAACACCGGCCAGCCGCGCTTGAGTTCGGCGGCGAGTCCCTCGGCCTCGGTGAGTTCGGCGGTCTCGTACACGGACGCCTTGACGGCCTCGACGGCCAAGGGGCCGCAGGCGTTGACCTGTTCGGCGATCTCCAGGGCCTTGTCGAGGGCGGTGCCGTCGGGGACGACGTGTCCGATCAGGCCGATCGCGGCGGCCTCGCGGGCGGTGTAGGGGCGGCCGGTGAGGAGCATCTCCAGGGCGTGGGTGCGGGGGATCTGCCGCTGGAGGCGGACCGTCGACCCGCCGATCGGGAAGAGGCCGCGTTTCACCTCGTACAGGCCGAAGGTGGCGGACTCGCCTGCGACGCGGATGTCGGTGCCCTGGAGCATCTCGGTGCCGCCCGCGACACAGTGGCCTTCCACGGCGGCGATGACGGGTTTGCGGGGGCGGTGGTGGCGGAGCATCGCCTTCCAGTGGAGGTCGGGGTCGGCGTCGAGGCGGTGGCGGTAGGGGTCGCCGTCGGTGCCCGTGCTTCTGCCTTCGGCGCCCTCGCGGTTCGTGCCAGTGCCGTTCGCGCTTGTGCCGTTCGCGCCCGTGCCTTGTCGGGCGAGGGCCTTGAGGTCCATGCCGGCGCAGAAGGTGCCGCCCGCGCCGGTGAAGACGATCGAGCGGATGCCGTCGTCCTCGTCCGCCTCGATCCAGCCGTCATAGAGGCCGACCAGCATCGGCAGCGACAGGGCGTTCTTCGCCTCCGGCCGGTTCAGGGTGAGCACGAGGGTGGCGCCCTCGCGCCGGACTGTGAGGTGTTCTGTTCCACTCATGACGCTCTCCCCTGCTGAGCCTTGGGTGCAACAGGTTGCAGGAGGCAGGTGGGCACTTCAAGGGTCGATCGGCGACTTTCTGACAGTCAGTCAGATTTCTCTGCCGTGAGCCTTCCCAGTTGCCGCCCCCTTTGCTCTGATGACCGGCGAGCCGAGGTGAGGAGGACCGGTGGAGTACAACCTTGCCGACCTGTTCGAGTCGGTCGTGGACGCCGTACCCGACCGCGAGGCACTCGTGTACGTCGACCATCCGGGCACCGGCGCCGAACAGCGGCTCACCTACGCCCAGTTGGACGCCGCCGCGAACCGCGTCGGGCACCACCTGCTGGAGCGGGGGCTGCGGCCCGGCGAGCACGTCGGGCTGCACCTGTACAACGGGGTGGAGTATCTCCAGGCCTTGCTGGGGTGCCTGAAGGCACGGCTGGTACCGGTCAACGTCAACTATCGGTACGTCGAGGACGAGTTGGTGTACCTGTACCGGGACGCCGATCTCGTCGGGCTGGTCTTCGACGGGGAGTTCGAGGAGCGGGTGCGGGCGGTACTGCCGCGAGTGCCGGGGATGCGGCACCTTCTGCGGGTGGGGGAAGGGGAGTTGGGGACCGGGTTCGCGGAGGTGGAGGGGGCGCCTGAGCGCGGGTTCCCTGCACGGTCGGCGGACGACGTGTTCATCATCTACACCGGGGGCACCACCGGGATGCCCAAAGGGGTGATGTGGCGTCAGGAGGACCTGTTCTTCTCGGGGATGGGCGGGGGCGCGCCGACCGGGGAGCCCGTGAAGAAGCCGGAGGAGCTCGCCGAGCGGGCCGCCGCCGGGGCGCCCGGCCTCACATTCTTCCCCACTCCCCCGCTGATGCACGGCACCTCGACCCTCACCGCGTTCATCGCCTTCAACTTCGGCCAACGCGTCGTCCTGCACCGCAAGTTCATGCCGGAGGAAGTCCTGCGGACGGTCGCGAAAGAGAAGGTCAACGCGGTCTCCCTGGTCGGAGACGCGATGCTCCGCCCCCTGATCGACGCCCTCGAAGGCCCCCTGCGCGGCACCGACTGCTCGTCCCTGTTCAGCGTGTCCTCCTCCGGCGCGATCCTCTCCGACACCGTCGCCCGCCGGTTCCGCGAACTCCTCCCGAACACCGTGCTGCTCAACAACTTCGGTTCCTCCGAGTCCGGTTTCAACGGCACCGCCACCGATGACTCGGGCCCCGACCGAGGCTTCCGCGTGCGGGTCAACTCCCGCACCCGTGTAGTGGATCCAGCCACCTACGCGCCGATCGCCCCCGGCGAGGTGGGCCGCGTCGCCCAACGCGGGCACGTCCCCCTCGGCTACTACAACGACCCCGCCAAAACCGCCGAGACCTTCTTCGAACTCGACGGCGACCGCTGGGTGTTGCTCGGCGACATGGCCACCGTCGACGAGGACGGCGTCGTCGTGGTCCTCGGGCGCGGCTCCCAGTGCATCAACACAGGCGGGGAGAAGGTGTACCCGGAGGAGGTCGAACAGGCCCTCAAGGCCCACCCGGACGTCTACGACGCACTCGTCGCCGGGGTCCCTGACGAGACATGGGGCAACCACGTCGCCGCCGTCGTCCAACTCCGGCCCGGTGCACCCGCGTTGACTCTGGATGCCGTTCAGACTCATTGCCGGGTGAGCCTCGCTGGGTACAAGGTGCCGCGGCAGTTGGTGATCGCGGAGACGATCCGGCGTTCGCCCAGTGGGAAGGCGGATTATCGGTGGGCTCGGGAGGTGGCGGTGGAGGGGGATCGGTAGGTGGGGGTTCGGGGGCGGCGTTGAGGGGTGTTATTTGCGGGGGCGTTGGTTGTTGGGCTGGCGTTTGGGGGGCCTGCGTTGAGGGGTTGGGTTTCGTGGGCGTTGGTTGTCGGGTTGGCGCGCGCGTGACATTGGCTCTCTCGCCTACGGGGCGCCTAAGTCGGTGTCGAGGACACGACCGTGCTCAGCCCTTCGGGCCTCCGCGCGTTGGTGGAGTCGGTGCCTGGGGCGATGAGGGCTTGACCGGCGTTGGTGGAGTGGGTGTGGGCGGGGTGGAAGGGAAGGCGGGTGCGTGGACATGGCGGCGCAGCCGCCTCCCAGGGGCGCGGGGAACTGCGCGACCAGCCCCAACGCACCCACACCCGCCCACACACCAAAACCACCCGAGCCAGTAGGCGCAACACACCCAGCCACAGCTGAGCCGAAGCCGAAGACACACCTGCGGACGCATGGGGCGGCGCAGCCGCCTCCCAGGGGCGCGGGGAACTGCGCGAACAACCACG
>DATCQX010000972.1:0-7691 GCA_036569285.1 Streptomyces sp.
GAGGTGCCGCCCGCCCGGAAGTTCCCCGACAGCAGGAGCAGACCCCGCTTGGCGTTGCCGCCCGCGTTCGGATAGGCCCGGTACCAGGTCGACGGGCGCTGCTCCTTGCGTGAACTCACGCCCTCCGACAGGGCTTCCAGCGTCGCCTCGACGGCCGCCGCGAGGTAGGGGCCCTGGCCGGTCGCGGCGGCGATCACCTTCGCGGCGACCCGGGCGGCCCAGCGGCCGGCCATCGAGAAGCGCGAGCGGTGTTCGTTCAGGAGCAGGATGCGCGTCAGTTCACGCCGGATGCGCTCCGAGTCGGAGCCGCCGCTCCACTCGCCGGCCCGCACCGCGACCAGCCCCGCCGTGAGCCTCGGGAACGTCAACTGCCCTGCCGCCCGCACCGGTTCGGTGAGCTGCTCGGCGAGGACCAGGAGGGCCTGCCAGAGCGGCGACCAGGACTCGGTGCTCTCCGCGTGCGGGGGCGCCGCGAACTGGGGCTCCTCGCAGTCGATCCGGGCGAGCGGGGTGCGCCTTCGGATCTCGCCCTTGCGGGTGTGCTCGGTGTACGCCGTCCCGATCTCGTCCAGCACCGCCGTCTTGCCGAGTCCCCGTCCGCCGCTCAGCACCAACACGGGCTGGCTGCCTGGGTGTTCGGACTTGACGGCGAGGTGTTCGTACGGCCGCAGTCCGATCAGCCGGGGCAGCAGCCCGGGTGGCTCCACATCGAACAGGGCGCCCCGTCCATGCAGTTGTCCGTGCACCACGCCTCCCCCCAGAGCGGTGGTCCTGTACGCAAGGGTAAAGACGGAAGGGAGGTACGGAACAGACTTCGGCGACAACGTCGTACAAAAGAAACCTGTACGAAAGAACCCGGGGCCCGTCCAAGCGGACGGACCCCGGGCTCAGTTGACCTTCTTCAGGCTCACACCAGGTCGAAGCGGTCCAGCTCGGCGACCTTCACCCACGCGGCGACGAAGTCCTTGACGAACTTCTCCTTCGCGTCGTCGCTCGCGTACACCTCGGCGAGGGCGCGCAGCTCGGAGTTGGAGCCGAAGACCAGGTCGGCACGGGTGCCGGTCCACTTGAGCTCGCCGTCCACGCGGCCCTCGAACGCGGTCTGGGAGGCGTCGGTGCCCTTCCACTCCGTGCCCAGGTCGAGCAGGTTCACGAAGAAGTCGTTCGACAGGACACCCGGCTGGTCCGTGAGGACGCCCGCCTTGGTCTCGCCGTGCGAGACACCCAGCGCGCGCAACCCGCCGACCAGGACGGTCAGTTCGGGGGCGCTCAGCGTGAGCAGGTTCGCGCGGTCCAGCAGCAGGTACTCGGCGGGGAGGCGGTTGCCCTTGCCGTAGTAGTTGCGGAAACCGTCGGCGGCCGGCTCCAGCGCCGCGAACGACTCGGTGTCCGTGTGCTCCTCGCCCGCGTCCACACGGCCCGGGGTGAACGGCACCTCGACGTCGTAGCCGCCGTCCTTCGCGGCCTTCTCCACCGCGGCGACGCCACCGAGGACGATGAGGTCGGCGAGGGAGACCTTCTTCGCGCCCTGGGCGTCGAAGTCGGCCTTCACGCCCTCCAGGACACGCAGCACCTGGGCGAGCTGCTCGGGCTCGTTGGCCTCCCAGCTGCGCTGCGGCTCCAGGCGGATACGGGCGCCGTTGGCACCGCCGCGCTTGTCGCTGCCGCGGAACGTGGACGCCGACGCCCAGGCCACGGAGGCGAGCTGAGTGACCGTCAGGCCGGAGCCGAGGATCTTCGCCTTGAGCGCGGTGACGTCCGCGGCGTCGATGGCCTCGCCCTCGGCGGCCGGCAGCGGGTCCTGCCAGATCAGCGTCTCCGCCGGGACCTCCGGGCCCAAGTGCAGGACCTTCGGGCCCATGTCACGGTGCGTCAGCTTGTACCAGGCGCGGGCGAACGCGTCCGCGAACTGGTCCGGGTTCTCCAGGAAGCGGCGGGAGATCTGCTCGTAGACCGGGTCGAAGCGCAGCGACAGGTCGGTGGTGAGCATGTTCGGCGCGATCTTCTTCGACGCGTCGTGCGCCGCCGGGACCGTGCCCTCGCCCGCGCCGTCCTTCGGCTTCCACTGCTTGGCGCCGGCCGGGGACTCGGTCAGCTCCCACTCGTAACCGAAGAGGTTCTCGAAGAAGTTGTTGCTCCACTGCGTGGGCGTGGTGGTCCAAGTGACCTCCAGGCCCGACGTGATGGTGTCCGCGCCCTTGCCGGTGCCGAAGCTGTTGCGCCAGCCGAGGCCCTGCTCCTCCATCGACGCGCCCTCGGGGTCGGCGCCGACGTGGTCGGCCGGGCCCGCGCCGTGGGTCTTGCCGAAGGTGTGGCCACCGGCGATGAGGGCGACCGTCTCCTCGTCGTCCATCGCCATGCGGCGGAACGTCTCACGGATGTCGCGGGCCGCGGCGATCGGGTCCGGATTCCCGTTGGGGCCCTCGGGGTTGACGTAGATGAGGCCCATCTGGACGGCGCCCAGGGGCTCTTCGAGCTCGCGGTCACCGGTGTAGCGCTGGTCGTCGAGCCACGTCGTCTCGGGACCCCAGTAGACGTCCTCCTCCGACTCCCAGACGTCGACGCGGCCACCGGAGAAGCCGAACGTCGTGAAGCCCATGGACTCCAGGGCGACGTTGCCCGCGAGGATCATCAGGTCGGCCCAGGACAGGCTCTGGCCGTACTTCTTCTTCACCGGCCACAGCAGACGGCGGGCCTTGTCCAGGTTGCCGTTGTCCGGCCAGGAGTTGAGGGGCGCGAAGCGCTGCTGGCCGGCGCCGGCGCCGCCACGGCCGTCGCTGATGCGGTAGGTGCCCGCGGAGTGCCAGGCCATGCGGATCATGAACGGGCCGTAGTGGCCGAAGTCGGCGGGCCACCAGTCCTTCGAGTCCGTGAGGACCGCCTCGATGTCCCGCTTCACGGCGGGCAGGTCCAGCGCCTCGAACGCCGCGGCGTAGTCGAACTCCTCACCGAGCGGGTTCGCCACGGCCGGGTTCTTGGCCAGGATCTTCAGGTTGAGCCGCTCCGGCCACCACTGGCGGTTGCCGCCGCCCTGAGTCGGGTGCAGGGCGCGACCGCCGTGCGCCACAGGGCACTTTGCTTCTTCGGCGTTCTCGGACATGGGGGTTCCTTTCGAGGCTGAGCGCACGGTCAGCGCTCAGGCAGCGGTGGAGGAAGGAGAAGGGGCGGAGGTGGAACAGGCGGGGCACAGGCCCCAGTAGACGACCTCGGCCTCGTCGATGGTGAAGCCGTGGTCGTCCGAAGCGGTCAGGCAGGGGGCGTGACCCACTGCGCAGTCCACATCGACGACCGTCCCGCACGCCCTGCATATGAGGTGGTGGTGGTTGTCGCCGACGCGGCCCTCGAACCGGGCGGGGCTGCCGGCCGGCTCGATACGTCTGATGAGTCCGGCGGCGGTCAGCGCGTGCAGCGCCTCGTACACCGCCTGGACGGAGACATGACCCACGCGCTCACGTACACCCGACGCGATCGCGTCCACACCGAGATGGTCCCCGGCCCGGACGGTGTCCAGCAGTGCCACCCTGGCAGCCGTGACACGCAGGCCGACGCCGCGCAGCTCCTCGGCAGGGGTGGGGGTTCCGGATGCGGTCATGCCCCCAAGGTAACCCCATAAAGGCGAACGATTCAAGAAAAGGATACGTACGTCTTTGGTAAGGAGGTGGGGCCGGTGTTGTACCTGAGGGGTACGAGGGTTCACCTAAGGGGGTTGTGGGGGGTGGCGGGGGCGGGCTCCTCAGCCGAACGGGCCCAGCTCGTCCAGGAGGGACTGGAGGGGGCGGTGGGTGAGGATCGCGTTGTGCTCGATGTGGACCGTCGCGAGAGTCGCGAGGTGGACGGCGAGGAGGCGCAGTCCGTCGGTCCCGTACTCCTTGAGGACCAGGTCGGTGACGCGGGAGGCCCGGGAGGCGACGTTCTCCTCGGGGAAGGTGCCCACCGTGTGCCGGAGCAGTTCGAGGGTGATCCGCGAGACCTCGGGGAGGATCGTCATGAGCCGCACGGAGTCCGCCTCCTCCTCGGCGCTCCACTCCTCGTCGTCCCAAACGCTGCTCAGATCCAGCCCCATGGCCGCCCTCTCGCGGATCCCGCCTCGTTCCCGCCCGTCACCCCGGACCGTACGCCTGAATTCCCCCTGCACCAGGGAGAGTTCGAATTTGCGCATCGGACGGAAGAAGGGTGCCCGCTCTGGACAATTTCCGGCGAATTTTGACACGGTGTTTTGGAGCGGCGGTTCGGAACGGTGTTTCGGCACGGCGTTTGGTGCGGTGTTTTGGTGCGGTTTTTTGGCGCGGTGGAACGCGCCGGCCGCGAGGGCGACACCGGCCCCCATCTCATGCCGCCGCGCAATTCCCGCACGCCACCCGAGAGTTGGAGCCCGCATGCCCCTCGCCCACTACGCCACCCAGAGCCCGTACAGCACCCCGGGCGACCGGGTCCACCTGTACGAGAACCTCCCCCGCGACCCGGCCCGACTCGCCCGTATCGTCAGGGACTTGCTCATCCACCGAGGCGAAGGCCCCTTGTTCTCCTACGAAATCCCCGGACCCCGCCTCCATGACGACGCCGAAACCCGTTACGTGGACGGCATCCTGGGAATCCTCGCCGCCCGCTCGGAGGCTCCGCTCGGCGAACCCCGCCCCCCGGCCACCCGATTCGTCGGCGTCTGCCGGGACTTCGCCCTCCTCCACTGCTCACTCCTGCGCCACACCGGCACCCCCGCCCGCATCCGCTCCGGCTTCGCCGACTACTTCTCCACCGACGGCTTCCACGGAGACCACGTCGTCACCGAGTACTGGGACACCTCCCGGCAGGCCTGGCGCCTGGCCGACGCGCAGCTCACCGACCCCGGCGTCACCCGCCACTGGAACGCCGACTTCGACCCCATGGACGTCCCCCGCACCCGCTTCCGCACAGCGGGACAGGCCTGGCGCATGATCCGTGAACAGGGCGCCGACCACAGGACGTTCGGCCTCCACCGCCCGTCCGAGGGCCCCCTCTGGGGCGAACGCTTCGTCGCCGGCAACGTCCGCCTCGACCTCGCCGCCCTGAACAAGGTCGAGACCCTGCTGTGGGATGTCTGGGGCGCGGACCACACGGACGTCACTCCCCAGGACCAGACTCTCGACGACGAGGCCCGCGCGGTGTACGACCGTGCCGCGGCCGTCATCTCCCCCGACGAGGTCCCCTTCGCCGAGGCCAGTGCCCTCTTCACCGAGGACGACCTCCTGCGCACCCCGGCCACGGTCCTGTGCCTGGCCCCCTACAACGGCCCGAGCCGCGTCACCCTCAGGAGCTAGTACCGGAGGTGTAGGG
Organism: Streptomyces sp.; assembly: GCA_036569285.1. Lineage (GTDB taxonomy): Bacteria > Actinomycetota > Actinomycetes > Streptomycetales > Streptomycetaceae > Streptomyces. The sequence goes on from DATCQX010000972.1 coordinate 5,311, forward strand.
GTCGGGGAGAGAGGAGCCGGAGTCGGTGGAGGAGGGCTCGCCGGTCACCTCGGCCGTCAGCTCCGGGCTGTCCGGGCTGACCGAGAACGCCGTGTCCCCCGCCACCGCGACGATCGCGTCCTGGACCAGCACCAGGCTCGGCACGACGTTCTCCGGAGCCCCCGCCGGGTCCTGGAGCTTGTCCGTCGTCCACCCCACGGTCCCCGTCAAGAGGTCGAGCGAGACCAGCCGCCCGTACCGGTTGACGAGGAACAGGGCGTCGTACGTCCGGGACCACACCGGCTTCGACAGGTTCTCGACCTGCGTGTCCGCCTGCCACTGCGTCGTCCCGTCGGCCGTGCCGACCGCCGTCGCGGTCCCGTCCGGGCGGACGAAGTACACGGTCTGGCCGACGAGCGTCGCCGCCCCGCGCACGGTCCGGTCGAGGGCCGTGCGCCTGACGGCCGTCCCGCGCACCGGGTCGACCCGCAGGAGCGCCGTGTACGCCTCGTCGAGCCCGCCCAGCGTCTGCGGCTCCGCTTCCTTCGGCTCCGCGAACAGCGGCTGCCCGCCGAGCACCCCCAGGGGGACGGCCCCTGCGGGCAGCGTCGTCAGCTCGCGCGAGCCGTCCTCGCCGACGTGCAGCAGACTCCACCGGCGCTTGGCGGGGGAGTCCTCGTCCTGGCAGAGCCCGTAGGGGGCACCCCCTAGCACCAACGGGGTACACCGTGTCCCCGCCGTCGACTTCGTGGGCGCCCGCCACAGCTCCTTGCCCGTCCTGGAGTCGATCCCGATCAGCTCCCGGTGGTCGACGGACAGCGCGAGCAGCCCGCCGCCGTCGAACAGGACCGCCGGTTCGGTCGCCTCGGCCGACCGTGACCAGCGCCGCTCACCGGTCGCGGCGTCGAGCGCGATCAGCTGCCACTCCGGGGTGTCCGTCCCGGTCGCCGTCTTCCCGGTGTTCGGGCTCTCGTAGACGTACACGAGCCCGTCCCGCACCCCGATCGGCCGCGCGGCCTGCGGGGTCACGCCGGCCCGCCACATCACACGCCCTGTCGCGGCGTCCAGCCGGGCGACCGTGAAACCGGTGCCCGTGCAGTAGACGGCCGTCTGGTCGGCGACACAGCCGGGCCGGTCGAGCGTGAACATCCTCGTCTCCTCGGCGGCGGTCACGGCCCGGGTGAGGTTCGCCCGCCAGGGCAACCACCCGTCGGGCAGGGCCGCTGGAGGGGAGTCGATGAAATCCTCGCTGGAGGCAGGGGTGTTGTCCGCGTTCGCCGCCCACATGAAGACGGACACGCCGACGACTCCGACGGCGAGGGCGAGCGTGAGACGCCGCGAGGGGCGCCGGCGCCCGAGGCGCGGGGCCTGTCCGCGGCGCCACTTCGGGAGCGCGGGCCACCAACGGCGGCCCCAACGCGCCGGGTTCGGCCCGACTGCGTGCGTGACGGCGTCGTACGGGATCCCCTGCGAGGCGGTCGGGGTGCCGCCCTGCGGGGCCGGGACGGCGGGTGAGGTGTCCGGGAGGGCCTTGAACAGCTTCTGCAACTCGGTGAGTTGGGGGCGGTCCGCCGGGTCCTTCGCCAGGCAGCGTTCGACGATGCTCCGCAGCGGCTCCGACACACCGTCCAACGACGGCTCCTCGTGCATGACTTGATACACCGTCAAGTACGGGCTCTCGCCGTCGAAGGGGCGCGTCCCCGTCGCCGCGTACACCAGCAGCGAGGCCAGCGAGAAGACGTCCGAGGCGGCGGTCACGTCCCGGGGGGAGGTGAACTGCTCCGGGGACATGAAGGGCGGGGTGCCCATCAGGCGGCCGGTGACGGTGAGGGTCTGGTTGTCGGCGGCGCGGGAGATGCCGAAGTCGATGACGCGCGGGCCGTCCTCGGCCATCAGGACGTTGCTCGGCTTCAGGTCCCGGTGCACGACCCCGGCGCGGTGGATGTCCCTGAGCGCCTCCGTGAGCCCGAGCGCGAGAGTCCTCAACTCCCGCCCACCGAGCGGCCCTTGCCCTGCGACCACCTCGGCGAGCGTGCGCCCCGGGACGTACAGCGTCGCCATCCACGGCACCTCGGCGTCCGGGTCCGCGTCCACCACCGGCGCCGTGAACGCTCCGCTGACCCGCCGCGCCGCCGCGACCTCCTGGCGGAAGCGGGCCCGGAACTCGTCGTCCGTCGCGTACTGCGCGTGCACGACCTTCACCGCGACCTGCCGCCCCGACGCCGAGTGCGCCAGGTGCACGACCCCCATGCCGCCGCTGCCGAGCCGGTCGACGAGCGTGTACCCGCCGATGGAGCCGGCGGACCCCGATCCCTCGCTGCTCGGCGGCATGGGCGGTCGCCCCTCCCGAAGTTCCTTGTGTCCCTTGGGTGTTGCAGGGGCATCAGCCTAGGGGGTGGGGG
>DATCQX010000973.1:0-3652 GCA_036569285.1 Streptomyces sp.
GGCCAGGGCGGAGGTGCGGGGGGAGAGGGCGGGGGGTTCTTCGGGGTAGAGGTCGGCTTCGTCGAGGTCCAAGGGGTCCGTGTCCGCGTCTTCGGCGGCCTCGGTGTGGGGCGTGTGGGCGTCGTCCGCGAGGCCCTCGGAGCGACCGGCGCCAGTTCCCTTCCCGTCGTCCGCGAAGCCCTCGGAGCGACCCGCGTCGGCCCCCTGCACGTCGTCCCCGAGCCCCTCGGAACCCGCGCCCTCCTCGAACTCCTCCGCCCCCTCAGCCCTCTCGAAGCCCCGCAGCTCCCCGGCCCCCTCCGTCAAATGCTCCAGCACCCGCGCCAACGTCGGCGCATGCGCATCCCCCTCGGGCGGCTGGACCCTGCGGACGCCGAGTGCGTCCAGGGTGCGGTGCAGGCGGGACGCGTTCGTGCGCCAGGTGCGGTCGACCACCTCGTCCGGGTAGTCCTGCCAGGTGACCGGGGACCAGTCGGGGCCGGGTTCGGCGGGGCCGCCGTGGAAGAGGCGGGCGGCGAGGAGGGAGGCCGCTTCGTCGATGGTGCCGGGTTCTTCGAGGAGGTCGCAGGCGGGGCGTTCGCCGAGGCGGGAGGCGAAACCCTCGGCCAGCCGGTCGCGGCGGGAGAGTTCCGTGAGGGCGGCGACCACACCCGCGTCGAGCCGGGAGGGCCAGCGGCCCATGCGCCACGCGGGGAGCGCGACCCGGGTGAGGAGGCGGTCCCAGCCCGCGTAGGCGAGGCCGACCTGTTCCTGGGCGACGATGCGCAGCCCGTAGTCCACCGTCTGCGCCCGCTCGGCGGCGGCCGCGGCGACCCCCCGCTCCATCTCCGCCGCGTGCACCCGGCAGCCGCGCAGCAGGAGCCGTACGACGTGGCCCATGCCCGCGAACAGCAGGCGGGGCGAGCGGTCGGCGGCGGTGGCGACCGCGGCGTCCAGCCCGCGCACGAAGCGGCGGGCGGCGGCTATGTCGGGGTGGGCGGAGGGGCCCGTGCCGGCGACGACCGGGGCGAGGACCGCGCGCAGTTCACCGACGCGCATCCACCACAGGAAGGGGGAGCCGATGACGAGGACCGGGGCCGTCGGCGTCCGCCTCGGGTGGTCGTTCGCTATTTCGTCGCGCGCGGGCGCCGACGGGGTGCCGTGCGCCCGGTGCGTGCGGTCCTCCAGCCAGCTGTCGCAGTCCGGCGTGAGGGCTATCGCGGAGGGCGCGGGGACGTCGAGCCGGTCGGCCAGGTCGCGGACCAGGCGGTAGAGGTCGGGGGCGGCGGACTCCGGGATCGGGACCGTGGGGCTGAGGGCCGGGCGCGCGCGGGCGACGAGGAGCGCGATCGCGGCCGTCGCCAGGAGGACGACGACGGCGGCGGCGCAGGCGATCCAGCGGGCCAGGTCCCAGCCGGGGCCGACCAGATGGTCCGTCGCTCCCCCGGCCAGCAGGATCACGGCCGCCGCGGCCGGCAGCAGGGCCGCGCCCAGCGCGCGCCCGCGCAGCCGCAGCACCGCGAGGGCCCTGGCGCGCGCGGCCTGCGCACCCGCCTCCACACCGACCGAACCGCCGCTCATGCCCGTCACTCCCCCTCCCGGCTCGCTCGCTTCCGCCTGCCTCTGCTCACTCCCCCACTGTGGCACCCACCACTGACACCGCAATGCCGGTGGGCCAAGTGCCGGAACCTCGCCAGGCGCCTGAACACATGGCCCGCACCCTAGTTGGGGCGGTGGGCCCCGTCAGCCGGATGGCGTGACGGTCACTCGATGGAATGGCTTTGGGGAGAGGTGGCTGACGGGAGCGCGGGGGATGAGGAACGAAAAGGGCCCCGCATCCACAGACGGATGCGGGGCCCCTCGGGTTCATTCGGAGGCGCTGTTACGCCTCCTGCGCCGCCTTCGCCGCGATGTCCGTGCGGTGCTGGGAGCCGTCCAGACCGATGCGGGAGACGGCCTTGTAGGCGCGGGCGCGTGCGTGCGTGAGGGTGTCGCCGGTGGCGGTGACGGAGAGGACCCGGCCGCCGGCGCTGAGGACGTCCGCGCCTTCACGCCGGGTGCCCGCGTGGAGGACGTACGCGTGCGGGGCGTCCTCGGCGGTGACCTCGTCGAGGCCGGTGATCGGGTCGCCCGTGCGGGGGGTGCCGGGGTAGTTGTGGGAGGCGATGACGACGGTGACGGCGGCCTCCTCGCTCCAGCGCAGGGCGGGCAGGTCGGCGAGGGTGCCGTTCGCGGCGGCGAGCAGGACGCCGGCCAGCGGGGTCTTCAGGCGGGCCAGGACGACCTGGGTCTCCGGGTCGCCGAAACGGGCGTTGAACTCGATGACGCGGACGCCCCGGCTGGTGATCGCCAGACCCGCGTACAGCAGGCCCGAGAAGGGGGTGCCCCGGCGGCGCATCTCGTCGACCGTCGGCTGGAGGACCGTGTCCACGACCTCCTGGACGAGCTTCGGGTCCGCCCACGGCAGCGGGGAGTACGCGCCCATGCCGCCGGTGTTGGGGCCCTCGTCGCCGTCCAGCGCGCGCTTGAAGTCCTGGGCGGGCTGGAGGGGGACGACCGTCTCGCCGTCCGTGATCGCGAAGAGGGAGACCTCCGGGCCGTCCAGGAACTCCTCGATGACGACGCGCTCGCAGGCCGCCGCGTGCTCCTTCGCGACGTCCAGGTCGCTGGTGACGACGACGCCCTTGCCGGCCGCGAGACCGTCGTCCTTCACGACGTACGGGGCACCGAAGGCGTCCAGCGCCTCGGTGGTTTCCTCCGGTGTCGTGCACACGTAGGAGCGGGCCGTCGGGACGCCCGCGCCCGCCATGATCTCCTTCGCGAACGCCTTCGAGCCCTCCAGCTGCGCGGCCTCCTTCGACGGGCCGAACACCGGGATCCCCGCCTCGCGCACGGCGTCGGCAACCCCCGCGACGAGGGGCGCCTCCGGGCCGACGACGACCAGACCCGCGTCCAGCGCCTTCGCCAGCGCGGCCACCGCGTCGCCGTCCAACGCGTCGACCTCGTGCAGCTCCGCCACCTCCGCGATGCCGGCGTTGCCGGGGGCGCAGTGCAGGGCCGTCACGGCGGGGTCGAGAGACAGAGCCCGGCACAGGGCGTGTTCGCGGGCGCCGGTTCCGATGACTAGGACGTTCACGGGCTCAGGGTAACCGCTGAGGGGAGGGGGCCGGTTTGGCTGTGGGTTCCTCCAAGGGGTGGTGGATGTAGGGGCGGTCAGTGGAGGGGCGATCCGTGCAGGGGCGATCGGTGTACCGGGGTGCCGTTCCCTGGGGGCTGCGCCCCCAGACCCCGCCCCGGCCCTGAACGGGCCTTGTCCTCAATCGCCGGACGGGCTGGATGAGGTGGACCGGCGTCGAGGGGGTGAGGGGGCCGGAGGGTTGAGCAAAGGGCCAGGGCCCAGGGCGTTGCGCTCGGCCGTTCCGGATCAGCCGGGACCACCGGCGAGCAGCACCTCCAGGCCACCCGCCAGGCCTGGGCCGCCGACCGCAACGTCAGGGCGTCCGCGCGGCACGTGAAGTAGTCGCGGCCAGGCCACCCGTCAGGCCCGGGCCACCGACCGGGACCCTGCCTGCCGGCCTGCGCGGCCTCGTCGGCGGGATCGCCGCACTCCTCCCGCCGCCCGCTCGGCGACCCGCACGCGGCCCTTGCCCACCCCGACCTCACCGCCCCCAGG
>DATCQX010000974.1:0-5224 GCA_036569285.1 Streptomyces sp.
CATTGCCGGAAGTGCCCCGGGTACCCGCGCGTCGGCCGACGACACCGAGGAGTGAACCGACGTGAACATCGCTTTCCTGGCCGCCCCCGAGGGCACCGAGCAGATCGAGCTGACCGAGCCGTGGCGGGCGGTCCTCGCCACCGGGGACAAGCCGTCCCTCCTGTCCACCCGACCGGGCACGATCCAGGCGTTCCACCACCTCGACCGCGGCGACGTGTTCCCGGTGGACGGCACGGTCTTCGAGGCCGACCCCGGGGAGTACGGGGCGCTCGTCCTGCCCGGCGGGGTCGCCAACCCCGACGCGCTGCGCGTCGACCGGGCCGCCGTCTCGTTCGTCCGCGCGTTCTTCGACGCGGGCAAGCCGGTCGCCGCGATCTGCCACGCGCCGTGGCTGCTGATCGAGGCGGACGTCGTGGACGGCCGGGTCCTCACGTCCTGGCCGAGTCTGCGGACGGACATCCGCAACGCGGGCGGCACCTGGGCCGACGTCCCCGTCCAGGTCTGCGACCACGGACCCAACCTCCTGGTGACGAGCCGCAAGCCGGACGACCTGCCGGAGTTCACGCACGCGGTCACCGAGGTGTTCGCGAAAGCCTGAGACGGCGTTACGGCCCCCGGCCCAGGGGTACCCGGCCCGCATGACACACATCGACCGTCTCGAACATCTCGACAAGCACCTGGTGGAGGAGTTGACGGAGGTCGCCAGGGAGACGATCCGGGAGGAGCTGCGGGAGCAGACCCGCAGGCAGCGGTGCAGGGCGGCGCTGTACGCGGCGTCGGGGGCGGTGGCCCTGTACGCGGGCGCCGCCCTGGCGACGGCGTTGGGGCTCGCCCTCGCCACGGGCCTGCCCGGCTGGGCGGCGGCGCTGATCACTGCGGCGGTGCTGGGCGTGGCCGCCTGGCTCCTGCGCGGCGCGGCCCGCCCCCAGCACCACCCGGCCGCCCCGGACGCGGAGATCCGCAACCAGCACCGGGACGACGCCCTGCGCGGCCCCATGCCGTCGGGCGGCCCCGGTGTCCCGTACCCGACCGTCACCGCCCCGCAGCCGGAGGCCACCCCGGACCCCCGGCAGCGCCCGATCTGACGGCGCCCGAACAAGAAGCGTCCCCCTCAGGAGGCAACCCATGAGCCGACCCCGCGTCGTCGTAGTCGGAGCCGGCTTCGCCGGGTACCGTGCGGCGCGTCACCTCGCCCGGACGGCACGCGGCCGGGCCGACATCACCGTCCTCAACCCGACGGACCACTTCCTGTACCTCCCCCTGCTGCCGCAGGTCGCGGCCGGCGTCCTGGAGCCGAGGCGGATCACGGTCTCCCTCCCCGGCACCCTGCGCGACGCCCGCCTCGTCCTCGGCGAGGCCGACCGCGTGGACCTCGACGGGCGGTCCGTGCACTACCGCGACCCGGAGGGCGGTACGGGCGTCCTGCCGTACGACCGTCTGGTGGTCGCCGTCGGCAGTGTGAACAAGCTCCTGCCGGTCCCCGGCGTCGCAAAGTGCGCGCACGGTTTCCGCGGCCTGCCCGAGGCGCTGTACCTGCGGGACCACATCACGCGGCAGCTGGAGCTGGCGGCCACGGAGGAGGACCCGGCGGCGCGCTGCACGTTCGTGGTGGCGGGCGCGGGCTACACCGGCACCGAAGTCGCCGCCCAGGGCCGCCTGTTCACCGACGCCCTCCAGCGCGCCCGCCCCCGCCACGAGGCCCTCACCGTCCGCTGGCTCCTCCTCGACACCGCCTCGCGCATCCTCCCGGAGCTGGACGAACGGCTCTCCCGCACGGCGACCCGGGTACTGGGCGAGCGGGGTGTGGAGGTGCGGACGGGCACGTCCGTGAAGGAGGCGAAGGAGGACGGAGTCCTGCTGTCGGACGGCGAGTTCGTGCCCACCCGCACCCTCGTGTGGTGCGTGGGGGTGCGCCCCGATCCGCTCGCCGAGTCCCTCGGACTCCCCCTGGAGCGGGGCCGGATCCTCGTCGAGCCGACTCTCCAAGTGCCGGGCAGGCCCGAGGTGTTCGCGTGCGGGGACGTGGCCGCCGTGCCCGACACCGAGCGGCCGGGCGAGTTCACGGCGATGACGGCCCAACACGCCTGGCGGCAGGGGAAGGTGGCCGCGCGGAACGTGGCCGCGTCGTTCACCGGCCGCGAGCCGGCGCCGTACCACCACAAGGACTTGGGGTTCGCGGTGGACCTCGGCGGCGGTCAGGCGGCGGCCGATCCGCTGGGCCTGCCCCTGTCCGGGCTCCCCGCCGGTCTGGTCACCCGCGGCTACCACCTCGCCGCGCTCCCCGGAAACCGGGCCCGTGTCGCCGCCGACTGGCTCCTGGACGCCGTACTCCCGCGCCAGAACGTCCAGTTGGGCCTCGTGCGCGCCGCGTCGGTCCCGCTGGACACGGCGTCGCCGGAACTGGCCCGCACACCGGCCCCGAAGTCCGGCCGCTGAAGGTTTGACCAGGGGCACCGGGGCCACTCGGAAGTCGACGGGCACAAGCCCTTCACATACTTCCGAGGGAGCGACGGTCATGACAGACGGTGACTTACCCGGTCCCACCGAGGTGTTGAACCAGGCCCGGAAGCAGCTCGCGGAGCTGACCGGGACGGCCGCGGAGACGGTGTCGTCCTTCGAACGCACCGACGACGGCTGGTCATTGGAGATCGAGGTGCTCGAACTCGCCCGGGTACCCGACACGATGAGCCTGATGGCGGGCTACCGGGTCGAACTCGACCCCGAAGGACGGCTCACGTCCTACCGGCGCGTCCGCCGCTACGAACGCGGGCGCGCCGATCCGCACTGAACTTCCCCTCACCATGCGAGGAGGCATGGCCGATGACGGTCGTCCCGGCACAGACCGGCGGTGGAGGCGGTACCAGTGGCCTCTACGACGTCCTGGAACTCGTCCTCGACCGGGGGCTCGTGATCGACGTGTTCGTACGCGTCTCCCTGGTCGGCATCGAGATCCTCAAGATCGACGTGCGGGTCGTGGTGGCCAGCGTCGACACGTATCTGCGGTTCGCCGAGGCGTGCAACCGCCTGGACCTGGAGGCGGGGCCGCACCGCGACCCCGGGCTGCCCGAACTCGTGGGCGAGATCACCGAGTCGGGGGCGCGCGGCAAGTCGAAGGGCGCGCTCTCGGGCGCGGCCGAGACGGTCGCCGACGCGTTCCGGCAGGCCCGTGACGAGAAGGAGCCCGGCTCCGAACCGAGGCCCCGCAGGAAGAGCACGGCCGCGCGCCGGAAGGAGGAGCAGGAGTGAGCACCTACGTCTACGGCATCGCCGCGAGCTCGCACCCCGCCCTCCCCGAGGGCGCCAAGGGGGTGGGCGATCCGCCGATGACCGTGCGCGTGCTGCGTCAGGGGCCGCTGGCGGTGCTCGTCAGCAACGCTCCCGAGGGGCTGCGGCCCAAGCGCCGCGATCTGCTCGCCCACCAGAACGTCCTGGTCGAGGCGGGTGCCGAGGGGTGTGTGCTGCCCATGCGGTTCGGGAGCCTCGCTCCGGACGACGCCGCTGTCACCGAGGTGCTCGCGCAGCGCGCCGAGCACTTCCGGGAGCGGCTGGAGGCGCTGGAGAACAAGGTGGAGTACAACCTCAAAGCCAACCATCTGGAGGAGGCCGTACTGCACCGGGTGCTGGCCGACACCCCGGAGCTGCGCAGCCTCGCGGAGGCCAACCGCCGCGCGGGCGGCGGGAGTTACGAGCAGAAGCTGCGGTTCGGCGAGATGGTCGCGACGGCCGTGCGGGCACGGGAGGCGGAGGACGCCGCCGCCGTCCGCGCGGCCCTGGAACCGCTCGCCACCGATGTCTGCGTGGGCCCCGAGTCCACGGGCTGGCTGGCCAACGTCTCCTTCCTCGTCGACCGGGACAACTCGGCGGCGTTCGTGGAGGCGGTGGACGCGTTCCGCAAGACCCACGCGCATCTGGAGGTGCGGCTCGGCGGCCCGCTGCCGCCGTACAGCTTCGTGGAACCCGGACCCGGACCGGAGTGACGGCGTGGGGCTGATCTCGGAGGTGCTGCTGCTGCCGTTCGCGCCGGTGCGCGGCAGCGCGTGGGTGATCGGGCAGGTGGTGCGGGAGGCGGAGCGGATCTACTACGACCCCGCCGTGATCCGCGCCGAACTGGCCCGCCTGGAGCGGCTGTTGACGGACGGAGAGATCACGGCGGAGGAGTTCGACCGGGCGGAGGACGAACTCCTCGACCGGCTGGAGACGAGGCCGACGACTACACGGACAGGCGACGGGACGAATCGATGAACCGAACGGCACTGGGCCTCGCGATCGGGGCCGGATATCTCCTCGGCCGCACACGGAAGTTGAAGCTGGCGCTGGCCGTCGGCTCCGTGGTGGCCGGCAAACGCCTGAACCTCACCCCGGGCGCCCTCACCGAACTGGTCTCCCGACAGCTGCGGGACAACCCGCAGTTCAAGGAGATCGGCGACCAACTCCGCGAGGACGTGCGGGGCGTGGGGAAGGCGGCCACCGGGGCGGTCGTGGAACGCCGGCTGGACTCGCTCGCGGGCCGCCTGCACGGGCGCACGGAGAAGGTCCGGGGTCAACTGGAGGGCGTCCTGCCGGAGATGGACGGCCGTGAGGCCGAGGCGGACGACGGCGCGCGCGGTCAGGACGGGGACGACAACCGCCCCCGGCCGAAGAAGAAGGCACCGGCGAAGAAGGCGCCCGCGAAGAAGATGGCCTCCGCCGCCCAGGCCGCCAAGAAGCCCGCGCCCTCGGCGCGTCCGGCGAAGCGGGGTGAGGGCCGGTGACCGACACCCTCTCCGGTGTGGCCCGCAGCGAGGCCGCCGACCGGCTCAAGGCGGAGGTGCGGGAGTACCTCGCCGCGCAGACCCAGCGTCTCCTGGTGGGCGCCGGACACAAACTCGGCCAGACGACGGGCAAGTTGAACGACATCGCGTCCGGCGAGAGCCCCGGCTTCACCCGGCTCGCTCTGGACGGCGGCCGTAAACTCGCGGAGGGCAAGGGGCCGTTGCGCTCGGCCCTGGAGACCGGCGCGACCCACGCGAAGGACAACGTCAAGGAAGCCCTCAAGGGCCTCGGCGGCAAGGGGAAGGGCAAGGGGGCCGCCGGGAAGAAGCCGACGGTCGTCATGGAGCAGATCGACGTCGGCGTCCCGCTGCGCACCGCCTACGACCAGTGGACCCGTTTCCAGGACTTCGGCTCCTTCGCGAAGGGCGTCAAGAGCGCGGACCGCGCGGACGACACCCGCTCCGACTGGCGC
>DATCQX010000975.1:0-4607 GCA_036569285.1 Streptomyces sp.
CCCCGAGCACCGCGTCTTCCACAGCGGCGACACCGGCTACTTCGAGGGCTTCAAGGACATCGGCGCGGCCCACGGGCCGTTCGACGTGACGATGATCCAGATCGGCGCGTACTCGGAGTTCTGGCCCGACATCCACATGACACCCGAGGAGGGCGTGCGCGCCCACCTCGACCTCCAGGGCGGCGCCGCCCACGGCGTGCTCCTGCCGATCCACTGGGCCACCTTCAACCTGGCTCCGCATGCGTGGGCGGAGCCGGGGGAGTGGACGATGTACGAGGCTGAGGAGGCCGGCCAGGCGGTGGCGTTCCCCCGGCCGGGTGAGCCGTTCGAGGCTGGGGGGAAGCTGCCTGTGGAGCCGTGGTGGCGGACTGTGTCGCATCCGATCGCCCACCCGTGGCGCCGCCCCTGGCCTATCGAGGTCGCTGCGGAGCCGCGGAGCGAAGATCTCGACCTTGCGGGCGAGCGGTGACGTAGGTCGGTGACGACCTTGCCGGGGTCGCGCGGATACTGGAGCGTCTGCCATCCGAGGGGCACGACCGTGTGCTGCGGGCATTGGACGGGGAACCCCACAGAGCGCGAGTGGCCCGTCGTGCAGCGGTTCAGGCCCTTGCCGACCTTGCAGGGCCTGTCGAGAGTTGTGGTCCGAACGCGCATCGTGGATCGTTGAGCTGCTGTTTCTTGCGGATCTTCTGGATGCTTGGCGGTTCGCGGGGGGCCGGGATGTGCCCCTTCCCACAGTCGGCCGGCGGAGGCGGTCGGCAAGGCGCGATCGAGTCTCTGAGGATTTGATGTTGGGGGTGTGGTGTGAGGGATTGGCGGGCTGATCCGCCGTTCGCGATGTGCCGGGCGCTGGTGGACGGAGCGGATCTGGCCTCGTTCGCGGGAGGCACGTTCGACGTGCGGGCGGTGGTGGCCGACATCCAATCCGGGGTCTACAGCAGGTCGCTCCTCGACGCTGTTCCGTGGGGGAACTTCCATTGCGGCGACGATGCCCGGGAGGCCGTTCACCTGCTGTGCGTCGGCGAGGACCCCGCCAGCCGCGCGACGGGCGTGCTGGAGGGCCTGTGCGCCAACGACAGCCGGGCCGCTGCCGCTCTTGCCGTGCCGTTCCTGATCTCCATCGCCACTGATGCCCGCCACCCACACCGTGCCGCCGCCCTCGCCGTACTTTCCGGCCCGGCCCGCGCCCGGCACTTCGGCGTCGCCTCCCGCGGTGAATTCCTGCTCCACCGCAACGATCCTCGGCACCACGCCCCCGACGACTACGACGACTACGGCGTCGAGGTGACCGGCTACCCGGCAGGTTGGTCGGTGGCCGCCGCCCGAGCCGCGGTCACTGCCGAAACGCCCGTGCTCCTGCCGCTTCTCGACGACTCCGACCCCACCATCCGCATTGACGTCGCCTACGTCCTGGCCACCGCTGCCGACCCCGACCACACGGTCCGAACCGCCCTCGCCGCCAGGTTCGCCACCGAGCGAGACGCCATGGTCCGCTCCGCCCTGCTCCTCGCCGCCGCCGAGACCACCCGAGCTCACGTACAGCCACCGGCCGTCTCGTGGTTCCGCGAGCGGTGGCAAGACCGGACAGAGGCCCCCGAAGTCCGCCTGGCCGCGGCAATCGGCTGGCTCTGCCTCATGGACGAACCTGCCCCCGAGGACCTCCACCAGACCATCGACACCTTCGCCACAGAAGAACGCGCGCACGCCATGGACACTCTGCCGTGGATGTACGCCGCCGCCGGAACCGGTGAACCGGGACTCTCGCGCTGTATCCGCTGCATGCTCCACTCCGAAAAGCCCGAACCGTACGACGACCCCTGGGCCTTCTCGCTCTGAGCGACCGCCCTCGGCCCCGTTTGCGCATCGAAGTTGTCTACCGAGGCCAGGGAGGGTTCCGGCGTCCGGGCGAGCCGTTCGAGCCTGCGGGGAAGCTGCCAGAGGAACCCTTGTGGCGGTCTGTGTCCCATCCGGCCGCTCACCCGTGGCGTGAGCACCAACTGGTCCGAGGCTCCTGCCGAGGTCCCCAATCGTGATCTCGACCTTGGGCGGTCGGTGATGGCGAGCGAGGATCACCTCGGTCGGATCATGTGCCTACTGGCTCGCCTTCCGGGCGAGGAGAGAGACTGCTTGGTGCGTGCGCTGGACGGTGCGCCTCGCCGGGAGTAATTCTGCACGTGCCCAGCAGTTCAGGCCCTTGCCGACGCTAGAGGGGCCGCTCCGAGTTGTCGTCCGCCACACGCATCATGGGCAGCTGAGATGCAAGAAGTCGATCAGCTCGGTGGTCTGCCCGATGACATCAGGGCTGTTCGCGGCGTGCCGTGGCACCTTCACCTGTCTCCCCTCAGCCGGTGACGAACGTTCGGGAATCGGGTGGTTGAGGAGGCGCGACAGCGCGGTCCCGGAGAATGGCGTGATCCACGCGCTGTACAGGCTGGATTGAAGCACTGCAGTTGGACGGCGAGGGGTTCGCTTCTCAGGGACAGTGCAGAGCGTGGGTTTGTTGCGTAGCGATTCAGGTCCTTGCACCGCCCTCCTTCAGGGCCGTTCTAGGGTTGTCATCTGAGCAGGCGTTGTGGAGAGCTGAGCTGGCAGGGGAAGCCGCGCAGTGCTGCCCGGCGGCACTGCGCGGCCAATGTCGGTGGCAACGTTTGGAGTGCGGCACATGTCTGCTTCGTCGACTGAGTTCAAGGCTGAGGAGCCCTTGGTGCCGCTGTATCCTTTCAACGCGCCAGGGGAGTCGATCACCCTTTACGACGGACCCGTTGGCCCGGCCGGGGCTGAGGGGTCCGGGGTTGTTCAGTATGACTGCTCCCCGAGGCCGGGGATCTCTTGGCAGTTGCGTACCGAGGATGATGACCCCATCTCTATGGACAGGACTCAGCTGAGTCTGTTCGGCCTGGGCATCGAACTGCCGGTGTCCGCCAGAGACGCTGTGAGCGGCTGGTCCAACGGCACTTCCTATGGAGACCCCACCGCCCCGCTCGACCGTCTTGTCGCCCACTGGTTCAACCTGCCGCGATGGCATGGATCAGCCCACCTCGAGGCTCGTGCTGCTGATGGAACGCCGCGACTGGTGCCGGCCGGGCGCAGTGTGTACGAGGCGGACGAATGGAGGATCACGCTCGACGTCCGCCCTGACCACGAGGCCGTCTTCTCTGATGTGCGCCGGGCTGACGTCTACGTCATGACACATGTGATGGAGATCCGTCGGCTGGACGGAACCACGTTCACGGCCGCCGAGGTCACCCCAGTTCTCAGTGCGCTGCATGTCGGGCTGTCCTTCGCGCTCGGCCGGTGGGTTGCCCCCGTCCTGCCCGTCGGCCTGAACGACCAAGAGCATGCGGTGTGGGGCCAGTGGAGTCCGATGCTCTGTGACCCGGCACGCCGCATCAGCTCCGGCTGGTGGTATCCCGAAGACCAGGAGTCCTTGGCAGGTCTGCTGGCCTGCCTCCTGCCCGCCTTTCGTGATCCCGACAAGGGGCAGGCGCTTCGCCTGCAGATGCAGTACGCGATCACTGCCATTGCCGATCGGGGATTTGTCGAACAGCGGATCATGAGCGGAGCTGCCGGACTGGAGCATGTGATGTGGCAGGAACTCGTGCTCAGCGGCCGGCTCACGGAAGCCGAGTACGCATCCCGCGCGAGGCCGGCTCATGACAAGCTGCGTACGCTCCTGACGGAGTCCAGGGTCGATCTGAGGGTGCGCGCAGACTGTTTGCCGGCAGCCGCTGCCTACGCGACTGGACAACAGGTGGACGGCGCTCGGTCGGCAGACGGCGCCGACGTCGTCACCCGAGTCCGTAACCGTCTTGTGCATCCCAAGGAGACGCAAGAGCCCGTCTACGGCGTCAAAGGACTGGTCACCGACACCTGGCTCCTGACCCGCCACTACCTCGCGCTGCTGGTGCTCCGCTCGATCGGCTACCGAGGCTCCTACCGGGACCTCTCTAGGAGCAACGGGTGGGTCGGTGAGACCGAGCCCGTCCCATGGGCGTGAGGTCGAGCAGCCCTCAGGAGCCGACAGCGCTCTTCCGGGCTTGGAGGCCCCGATGTCGCCTAGCACCTCGTACGACCGCAGGAGGTGCCCCGTGTGGGAGATGGAGGCGGATCAGCACCTCGCCGGAACTTGCTCCCCCGCCCGCAACCTGGGCCAGCACTTCGAACCCACCGCCGCGGTCTCCTCCCGGCCCTGGTGGCGGACCAGGTGTTCTGGCTGCCGACGGATGAGAACGTCCCGTCACCTGTCACGGCTTACGGAACTCGCCCACCGCTCCGACCCGCAACCAGCTGATCGCAGCGGATATCGCTGATACAGCCCGTCGCGGCGGGTGCAGTCTGGTGGCTCTGTGCTGAGGTCTAGGAGGCCTGGCGTGCCGCCCGAGGAAGGGCGTGGGCGGTTGGTGCGGCGGCGGCCTACTTGCCGTGCGGCACCTTCGGGCGAGTGACGGGGACCACCGTGAGGAGGCCGTCGAGGCCCTTGAAGTCGTCCGGGTTGGTGGTGAACAGGGGCAGGCTCTCCGCGACGGCGATGGAGGCGATCATCAGGTCGGCGATGCGGCGCCGGGGTTGGCGTCCGGCGCTGATGACGGCGGCGCAGACACGGCCGT
>DATCQX010000976.1:0-4968 GCA_036569285.1 Streptomyces sp.
CCACCGGCTCACCGAACACCGTCACCATCAGCGAGTCACCGTTGTGGGGGATGGCGGTGACCAGGTCGATGAAGTGCCAGCCGGAGCGGTAGGCGGTGGCCATTTCGCGGCGGAAGGAGCGGTCGTCGGGTGGGGTGGTCATGTCAGACTCCACTACCGTCGGCAGGAGAATCCGACGGCGCGCCATCCACCACCGTATCGATCGCATTCACCGCCACGGACGGCCAAGCGCTGTTCGCCCGAGTGTCGACCGACTTCCCACTGAAGCCTCCCAGCACACCCAGGACTGCGACGGCGGAGAAAGCGGCGACAAGTATCGCGCGAAGCGCTCTGTTACGCATTGTCGGCTTCATCCTTACTTGAGATCCCCTTATTCCCCCGTCGAGTACGACGATGGCTCATTCAGGCACGTGATGGCCACACAATCGATGCATCATGTTCCTGCACATTCAGGACCCTGGGGGGTGGAGATTTGGAGATGAACAGCGCAAAAGCGACACATCCCCACTCGATGACCAACCTGTGCGAGGAGGGAAGCAGGCTTTACGCCACCGCTCTGCGTACGGGACGCGTCGCACGCGCGGACGCCGAAACCGTTCCCTGCCTGATGGAGTTTTCCCTGCTCCACCCCGATCCGAACGATCCTGACTGGCTGCGGCCCATCCCGCCCGGAGCGGTCCTGGCGCGTCAGCTGGCTCCTCTGGAGCACGAGATCGCGGAGCGGCGCCGTTCGGTGATCCAGCTGACGGACCTGTTCGAACCCTTCATGTCCCTGAACACCCAGACCGTCTCCACCAGTGACTCCATTGCCGTACTGGAGGGCGGGGATCGCATCAACGCCGCGCTGGACATGGCCACCGCCCAGTGCCGTACAGAGATGCTCACCGTCCAGCCCAGCGACCGGCTCCTCACCGAGCGAAGCCTGATCCAGGCGATGGAACGGGATCGGCCGATGATCGAACGCGGGGTGCAGATCCGCACGGTGTACCAGCACACCGCCCGCTACGCCCCCAGTCAGCTCGCCTACGCCGCACGGCTCGCAGACGGCAAGGCCGAGTACCGCACCATCGACGAACTTGTGGAGCGGTTGATCATCTGCGATGAAACCGTCGCCTTCATCCCGACCCGCGACGATCAGCAGGTGGCCCTGGAGCTGCGGCACCCCGGCCTGATCCGGTACCTGGTCAAGGTCTTCGA
Organism: Streptomyces sp.; assembly: GCA_036569285.1. Lineage (GTDB taxonomy): Bacteria > Actinomycetota > Actinomycetes > Streptomycetales > Streptomycetaceae > Streptomyces. The sequence goes on from DATCQX010000976.1 coordinate 1,198, forward strand.
GTTCATGTGGAACCGCGCGGTTCCCCTGACCGGCGGCACACCGTACGAAATCGCTTCCGACGGCATCACCGAGATCCAGTACTCGATCGCCAAACTGCTCGTGGAGGGTCATGTCGACGAGGCGATCGCCCGTCGTCTCGGGATGAACGTACGGACTTGCCGTGCTCACATCGCCAAGCTGGCCACCTCGCTCGGGAGCGGCAGCCGCGCCCAACTCGGCTACCTCATCGCCCAGTCGGGCATCTTGGACCGGGAGCACTGAGGCTGAGAAAAGTGCGCCGGCACGACGTCGTGGGAGGAAGTGAGGAGAGCCTGGGGCTCCGCGAGCGCGGACCGCTCCGGGTTCTGAATGCGGCGGACGGCGATCGAGCCCGTCCCCTGCCCGACCGGCACGAGTTCGTTCCCGGCACGCCCGGGCGTCCTCGACCGGTTCCAGCCCCGTACCGGGCCGCGACGGGATCGACGACACGAAGGGGAAAGCCCTGTCCCCCCTTCTCCGGCAAGATCCTCACCAACCGCCCGGAGGACACGCATCCTGTGACCTGTCCACCCGGCAAGGAGCCCGCCGTGTATCCGGCACACGCACCTTCGGCGTGGCCCGGAACCGCTCCATCGCCTTCATCCCGTTCGGCACCGACCCTACGATGGCCCCGGAAAGACGACCCCACCCCCCGCTCGCCCACCCGGCGACGGCGTTCGACCGGCTGGGGCGGTCGGCCACCCCCATGCGCCCCGAGACCGCCCGGCAGCCTTCGTACGACGGTGTCTCGCCCCGCCGACGGGCCATCGCCGCACTCCTGGCGGAAGGCCGCGCGGATGCCGTGATCACGGAACGTCCCGGCACGAAGACCCGGGCCACCCACGAGACCACCGCGGCCCCCGGCGACAGCCATACCCGCCCCGGCCATCTCACCGGCGGGTCCGGACTCCTGAAGCAGAAGGAAGGCCGACACATGACGGTGCCGCACCCGCCCCACGGAGTGGAGGAGCTGTGCGAGGCGGGCCTGGAGCTGTACACCCGGGCGCTGCGTGAGGGGCAAGTCGCCGCGCAGGACGCGGAGTCACTGCCCTGCCTGCTCGAAATGGGGCTGCTGCAACCAGACTTGGCGGACGCACGTCGGCTGAGACCGGTGACGCCCGCCGTCGCCCTGTCCCGTCTCCAGCGCGCGGCCGACGACGACATCGCCGAACGCCGCAGACAGAGCACGCGGTTGGCGGAGACGTTCGAACCGCTCCTCGCCCTCGTCATGCCGGACAACGGGACCACGGACGCGTTCGGCATCCGTCTGCTCGACGGCCTGGACCGTATCAACTCCGCCATCTCGACGGCGATGGAGACCGCCTCCGGTGAACTCCTCGCCGTCCAGCCCTCCCCCAGCCGCCACCCCAGGGCGGTCAGGGTGGCCCTGGAGCGGGACCAGGCCCTCCTGGACCGGGGCAGCCGTATCCGCACCCTCTACCAGCACACCCAGCGCCACATACCCGAAACCCTGGCCCGTTACGAGCAGTTGAGGGGCGACGTCGAGGCCCGCACCCTCGACGAGGTCACCGACCGCCTCCTCGTCATCGACCGCAAGGTCGCCTTCGTCCCCGTCGGCAAGGGCCGCACCCGCGCCCTGGAGGTCCGCCACCCGGCGCTCGTCGACCACTTCGCCACCACCTTCGACCGCCTCTGGCGCCTCGCGACCCCCATGTACCCCCAAACGGTCCACCACCCCTCTCACAGCGGCGTCACACCCCGCCAACGCGCCATCGCCGCCCTCCTCGTCGAGGGCCACACCGACGCCGTCATCGCCGACCGCCTCGGCATGAACATCCGCACCGCACGCGAACACATCGCGAAGCTGGCGACGACGCTCGGCAGCGACAGCCGCGCCCAACTCGGCTACCTCATCGCCGAGTCGGGCATTCTCAAGCAGAAGGAGGCCGACGGATGACGGCCCTCCACCCACCCCACGGCGTGGAGGAACTCTGCGCGGCGGGGGCGGAGGTGTACGAACGGGCGCTGGACGAGGGGAACATACCGGCGGCGCAGGCGCAGGCGGCCCCGTGTCTGCTCGACATGGGCCTGCTGCACCCCGCCGTGGACGACCTGACCAGGCTGGAGCCGGTCTCCCCCACGCTCGCCCTGCACCGCATGCTCCGGCGGTCGGCGCGGCGCATAGCGGACGAGCGGGAGCGGGAGCAGCGGCTGGCCGAGACGTTCGAGAAGCTGGTGCGGACCGACGCGGACCTGGCGGTGGCCGGCACCCCGGCCATCACCCTGCTCAGCGGCAAGACCCAGATCAACCAGGCCATCACGGACGCCATGGCCGAGGCCACCGTGGAGATCCGGGCCATCCAGCCCAACACGAACCTCCACGGCACCATCGCGGAGACGGCCCGAGCGGTGTCGGTCCTGCGGGACCAGACGGCGCTCGACCGGGGCTGCCGCATCCGCACCCTCTACCAGCACACCATGCGCAGCGCGCCCTCGCTCCGGGCGCTGTACGAACGGCTGCACGGCGACACGTCCTGCCGCACGCTGGACGAGGTCACGGACCGCCTGATCGCCATCGACCACACCGTCGCCTTCATCCCCGCGAGCGACGACAACAGCCTGGCCGTGGAGGTCCGGCACCCGGCCGTCGTCAAGTACCTGACGACCGCCTTCGACCGCCTCTGGCGCCTCGCCACCCCCCTCTACCCCGAACCCGCCAAGGAACACCCGGCGACCGACGCGGTCACCCTCCGCCAACGCGCCATCGCCGGGCTCCTGATCGAGGGCCACACGGACGCGGTCATCGCCGACCGCCTCGGCATGAACGTCCGCACCGCCCGCGAGCACATCGCCAAACTCGCCGCGACCCTCGGCAGCGACAGCCGGGCCCAACTCGGCTACCTCATCGCCCAGTCCGGGATCCTGGACGAGGACGGAGGTACGCGGTGAGCCACCAGGAACACGGCGCGGAGAAACTGTGCGACGCGGGTGTGGAGCTGTACAGCCGCGCCCTGCGGACGGGCTGGGTACCGGCGAGTGACGTCCAACCAGCCCCGTGCCTCGTCCAGTTCGGCTTGCTGCATCCAACTCCCGACGATCTGAACCGACTTGAACCGGTCGCCCCGGCGGTCGCCCTGCACCGGCTGCTGCATTCCGCCGAGGAGCGGATCGCAGCGGAGCGACGTCAGGAAGCTGAACTGGTCGATTCCTTCGAGGCGTTGCTGCGGATCGAAACTCCGAAGGCGTACGAAGGCACCGCCCTGCGGGTGCTGAGCGGCTCCCAGCGGATCAACCACGGTCTTGACGAGGCCATCCTCGGGGCCACCGACGAGATGCTGTCCGTCCAACCGCGCATCGCCACCCACAGCGTCGAACGCAAGGAACTCGCGCGGTCCGCCTCTCTGCGGCGCGACCAGGCCCTGCTCGACCGGGGCGGTCGGATCCGCACGCTCTACCAGCACACCCAACGCCACTCCCCGAGCGTGATCGGCTATGCCGAGCAACTCCACGGTGACGTGGAGGTCCGCACTCTGGACGAGGTCACCGACCGCCTCGTCGTCGTCGACCGAACGGTCGCTTTCATCCCCGTCGACTACGACCGCAGCATCGCCCTGGAGGTCCGCCACCCGGCGCTCGTCAACCACTTCGCCACCACCTTCGACCGCCTCTGGCGCCTGGCCACCCCCATGTACCCCGAGGCCGTCCAGCAGCCAACGCTCAACGGCATCACCCCCCGCCAGCGCGCCATCGCCGGCCTCCTCGTCGAAGGCCACACCGACGCCGTCATAGCC
>DATCQX010000977.1:0-5683 GCA_036569285.1 Streptomyces sp.
CAGGGAGCGTTTCTCAGTGTCGGATCCGGTGTACGACCCGGAGATCACCTCCGAATTCGCCCTCCCCACCGGGCTCGACGCCCCCAGAGCGAGCGAGTCGGAGACCACGTCGGAGTTCGCCGTCCCGGCGGGCCTGGACGCCCCTCAGCCGCCCGCCGAACCCGAGGGTTCGGCCTTCAGCACCCCGCGCACCTACAGCGCCCAGGACGCGCCCCCCGCGTTCACCCCGGCGGCCGGCGTCCCCGTCGTCAGCCTCACGAAGGACGCCCCCTGGCAGGACCGGATGCGGACGATGCTCCGCATGCCGGTGACCGAGCGGCCCGCCCCGGAGACGCCGCCGAAGTCCACGGACGACGGCGGACCGGCCGTCCCGCGCGTGCTGGACCTGACGCTGCGCATCGGGGAGTTGCTGCTGGCGGGCGGGGAGGGCGCGGAGGACGTCGAGGCCGCGATGTTCGCGGTGTGCCGGTCGTTCGGGCTCGACCGGTGCGAGCCGAGCGTCACTTTCACGCTCGTCTCGATCTCCTACCAGCCGTCCCTCGTCGAGGACCCGGTGACCGCGACGCGGACCGTGCGGCGCCGGGGGACCGACTACACGCGCCTGGCGGCCGTCTTCCGGCTCGTCGGGGCCCTCAGCGACCCCGAGGCGCATCTGAGCCTGGAGGAGGCCTACCGGCGCCTCGCGGAGATACGCCGCAACCGGCACCCGTACCCGACGTGGGTGCTGACGTCCGCGAGCGGGCTGCTCGCCGGGGCCGCCGCCGTGCTCGTCGGGGGCGGGGCGCTGGTGTTCGTCGCCGCCGCGCTCGGGGCCGTCCTCGGGGACCGGCTGGCCTGGCTGCTCGCCGGGCGCGGGCTGCCGGAGTTCTACCAGTTCCTCGTCGCCGCGCTGCCGCCCGCCGCGATCGGGGTCGCCCTCACCCTGGCCCACGTCGACGTCGCCGCGTCCGCCGTCATCACCGGTGGGCTGTTCGCGCTGCTGCCGGGACGGGCGCTCGTCGCGGGGGTGCAGGACGGGCTGACCGGGTTCTACATCACCGCCGCCGCGCGACTCCTCGAAGTCCTGTACTTCTTCGTCGGGATCGTCGTCGGGGTGCTCGCGGTGCTCTATCTCGCCGTCAGTCTCGGGGCGCACCTCAACCCGGACGCCACGCTCGTCTCCGCCGACCGGCCCGGGTGGCAGATCGGGGCGGCCATGATGCTGTCGCTGACGTTCGCGGTGCTGCTCCAGCAGGAGCGCTCGACGGTGCTCGCGGCGACGCTCAACGGGGGTGTCGCCTGGTGCGTGTACGGGGCGATGCACCAGGTGGGGCAGGTGTCGGCGGTGGTGTCGACGGCAGCGGCCGCCGGGCTCGTCGGGCTGTTCGGGCAGTTGCTCGCCCGGTACCGGTTCACGTCGGCCCTGCCGTACACGACCGCCGCCATCGGGCCCCTCCTGCCCGGGTCCGCCACCTACTTCGGGCTGCTGTCGATCGCGCAGCACGAGGTGGACCGGGGGCTGGTGGGGCTGTCGAAGGCGGCGGCCCTGGCGATGGCGATCGCCATCGGCGTCAATCTGGGGTCGGAGATCTCGCGGCTGTTCCTGCGGGTGTCCGTGGAGAAACGGCAGTCCGCGAAGAGGACGCGCGGGTTCTGAGATCCCCTGGGGCTCAGCCCTGGGGGTAGCCGTTCTGGGAGTAGCCCTGCTGGTGCGGCTGCTGGGGCTGCTGGGGCTGCTGGCCGTACGGGTACTGCTGCTGGTTGTTGTCGTAGTAGCCGCCGCCGTACTGCTGGTGCTGCTGCTGTTGGCCGCCGTAGTACTGGCCGTTGCCGTTGTCGTACGGCTGCTGCTGAGCGTCTGCCTGCGGGATGCGGCGCAGCTGGGTCGTCGCGTCGTCCATCTGCTGCGGCGGGGCCTGGAACGGGGGCTGCTGGGCGGGCTGTTCGGCCGCGGCGCGCTTCTTCTTGGAGCGCTCGCGGAGGAACTCGAAGATGATCGGGACGACCGACAGGAGCACGATCAGGATCAGGATCGACTCGACGTTCTTGCGGATGAACTCGATCTGACCGAGCCAGTAACCCGCCAGCGTGACGCCGGTTCCCCAGGCGATGCCGCCGATGATGTTGTACGACAGGAACGTGCGGTACTTCATACGGCCGGCGCCGGCGACGATCGGGGCGAACGTCCGGACGATGGGGACGAAGCGGGCCAGGACGATCGCCTTGGGGCCGTACTTCTCCATGAACTCGTGCGCCTTGTCCAAGTTCTCCTTCTTGAAGAGCTTGGAGTTGGGGCGGCTGAAGAGTTTCGGGCCGAGGAACTTGCCGATCATGTAGCCGACCTGGTCACCGATGATCGCGGCAGCCACGATCAGCGTGCAGACCAGCCACAGGGGCTCGGTGATGTACTTGCCCTGGGCCACGAAGAGGCCCGCCGTGAACAGCAGGGAGTCACCCGGGAGGAAGGCGAACAGCCCGGACTCCGCGAAGACGATCAGCAGAATGCCCGGCAGGGCGAACGTCTCGATCAGATAGTCCGGGCTGAGCCACTCGGGGCCGAGCGCAAGCGTGGTCACCGTGTTCACGGGGATGTGGCTCCTGCTGTGAGGTACGAAGCGGGCGGGATGCTGTGCGGTGCGGTGCGGGACCGTCGTCCCAAAGTATCAACGCCTCCGACTCCCCCCAGGTTCCAGGCGGGCCCCCAGCATGCGCTGTGCCGACGCTACGGCTTAGCTGTGCACATGAGTATCGAGGAATACGGCGGCGGGCAGGGGCCCCAGCCTGACGTACTGGTCGTGACCACCAACGACGTTCCCGGGTACCGCGTGGAGCAGGTGATCGGCGAGGTCTTCGGCCTCACCGTCCGCTCCCGCCATCTCGGCAGCCAGATCGGCGCGGGCCTCAAGTCCCTCATCGGCGGCGAGCTGAAAGGGCTGACGAAAACGCTGGTCGAGACGCGTAACGAGGCGATGCAGCGGCTCATCGAGCAGGCGCGTGCGCGGGGGGCCAACGCGGTATTGGCGTTCCGTTTCGACGTGACCGAGGCGGCGGATCTGGGGACGGAGGTTTGCGCGTACGGGACGGCTGTGGTGCTGGCGCGGGAGTGAGAGGGGGGCGCTGAGGCGTGGACGGCTGCGGGTCGTATGTGGTTGCTCGCGCCCACGCGGCGGCAGCCGCAAATCGAGTACAGCCCCGCGCCCCTAAAAACAGCGGGGAACCCGCGTTTTTTAGGGGCGCGGGGAACTGCGCGAACGGCCACGACGCACCCGCAGCCGCCCACGCACCCCAACCCCCCGAGCTACCCCGCGTCCCTCCCCGCATTCGCCTTGATCGCCGCGCGCAAGTGCTCCGCCACCCCTTCCCCCATCCCGTCGTAGTACGCCTTGAACCGCTCGTCGGAGACGTACATGTCAGCGAAACAGACGTGCATCTCGTAGGGGCAGTCGAAGTACCACGTACCGATGTGCCGACGGTGTTCCTCGGCCAGGTCCATCGCCGCCTCACTCTCCGGGGCGGCGCCCGCGGCGACCAGGGACGAATAGCGCCGCTCCCATTCGTCGACCTCGGACTTGATCCGCTGCCAGTCCTCCTTGGTGTACCGGGACGCGCGCCGCATGCTCTCCGCGTACGTCTCGGTGCCGCCCCACCGCTGCGCGGCCTCGTCGGCGTACTGTTCGGGATCTTTGTCGCCGAAGACTTCGAAGCGTTCCTCAGGCGTGAGGTTGATACCCATGGTGCGTGCCTCCAGGGCGTGTCGGACGGCGGCGGCCATTTTCTGGAGCCGGTCGATGCGGGACGTCAGCAGGTCGTGCTGGCGGCGGAGATGGTCGGCGGGGTCGGTGTCGGGGTCGTCGAGAAGCGTGGCGATCTCGTCGAGGGGGAAACCGAGTTCCCGGTAGAAGAGGAGCTGTTGGAGCCGGTCGAGGTCGGTGTCGGTGTAGCGGCGGTGGCCGGTGGGGGTGCGGGCGGTCGGGGGCAGGAGGCCGACCGTGTCGTAGTGGTGGAGGGTGCGGACGGTGATGCCGGCGAATTCGGCGACCTGGCCCACTGAGTAATGCACGTCCGGCTCCTGTTCGTTTTCGGTCGGCTTCACTGTGGCTCCTCACGTTGCGTGAGGTTCAAGTCTCTTTTGGGGAACCAGGCAATAGCGACGAACGTTCACAAGGCAGACGAGCAGGTGGGAGGCGGTCATGGCGTTGCACGAGGGTCCGGGGAAGCACGAGGAGCGGGTGTTGTCGGTGAACCCGTTCTTCGGGGAGGCCGATCCGGTGGGCGGGATGGTCGAGGCGCCGCCGAAGCACCGGCTGGCGGAGGGGCCGCTGGCGCCCGCGACGGCGTATCAGCTGGTGCACGACGAGCTGATGCTGGACGGCAACTCACGGCTGAATCTGGCCACGTTCGTGACGACGTGGATGGAACCGCAGGCGACGGACCTGATGGCCGAGTGCCGCGACAAGAACATGATCGACAAGGACGAGTACCCGCGCACGGCCGAGCTGGAGCGGCGCTGTGTGGCGATGCTGGCGGATTTGTGGAACGCGCCGGACCCTTCCGCCGCCGTCGGATGTTCCACGACCGGGTCGAGTGAGGCGTGCATGCTCGCCGGGATGGCCCTCAAGCGGCGTTGGGCCGCGCGGAACGCCGACCGCTATCCGGGCAGCGCGCGGCCGAATCTCGTCATGGGCGTCAACGTCCAGGTCTGCTGGGAGAAGTTCTGCAACTTCTGGGAGGTGGAGGCGCGGCAGGTGCCGATGGAGGGGGACCGGTTCCATATCGACCCCGAGGCGGCGGCCGAGCTGTGTGACGAGAACACGATCGGGGTCGTCGGAATTCTGGGGTCGACGTTCGACGGGTCGTACGAGCCGATCGCCGAGCTGTGCGCCGCGCTGGACGCGTTGCAGGAGCGGACCGGGATCGATGTGCCGGTGCATGTCGATGCGGCGTCGGGGGGCATGGTCGCGCCGTTCCTCGACGAGGAGTTGGTGTGGGATTTCCGGTTGCCCCGGGTGGCGTCGATCAATACGTCCGGGCACAAGTACGGGCTGGTGTATCCGGGGGTGGGGTGGGCGTTGTGGCGGGACAAGGAGGCGTTGCCGGAGGAGCTGGTGTTCCGGGTGAACTATCTGGGGGGTGACATGCCGACGTTCGCGTTGAACTTCTCCCGTCCCGGGGCGCAGGTCGTCGCCCAGTACTACTCGTTCCTGCGGCTCGGGAGGGAGGGGTATCGGGCGGTTCAGCAGTCCACGCGGGATGTTGCGCGGGGGCTTGCGGAGCGGATCGAGTCGCTGGGCGATTTTCGGTTGCTCACGCGCGGGGATGAGTTGCCGGTGTTCGCGTTCACCACCGCGGAGGGGGTGAGCGCGTATGACGTCTTCGATGTGTCACGGCGGCTTCGGGAGAGGGGGTGGCTGGTGCCGGCGTATACGTTTCCGGCCAATCGGGAGGATTTGTCGGTGCTGAGGGTTGTGTGCCGGAACGGGTTCTCCAAGGACTTGGCGGACCTGTTCTTCGAGGACTTGAGCAGGCTCGTGCCGGAGCTACGCAGGCAGCCGCATCCGCTGACGCGGGACAAGGAGGCGGCGACTGGGTTTCATCACTGAGGGGGGTGCCGCTTTGGGTTGTGTGGAGGGGGGCAGCGCCGTTGTGGCTGGTCGCGCCCACATGGCGCTAGCCGCATATCGGCACGGCCCCGCGCCCCTTGGAT
>DATCQX010000978.1:0-22530 GCA_036569285.1 Streptomyces sp.
TGTCGATACAGCCCCGCGCCCCTAAAAGACGTGGCTGAGCGCCGTGCAGCGGCTCGCACCGGTCGGGTTCGAGGGGGGCTCGACCTCTGGGTGTGATGGTCCTTCGGCCTCGGGGCAACTCGGCCATCGTGGGCGCTGGAAGGAGTACACGCGGATGTCGCACACCATTCCGGACGTCGGGACCCCTGCCGGGATCATTCGGCTGGGGAACATGTTCTGTGATGCCAAGGCGTTGCTGACGGCCGTCGAGCTGCGGTTGTTCACGGTGCTGCATGAGAAGGGGGAGGCGAGCGAAGGGGAGATCAAGGAGGCGCTGGGGCTGCACGGGCGGGGGCTGGGGGACTTCCTGAGCCTGCTCACCGCGCTCGGGCTGCTGGAGCGGGAAGGCGGGAAGTACCGGAACGCCGCCGGGGCCGACACCTATCTCGTGCAGGGCGAGAAGACGTACGTCGGGGGGTTCCTGGAGCGGTCGAACCGGAATCTGTATCCGGCGTGGGGGAGGCTGTCGGAGGGGCTGCGGACGGGAGAGCAGCAGTCGGGGAGCGACTTCGACGCCGTCACCAAGAACCCGCACATCCTGCGGCAGTTCGTCGGGATGATGGACGCGCTGACGCACGTCGTCGGGCCGGAACTGGCGCAGAAGTACGACTGGTCGGGGCACGCGTCCGTCCTGGACGTCGGCGGGGCCCGCGGCAACCTCTGCTCCATCATCACCAAGCACCACCCCCACCTCACCGGCCACGTCTTCGACCTCCCGGCGATGGAACCCCTCTTCGACGAGCGCGTCGCCGAGGACGGCCTCACCGAACGCGTCACCTTCCACGGCGGCAGCTTCTTCACCGACCCGCTGCCCACCGCGGACGTCGTCATCCTGGGCCACGTCCTGCACGACTGGGACGAGTCCCAGCGCGCCGCCCTCATCGCGAAGGCGTACGACGCCGTCAACCCCGGCGGGACGCTGCTGATCTACGACCGGATGCTGGAGGACGAGTCCACGCACATCGAGAACCTCGTCATCAGCCTGGACATGCTGCTCGTCACCGACGGCGGCGAGGAGTACCCGATCTCGGAGGCCGTCGCCGTCGCGAAACGGGTCGGGTTCGCCGAGGTCGAGGTCTCGCCGCTGAGCGAGTACGACACGCTCGTCGTCTGCCGCAAGAAGGCCTGAACCCCCGCCACAGAGAGGAGTTCGTCCATGAGCAAGGCGCCTACCGAGGTACAGGTGCTGATCGTCGGGGGCGCGGTCACCGGCCTGTCGACCGCGGTCTTCCTCGCCCGGCACGGGGTCTCCGCCCTGGTCGTCGAGCGGCACCCCGACACCCTGAGCCACCCCCGCTCGCGGGGCATCAACCCCCGTACCGTCGAGGTCTACCGGCAGGCCGGCCTGGAGTCCCGGATCTGGGCCGAGGCGAGCCTCGCCACGGACTTCAGCAAACTCCAGATGATCAGGGCGCGGACGCTGGCCGCCGAGGAGCACTTCGCCGGACCGACCGACAGCCCCGACCCGTCCGGTGAGGTCAGCCCCTGCGAGTGGGCGCCGATCGACCAGGACCGGCTGGAGCACGTGCTGCGCGAGACGGCCGGTGAACTCGGCGCGCACCTGTCCTTCGGGACCGAACTGGTCTCCTTCGAGCAGGACGACGACGGCGTCACCGCGCTTCTGCGCGACCAGGAGAGCGGTGACGAGCGGACCGTCCGCGCGCGGTACCTCGTCGCCGCCGACGGGGGGCGCAGTCCCGTCCGCACCGGGCTCGGGATCGAACTCGACGGGCCCGGGGAGTTCGCCACCACCGTCTCCGTGCTGTTCGAGGCGGACCTGAGCGAGGCGGCCCGGGGGAGGCCGGTCGGGGTCTGCTACCTCGACGAGCCGGCGCCGTCCACGATCCTGTTCGCGCACGACGGCGACAAGCGGTGGATCTTCGCCACGCCCATGCCGCCCGGGACGACGCTGGAGACGGTCACCGAGTCGCAGGCCGTCGAGTTGGTGCGGGCGGCCATCGGGGTGCCCGACCTCGCCGTGCGGATCGTCCCCCAACTGCCCGCCGGCGGGGCGAAGTGGCTCAGCTTCGTCATCGGGGCGCAGGTCGCCCGTGAGTACCGGCGGGGGCGGGTGTTCCTCGTCGGGGACGCCGCCCACCTCGTGCCGCCCACCGGGGGGTTCGGGGCCAGCCTCGCCATCCAGGACGCGCACAACCTGGCGTGGAAGCTGGTCGCCGTGCTCGACGGGAGCGGTGGGGAATCGCTGCTCGACACGTATCAGGCCGAGCGGCAGCCCGTCGCCTGGATGACCCTTCAGCAGACCATGGCCATGATGCAGGACCGGACCGGGGCGGAAGGGGGCGACGACGGGGGGCTGTCCCCCGCGGACAGCTACAGCACGACCGTCTTCGGGTACCGGTACAGCGAGGGGGCGCCGGTGCTGCCCCGGCTCCTGGCGGGCGAGCCGGGCACCCGGGCGCCGCACGTCCGCCTCTCACGGGACGGTGAGTTCATCTCCTCCCTGGACCTCTACGGGGCCGGGCCGGTCCTCGTCACCCCCTCCGCCGGCGGGGCCTGGGAAGCCGCCGCCTCCGCCGTCGCCTCCCGACTGGGGGTCTCCCTCTCGGTCCACCGCCTCGGCACGGGTGGCCTCGCCGATCCCACCGACTCCTTCCCCTCCCGCCACGGCATCGCCCCCGACGGCGCTGTCCTCATCCGCAGCGACGGGTTCGTCTCCTGGCGGGCGGCTTCCGCCGGGGAGAAGCCGGAACAGGAGCTGACCGAGGCGGTGCAGCGGCTGCTGGGCCGCGACTGAGCCTCACACCGGGACGCCGGACGAGCTGAGCTTTCGGCTTGTCCGGCGTCCCGATTGTCATCTCAGGCTCCCCGGACCGTAGTTGACGCTTTCGAGGTCCGCCATTCGTGATCAAGGATCGAGTGGACGACGGAGTCCCGCCACTTACCAGCCTTGTAGACGTGTTCACGGATGACGCCTTCCTCGATCATCCCCGCAGCCCTCATCACCTTCGCCGAAGCCTCGTTGAGCGGGGAGCGCGCCCCCCAGATGCGGTGCAGGCCGAGGCTTTCGAAGCCGAACCCGAGAAGGAGACGTACGGTTTCCTGGCCGTAGCCGATGCCCCAGGACGCCGGGCGCAGCGCGAAGCCCATGGTGGCCGCGCGCTGCTGGTGAGGGTCCATGGCGAGCCGGCCGAATCCGATCAGGTCGCCTGTCGCCCGTTCGACGATGCCGAGCGCGTACTCGCTGCGCGGATCCGCCGAGGCCGAGGCGATGGACCGGGACAGGATCTGACCGACCTCGTCACGGGTGCGCGGCTCGAACGACAGATGTTCCGTAGCGGCAGGGCTGCCGTAGATGGCGAACACCGCATCGACATCCGTGAGGGTGAGTTCACGGAGGTCGAGTCGTGGACCGGGGCGTTGAACTGGGTGCATGCTCGGGACCTTACCCGCGGGGCAGGGCCTGCCGGACGGCGGAGAACGCCTCGATCTCCGCACGCAGATCCCCGGCCACCACAGCGGTGCCGACGGGGCCGGCCATGAGTGCCTGGCGAACGCGTACCGCGGAGACGACGATGCCGTTGTTGCGGTGGCTGACCGGAAGGTCGAGTACGGGGCGGATGGCCTCCGCGGCACCGTCGACGTCACCGTCGTAGAGGCGGACGAGCGCCAGGTCGCACTGGGATCCGGCGAGGTCACCGAACGCCCAGTTCGGGGAGTCGGGGTTGCTGAAGCCCTGCACGGCGAGTTCCGCCTGCCGGACGAGCCGCTCGTCGCCGTGTCCCAGAAGCGCCTCGGCCTCGACGGCGTAGTAGAGCTGTTTCTCGGGCGCGTAGGTGAAGAGCCCTCCGAGCGCGTCGAGGTCGTCGGGCTCCACGTGGTCACGGCGGTCCTCGGCCTGCCGGTTGGCCGCCTGTACTGTCTCCTCGTCTCCCAGGGCGGCGGCTGCGCGAGCTTGCAGCCCGAGCAGCCACAGTGCGCCTGTGCCGCGTAGATTCCTCGCGGTCTCGGCGCCTTGGCTCGCGAAGTGGAGGGCGTCCGTGTGCCTGTCGGCCCAGTAGGCGATCAGTGATTTGAGTCCATCGGTCAGGGCGATCAGGCCCAGGTGTTCGGCGTCCTTGGCGCAGGAAGCAGCCACGCGGGTCATGGTCATCGCCTGGTGCGGTGACTCCATGTCGTTGAAGCCCTTGGCGACAAGGAAGGACAGCACGGCGGCCTTGAAGTTGAGATCGCGGAGCTGAGAGGGCAGGACCCGGCCGCCCTCCAGCAGATTGAACACCTGGCCCTGGGTTGCCAGAAGGTCGTCCCAGATCTCCGACAGCGGCGCCCTCGGGTACGCCGTCACCAGACGTACGACCTCGTCGTCAAGCAGGCCGAGGGTGTCTTCTCCCACCCGTCCGCGATCTTTCCCGAGGAGGAACTCCTTCGCGCGGTCCACAGCCATCGCGCCCGTCCTTTTCATCTCGCTCATGTCCACGCCGACGTGGACGTGGGGGGTGGTGGGTGACGTGCCGGTGAGTGGAACGAAGTTCGGTTCGGTGCCTTCCGGAACATCCGTCCACAGGTCGTCGATGCTGTAGTCCAACAACTCGACGATGACGGGCCGGAATGCCCGCACGGGCTTCCGTCCCTCGTAGAGCCAGCCTTCGGCGGTCCTCAGAGCCGGCTGCTCGTTCACGCCGAGCCTCTCGGCTGCCTGTGCGAAGGCCGGAAGCAGGTCTTCGGGGGTTCGGATGCCACGTGCTGCAAGGGCGTACCGGAAGAACAACACGGCCTGTACCTATCCCTTCCACCGGGCACGTCACTGCCACGACGTTAGAACTCTCTCCCCACCAACCTGCCCCATACAGACAGTACTTAGCGGTTCCGGAGGGAAGCAGGGGACAAGGCGGGAGCAAGGCAGGGGAGAACCCCCGACTTTGCGCAAAGACCCGGCGGCAAGGTGGGGGTAGAGCCGTCCGGCCTCCCTTGAAACGCTCGTAACAAGCCCTTGCTGAGAGTGCTTGACCGAGCACAATCGTGAATCAGGGAGTCCCCCCAGTGAATCCGTCCACGCACCCCAACGTGCTTTCCGTACAGGCTGCTCAGCACCCGCTGCGTGGCGGTTTACCGACCGCTCACTCTGTGCCGTCCCCGCGCGGCATTGCTGGAGGAAACACGGCCGTCACGGCGGATGTGGAAACGCGGCAGTACCGGCAGAAGGTGACCGTCGACCCGCAGAGTCTCGGTCGCATCCGGCGCATCGTCGTCGCGTTCCTACGGCACTGGGGCCTGGGCAAACTGATCGACCCTGCCGTCGTGTGCGTCTCGGAGTTGCTCGCCAATGTGAGAGCCCACGCCGCCTCCGACGAATGCGTACTCAGTCTTCAGGCGACGGACTTCGGCGCACGCATCGTCGTCAGTGACACCAGCTCGAACCTTCCGATCGTACGCGAACCCGACTGGTCCGCCGAGAGCGGGCGCGGCATGCTGCTCATCAGCACGGTCGCCACCTCCTGGGGCGCCGAGCCGACCGGCAACGGCAAGGACGTCTGGGTCGAGTTGAGTGTGGTCGCCTCTGAGGAGGCTGCCTGATGTGCGCGATCAGGCCGTCCCTGCCCGTGCGTGACGCCGATGCGGCGTACACGAGGGACACCGAGCCTGCGCGGCCGACGCCGTCGCGGCCCCTGGAGGATCTGCTGGACGCCCTCCAGTTCTCTTTTGTCCTCGACGGGATCGACGAATACCTGGAGCGGGTCCTCGGCTGGGGTGTGCCGCCGCTGAGTCCGGCGGAGAGCAAGAAGATCGTGCCCCAGTTGCACGGCAGCCTGTGGTGGCTGGTGACCGAGGTTCTGAGACGGACCAACGGCCGTCCCGACGGCGCGTTGAAGGACCTCGTCGGACTCGCCGGCCGCCTCGGTGGAGAAGCGGCCGCCGATGGCTCCACTCCGGATCCCGTTCACGCCCGCCGGGTCGCCTTGCTGGTCTCGACGTTGCTGGACGAGGTGGCCGACGACGATGACGGTCCTCTGCCGTACTTCGGTGTGGAGCAGGACACCAGGTGGTCGGCATGAGTGGCCAGTACCTGCCCCGGACGTACTGGTGCCACGCCGACTACGACGGGCCGGAGGGGACCAACAGGGTTCCGCTCGGCACCACGACCACGGCTCCCGGCCAGGCGGTCGAGTGGATGCGGGATGGCGTGCGCGCCCTGATCCACACGTTCGACCGGGAGGACTTCGAGGCGGCGTGGGGCTGGCTCGGCGATCACCGTGCGCTGGACGCCGCGGTGGCGGATCTCCGGCGAGGACACGCGTACGACTTCTCCGCGCCCGCCCCTGAAGGGACCTGGACATGGACCGCCTACCCGGTCTCCGTTCTGCCTCTCATGGAGGAGTGCGTCGACCGGGGCCGCTCACGGTCGTCCGTGCCGAAAACCCTGTCCTCGGCGGCAGTTCGGAGGACTCCGTGACCACGTCTGTCTTACCGGATCTGGAGCGTCCCACGGTCGGCGAAGCGATGGCCGAACTGAGCTGCGCCTTCCGAGCCGGGGGTCTGGCCATCGTGCCGTCGCCCTCGAAGATCCGGCCCGGCCGGGGCGTCGACCTGGGCGAGGTCACGCTCGAAACGGCTTTGGAACTGGCCGAGTTGATCCAGCAGGGGTTGGAGCAGGCCCACCGGACGGCCGAGGACCTGTGGGGCGTCTTCGAGGCTCACGGGCTTGAGATGCCGGTCCCCTTCGTCACCGACCTCAAGATCCACCTCGGTGACGTGTCCCTCGACACCGCCGACCACCTCGCCTTCCTGCTCGGCGCACCGCGCTGGTCGGACCCCTCGCTCTCGGATGAGGCCAGGGGCCGCAAGACGACGGACCGGCTCACGGCCGCGTTCGCCGGCGCCGTCGACGGCGCCGGCTTGGACGTGCACTTCCACCCCGGCTGCCGCCGCTGCGACGAAGAGTCCGCCATCAGCCTCGGACCCCTCTCCGTCCAGCACGCGCACCGCCTCGCGCACGTCCTCCAGTTCGGAGTCCGACCATGACCACACCACCGCAACGCCCGGATCTCGCACGGGACTTGACCGGACGCGCCCGCCAGGCCCGAGACCACCACGCGAAGCACGCGCATGGGCTCCTGAGCGCGTTCGAAGCCGACCTGGGCCGCCACCTCGACCAGGCGAACACCCAGATCCTCCAGCGGATTGTCCGTCAGCATGGGTGGCCCGGCAGGAGCCTGGTCGGCGAGGAGGCGGCCGAAGCGGCGTTGAGCCTCGCGCTGCACGCCGGCCGCGCTCCAGACGTCCAGCAGGAATTTCTCCGGCAACTGGCCACCGCCGTCGAGCAAGGCGAAGCGCCGGTACGGCACTGGGCTCATCTCCTCGACCGCTGCGCCGTCAACGCGGGCGATCCCCAGGTCTACGGCACGCAGTACCGGCTGAGCCCCGACGGCGTGCAGATGCTGCCGGTCCGCGAGCCGGAACACCTCGACGCCCGTCGGGCCCGGGCCGGCCTGCCCCCGCATGCCCCGGTCCAGGAGGCGCTGCGGCAACGGCACAGTCGTGCACGGGAATCCGCCCCAGCACCGTGTCCCGAGCGCGGTGAAGAACCCTCGCACCTGTCGAGGAGCGCGGCATGACCGTGTTCCCCGCGAACCCCAGCCGCTCGACATGGGACGCCTGGACCGCCGACGGGCGCGGCTTCCGGCAGCTCACCGACGGGGAACTGGAGCGGTTCACCCTCCACCTTCCACCGCATCGCGGACGAGTCGCCGTGGACGCCAGCTGCGGCATCGGCGTCTTCAGCCGACAACTCCAGCGATTCGGATACGACGTCACCGGGATCGACTACTCCGACGCCGCCCTGACCGCAGCCCGCCGCACGGGCATGCCCCACCTGCGCTACCTCAACCACGACCTCGACACCGGCGATCCGCCCGGCCTGCCCCAGCACGGCATCGACCTCGTGGTCTGCCGCTTCGTCCTGCCCTTCCTCCACGACCCCGCCGACTGGACGCGCCGAGTCCGCGACCGATGGCTGCGCCCCGGCGGGTGGATGTACATCGTGACCCCGTCGCCGACCGACAGACCCCGCAACCGGGCTCGATGACCACCTGCGAGATCGACGCCCTCACCTCGGGGTGGGCGCACGTCGTCCACTACGGCCTCCGAGGCTCCCTCCGGTGCCTGGTGCTCCGGTCCACGTGACTTCCGCACCGCTCACTGAGAACAACTCCACACGATCGACAGAAAGAGAATTTCGAGCATGCCCAGGTTCCGCATCGGCGCAGTGATCAAGAGCACCAATAAACCCGCGAAAGGTGCGAATGTCTGGGTCGAGGCGAAAAATAAAGAGGAAGCCGAAGGGAAGGGTAAGCGGAAAATCCAGAAGGATAACCCCAACGGGCACGTCGACGTGTCGAAGGTGGAAGAAGTCACTCCTCCTCCGGAGCCGCCTAAGTCCCGCTGGTGGTAACCGGCCTCTCCTGCTGTTCCGTTCCTTTCAATCAGCTCGCCCGCATTCCTGAATTCGTCCGGAGGTAATCCGTTGGAGCAGGCCCTGCAGTTGTCACAAGAACTGGCGGAGACCGTCAAAATCCTTTCCTGGAATATCCGCAAAGGCGAGCACGCCGACGCGGCCTGCGCGTGGATCAACGAGCAGCGCCCGGACGTCATGTTTTGGCAGGAGATGCAGGCCCCCGACCTCGAACGGGTCACCGGCCGACTGGGGATGCTTGCGTTCCCGGCCGCGCGGACCACGGCCTCCGGCAACGACAACGTCGTCTTCGTACGCCCCGACGGCCCCTTCGTCGTCGAGGAGGCGTACGAGCACGCGTGGGCGGGCTGGCACGCGCCGGCGAACGTCTCCGTGAGGCTTGCTCTCGCGGACGGCGGTGTCAGCCCGAGGGCACTCAGTCTGGTCTGCGAGCACTCCTGTTACTGGTCGGCCGACCGCCGCCGGGACGAGGCCCAGTGGTACACGACGCTTGCTGAACCCGGATGGTTGACGATCATGGGCGGGGACTGGAACTCCTACCCGACCGGCGAGGGACCCAGCGTCGAGGAGTGGGAGAAAGTCCAGGACCGGGCGTTCTACATGAACCGCACTTACGTCGCCGCCGACGGCACCCGGGTCAGTGACGACCGGGCCGACGGGATCCTGCGCAAGGCCAAGTATGTCGATGTCGCCCGCTGGACGGCCGAACACACCGAATGGACCGCCGCTGTCCGACCGACGTGCGGCTACGGGCCGGAGAAGGCGTTGCAGGGCGGACCCGAGCGGGTCGACCGGACGTACGTGGTCAGGGCACTCGTCCAGGCGGTCAAACACTTCGAGACCTTCGACACCGGGCAGTTGCGCGCGATATCCGACCACTCCCAGGCATGACGACGCTCTACCGGGAGGTCCTGAAGGCGATCATGTGTACCCCTGTCGACAGCCTCGGCCGGCCGGTCACGACACCGAGCTGACGGAAGGGGCGGTAGCGATGGGCCAGTGGGTGAGCCTCGCCCTTGTGTTCGGAGGCTTCTCCGAACCGCCTTTGCCGGAGCCGCAGTTGTCTTTCCAGGGCGAACCGTCGGCCCGCCCGGTCGTCGAGGAGGAGACCGAAGAGGGCAGGGCTGCCGTGGCCGTCATGCGGGAGGCCGGTTACGAGCCCGAGGAGCCGTATCCGGGACGCCGGTCCTCCCCCTGGAGCGTCAGGTGCACGACCTGCGAGAAGCCTCGCCGTCCGACCCTGCACCAGGTCGCGCGCGGTTTGCGCTGTCGGCACGGCGGGCGCGGCAAGACCTGATCCGCACGCGTTTGAAAGTCCCCCAGGCCCCCGGTGCGGGGCACTCGACTGGGTTCCCCCGCCTCCGAGAGGACTCCGCACCGGGCTGAGTCCCTGCCGCAGGCTCTCTCTGGCCTGAGGCAGGGACGCCCAGCTCCTTCTGCGCTCGGCACCAGCCACCTCGGCAACATCACGGCCTTCGCCAGTCGACGGCCGCTCACGCTCATTGACTCTGCTCTCCGGAGGGCGGACGCATGACCGCTGAACGTCCCACCACCGCCCAGGCCCGGCGCCTGGCCCAGTCCTTACGGTTCGTGGCTCCCTCGCTCGATCCGGGGGAGAAGGCGATACCGGTCCTGGAACCCTTGCTGACCGACCCGAACCGGCTCCGTGCGTGGCTGGAGGGGCACTGCGCTCCCTATGCCGGGCGGATCCGCGTCACCGGGGCGCTGGACCGGCGGCTCGTCTTCGTCGAACGGCCTGACGGCCGGTGGATCGCCGCTGACCTCTCCGGGCAGCCGCACGCGTCTCGGACCTGGCCCGACTGGGCGCAGCGGCACATCGACCTCGACGCACCGACGGGCTGGCTGTCCCTGGCCGAGCTCGCACCGGAGGCGGTTCACCGCCTGTCGCGCCCGAGTGTCACGTTGGCCGCGCTGTATCACCCGGAGCACTTCCCGCTGCCGCGCTTCCCTCTGGGCATCAGTGACGTCGCCCGAGCCGCACGTCTGGCCCTCCTGGGAGAGGTGTCGCTCGTCGATATGCAGCTCGGCACCACCCTCCCCGACCTGATCAAGCAGGTCACCGACGACCCGCCGGACATCCTCGGGATCTCCGCCACGTTCGGCCAGCACGACCTGCTGACCGGCCTCCTCGATGCCGTGTATGTGCTGGAGCAGCGGCCGCTTGTCATCGCCGGGGGCAGCCTCACAGTCCGCAACGAAGCCCTGCTCCTGGAGCGTCACCCCGAACTGCTGATCGCCCGAGGCGCCGGAGAGCCGACCATCCAGGACCTGGCCGCGTACTGGCACGGCGACATCGCACTCGACCAGGTCCACTCCATCGGCTACACCGGCGCAGCCCGCGGCGAAGGCACCCTGGCGATCGGCCGACGCCGTACCGCGAAGCCTGTCAGCCGTACGCAGCAGGACTTCCTGCCCGAACTGGACCTGCTGCCCGCGACGTTCGACCACGATGGCGTCGCGCAACTGGAGGCGTCCCGGGGGTGCACGAACTTCTGCTCCTTCTGCCCACGCGGTCACAAAGGCCAGTGGAACGGCGGCACACCTGACGGCTTCGGTCGGCTCCTCGGCCACATGAGCACGGTCTTCGACCGGTACCCGGACATCAGCCGCACCCTGTACCTCGTCGACGAGGAGTTCATCGGCCGTGGCCCGGACGCCGTCGCCCGAGCCCTGCACGTGGCGGACACGGTGGCCGCGTCCGGCTTCGCGTGGGAGACCAGCTGCCGGATCGACCAGGTCACCCACCCCGGCCACGATGTCGCCTGGCACGTCGAGCGCGCCGCGATGTGGCGCTCGCTGGTGGACAAAGGGCTGCGCCGCTGCCTGTTCGGGGTCGAGTCCGGCGTCGACAGCATCCTGGAACGGTTCAACAAGGAGACGGACGGCGAGCAGAACGCGCTCGCGATCCGCACCCTGTCCGCCCTCGGCGTGCCGACCCGCTTCACGTACATCACCTTCGACCACCTGATGACCTTCGAGGAACTGCTGGCGACGTACGCCTACCAGGGCCGTACCGACCTCCTGATGCGTCCGTTGCCCGAGACGCCCGTAGAGGAGATCGTCGCCGGTGTCCGCGACAGCGGGTGGGTCGCCGAGCACAGCACGGGCCGCCCGTTCCACACGGGCATCTCCTACATGCTGGTCTCCATGGAGTGCCTGATCGGCGCCGCCTACACCAAGCAGGTGCAGAAGGCCGGTCTCGCCGGGGAGGTCCGGCCGTCGATGGGCCGTCAGGACGCCGACTTCCGCGACTGGCGCATCGGGACGTGCAGCCGGTGGGCTCAGCTGTGGGTCGACCGGAACTTCGCCCTGGACTACACGCTCAAGAGCCTGGAGAAGATCCTCGACGGCGAGCCCCGCCGCCAGGTCAGGTCCGCGCGGGTCGTCCTGAAGGACGCCGCCTACAGCGTCCTCGGCGGGATGATCACGGCGGCCTGGGAGGAACCCGTCACCCGCCTGCCAGGATGTGTCCCCCTGCTGGAGAGGAAGATCCGCACCCTTGTGGACACCGAGATCGAGGGGCTGCGCGAGCGGATGGCGCGGACCGTGTCCGAGGTGTCCCGCACCCTGCCCGAGCGGCACGCGGGCACGCTCCGCCACGAGCACGGACGGTGGGCCGGCAACGCCGAGTGGCGCCTGATCAACGCGGCGGACCCCTGTGGCACGTGAATGCCCTTTGCGGTGCGGCCCTGGCGTTCCGTACCGGGGCCGCACCACGGGCCGCCTTTCAGGAGGCGGACTTCTCGGGGATCGGCACCCAGTTGAACTCGGGGCAGTAACGCGCGTACGTCACGAGCTTCCACTCGGCGTACGCCTCCAGATCCCCCCGCTCCCGCAGAAGGTGCTTGACCCAGGTGTGCGCGATCCGCTCCTCCTGGGTCATGCCTGCGTCGATCTCGTCGAGCATCCGGCACGCGACCGCGAAGTCCTCGACGGTGAGCGCGCTCAGGTCGATCTCGATGCCGGAGACGGTGAAGGAGAACACGAGCCGCGTGGTCGAGTACCGCGTCTGCCGCTCGCCCAGGAACGCCGCCCGTCCCTCGCCCACGAGGGCCTGCATCAGATCGCCGCGCCGCTCGACCGGAAACCCGATGCCCAGGTCCAGGTCGGACGTCTCCAGGTTCAGGCGGGTGCCGAAGGAACCGACGTCGCGCGGTGTGTAGCCGGTCCACTCCCGGATCAGCGAGGACGCCTCGGCACGCACCTTGAGCAGATGGGCGTCGTCGGCGCGCATCGTCTCGTAGAACTGCGAAGCGCGCCGGAACTCGTCCGGGGAGAAGTCGGCCGGGTCGGCCCACTTCTTGGCGGTGACAGCGGTGAGGTCCAGTTCGGTGTGTGGGTTCACACACGCCACCGTAGCCACAACCCGCCGCACTTCGCGGGGGTTTGACAGCAGATGTGCGTAAAGAGAGGGATCGGCATGAGTGAGATGACGAGCATGCTCAAGCGTCGCACCCTGGCAGGCGGACTCAGCGTCCACCCCATCGGGATTGGCTGCTGGGCCATCGGCGGGCCCGACAACAACCTGAACCTGCCCATGGGCTGGTCCACCGTTGACGACACAGCATCCCGGCGCGGCCTGGAGCGCGCCTACGGGCTCGGCGCCAACCTCTTCGACACCGCCGACGTCTACGGACACGGCCACTCCGAACGGATCCTCGGCCGCTTCGTCGGGACCGTCCGGCGCGACACCCTCGTGCTCTCCTCCAAGGTCGGCTACTTCACCGGCACCGCCGCCCACGCCTACGACCCCCGCCACATGCGTCGCCAGCTCGAAACCACCCTGGACAACCTGCGCACCGACCACCTCGACATCTACTTCCTGCACAACGCCGAGTTCGGGCCCCACGACCGCTACCTGGAGGGCGCGATCACCGCGATGCGCACCTTCCAGAGCGAGGGACTGATCACCACCATCGGCATGCGCGGCCCGCACCGCTTCGCCACCGAACGCGTCACCGTCCCCAAGCCACAACGCGCCGACAAACACGCCCGCTTCCGCCACCTCTTCACTCTCGTCGAACCCGACTACCTCGCGGTGCGCCACAACGCCCTCACCCCGCCGCCCCCTGCCGGCCAGCAGGACATCTTCGCCTTCGCCGCCGAACACGGCGCGAGCGTCCTGATCAACAAGCCCCTCGCGCAGGGCCTGCTCACCGGCAAGTACGACCCGACCCGGCCACCCGCCTTCGCAGCCGGGGACCACCGGCTGCGCAAAGCGTGGTTCACCCCGGACGCGCTGGAGATCATCGACGCGGGCCTGCGTCCACTGCGCGAACGGTTCGGGGCCTCCACCGCGGACCTGGCCCGCGTCGCCCTCCGCTACTGTCTCCAGCACGCGGACAACGCCGCCGTCCTCGTCGGCTACACCACCCCCGAGCAGGTCACCGAAAACCTCACCGCCACCGGCGACCCCCTCACCTCCGAGGACATCGCCTTCGTCCGCGAGACCGCCGGACACCTCCAGCAGCGACTCGACGCCGCCGGAGACGTCTTCCTGGACGAGAAGGGCCCCCAGCAGTGAACGACGACGCCACCCAGCTCTCCCTTCTCACCCCGGCGCAGCCCCACCACCCCCCCTCCACCACCCACGCGCGGCTCCTGCTCTTCAACGCTCAGCACGCTTCCCCCGCCCGCGCGTACCGTCAGGCCGACTGGATCAGCAGGCAGGAGGACGCCGACCTGGCCGTCCTCACCGAGGTCGGCTCCGGCCCCGGCGGCACCGCCCTCGTCCAGGCACTGCGCGACGTCGGCTACGCCCATGTCCTCGCCCCAACCCCGGCACCGGACACGGCGGGCGACTACCGCACCGTCATCGCCTCCCGCACCGCCCCGCTGGAACCCGTCGACCCCGACGTGGCCTTCCTCCCGCACCGCGCACCCGCCGCCCTCACCACCATCGCCGGACACCGCCTCGGCATCCTGGGCCTCTACGTGCCCTCCCGCGGTCCGAAAGAACGCCGTAACGAAGACAAGAAGAACTTCCAGAACGCCGTCGCCCACGCCCTGTCCGGCCTGGCGAAGGTCTTCGCCGACGCGCCCGTCGTCGTCGCCGGCGACCTCAACGTCGTCGAGCGCGGACACCAGCCGCCGCACGCCGTCTTCGGGCAATGGGAGTACGCCTTCCACGACGCCTTCGCCCAGGCCGGATTCACCGACGCCTACCGCCACCTGCACCCGGACACCGTCGACCACTCCTGGTTCGGGCGCTCAGGCAACGGATTCCGGTTCGACCACATCTTCACCACCACCGCCCAGGCACCACAGATCACCGAGTGCGTCTACGACCACACCCCGCGAACAACCGGACTCACCGATCACGCGGCCATGCTCCTCACCCTGGAACTCAGTCCGTCGGCGCAAACTCTCTGAGGGGACGTGCGCCGGTACGGCATCACTCCCACCGGCCGTCGGCCTCGGTAACTGACGCTCCGCGCCACCTCTCAGCGCGCCGTTCCTCAGCGGGACCCCTTCTTTCTCCCCCTCGCACGCCCCCGCCCCGTCGAGTCGATCCCGAGTCGATCGATAGGCGGGTGGCTCACCGTCGGGTCTGCATCGGAGCCCCGGCGCTGCCGGGGACATCGACGTCATGAAGGGGCTGACGGATTCCATGCGCGTACTGTTCACGACTTGGGCTTGGCCTTCTCATCTGTACGCCCTGGTGCCGCTGGCCTCGGCGTTCAGGGCGGCGGGGCATGAGGTGCTGGTCGCGAGTCAGCCGGAGCTGAGGCCGGAGATCGAGCGGACGGGGTTGCCGGCCGCGGTGGTGGGCCACGATGTGGACGCGGTCGGGATGGTGCGGGGGTATGTGCTGCCGTCGTCGGCCGGGGAGTCGGCGGGCGGGCCGCAGGCACCGAGGGAGGGGAAGGGGCCCCGCGCGCTGCGGATGTTCTCGGCGCACGCGGAGTCCATGACCGACGACCTCGTGGAGCTGGCCCGCGCGTGGCGGGCCGACGCCATCGCGTACGACCCGACCGCGCTGGCGGGCCCGATCGCCGCCGCCGCGCTCGGCGTCCCCGCGATCCGCGTGCTGTACGGCACCGACCTGATGCTGAGGGCCCGCGCCCTGCTCCCGGAGGTGCTCGCGCCGGTCCTGGAGCGGCACGGCGTGACGGACTTCGACCCGCTGGGGACGGTCACCGTCGACCCGTGCCCCGACACCTTCCAGGTGCCGACCGACTACCCCCGGATGCCGGTGCGCCACGTCCCCTACAACGGCGTCGGCGTCGCGCCGGGCCCGCTGCCCGCGCCCGCGCCGGGTGTGCGCCGGGTCCTGGTGACCTGGGGGCACACCATGGCGCGGCTCAGCCCCGGCCTGTTCCTCGCCGGGGACGTCGCGGCGGCGCTGCGCGACGAGCGCACCGAGGTGGTGCTCGCGGTGACGAGGGGCCAACGCGAGCTGCTGTCACCGGAGTTGACCTCCCGGGCACGGGTCGTCACCGATGCCCCGCTGCACACCCTCGTGCCGGGTGCCGACCTCGTCGTCGCGCACGGCGGGGCGGGGACCGTCCTCGCCTCGCTGCGGGCCGGCGTCCCGCTGCTCCTCGTCCCGCAGCTGCCGGACCACACCGGGCACGCGGGGCGGGTGTTCGCGGCCGGTGCCGGTGAGGTGCTGTCGCGGGACGAGGCGACGCCGCGCCGGCTGCGCGAGGAGGCCGGGCGGCTGCTGGACCCGGTGGAGGGCGCGGGCGTCCGCGAGACGGCACGTGCGCTGCGGGCGCGGATGCTGGAGCTGCCGTCGCCCGCCGACATCGTCAATGAACTGCGGACGAAGGTGATCACGTGTGCGGCATAGCGGGCTGGGTCGACTTCCGGCGTGACCTGACCGAGGAGGGGCCCACCGTACGGACGATGGTCGCCGCCCTCGCCAACCGGGGCCCGGACGACGAGGCCGTGTGGACCGACCGGCGGGCCGCCCTCGGGCACCGCAGGCTCTCCGTCATCGACCTGGCGGGCAGTGCCCAGCCGATGGCGGTCGAGGAGGACGGCCGCACCCTGGCCGTCGTCGTCCACAACGGCGAGATCTACAACTTCCGTGAGCTGCGGCGGACTCTGGAGGGCCGGGGGCACCGGTTCCGGACCGCCGGGGACACCGAGGTCGTGGTGCGGGCGTACCTGGAGTGGGGCGAGCGGTGCGTCGAGCGGCTGGACGGCATGTTCGCGTTCGCGGTGTGGGACGCCGTCCGGGGCAGGCTGTTCCTGGCGCGTGACCGGGTCGGCATCAAGCCGCTGTTCTACGCGACGACCGCGCAGGGCCTGCTGTTCGGCTCCGAGCCGAAGGCCCTGTTCGCGCACCCGGCGATGGAGTGCGCGGTCGACGCGGAGGGGTTCGCGGAGCTGCTGGCGTACATCTCGACGCCGGGGCACGCGGTGTACCGGGGCGTGCGCGAACTCCCCGCCGGGCACACGGCGTTCGTCACGCCCGGCGGGGTCACCGAGTCCGCGTACTGGACCCTCCCGAACCGCCCCCACACGGACGACGCGGCGACCACCGTCGAGACCGTGCGCGGCCTGCTCGCCGAGTCCGTCGAGGCGCACCTCGTCTCCGACGTCCCCCTGTGCACGCTGCTGTCCGGCGGCGTCGACTCCAGCGCCATCGCCGCGCTCGCCGCCCGCGCGGGCGGCCGTCCCCGCACCTTCGCCGTCGACTTCGAGGGCCACACGGAACGCTTCCGGAAGGACTTCTGGCACGAGGACCCCGACGCCCCCTACGCCGCCGAGGTCGCCCGGCACGTGGGCGCCGACCACGAGCCGGTGATCCTGCGGACGGCCGACCTGGTGGACCCCGTCGTCGACGCGGCGGCGCTGCTCTCCCAGGACCTGCCCCGCCCGATCCCCGACATGGACCGCTCGCTGTACCTGCTGCTGCGCGCGGTGCGCCGGCGCTCCACGGTGGCCCTGATGGGTGAGGCGGCGGACGAACTCTTCGGCGGGTACCGCTCGTTCCAGGACCCGTCGCTGGTGGACACCGGCAACTTCCCCTGGGTGACGATGGGGTTGAAGGTCGCCCCGCACGGCATGAGCACCGGACTCCTCGATCCCGGGCTGCTGAAGAGGATCGACGTCCCCGGGCACGCCGCCCAGCGGTACGCGGACGCGATCGCCGAAGTCCCGCGCGTGGAGGGCGAGTCGGAGCTGGAGCACCGGATGCGGCGCGTCAGCCACGTCCACCTCACCCGCTGGATGCCGCTGCTGCTGACCCGCGACGACCGGCTCAGCATGGCCGTCGGTCTGGAGCTTCGGGTGCCGTACTGCGACCACCGGCTCGTCGAGTACGTCTACAACATCCCCTGGGAGTTGAAGACGGCGGACGGCCGGGAGAAGAGCGTGCTGCGCTCCGCCGTCGCCGATCTGCTGCCCGCGTCCGTGGTGGAGCGCCGCAAGAGTCCCTTCCCCATCACTCAGGACCCGGGCTACGGGCGGGTGTTGAAGGAGCGGTTCGACGCGGTGGTGAACGACCCGACCGGTCCTGTCGCCCCGCTGCTCGACCGGGAGGCGTGCGCCCGGCTGGCCGCGCAGGAGAGGCCCGTCGAGGTCAGCGGCTGGGGTGAGCGGCGTGACGTGGAGATGGTCCTCCAGCTCGACACGTGGCTGCGCCGGCAGCGGGTGCGCCTCGATTTCTGAAATGTGTGACCGCCGAACCGTCAGGAGGAGGATGCCGTGCTGAGCAAGGAACTCCAGGAGCTGGCCGAGCCCGTGCTCGCCAAGGTCAGGGAGCACCCGTTCTGGGCGGGGCTGCGGGACGGCTCGCTGCCGCCCGAGTCCCTCGCCCACTTCGTCGAGCAGGACACGTCCCATCTGCTGCCCGCCTACGCCCGCGCGCTGGCCCGCACCGCCGCCGCGACCCGGTGGGACGAGCACGCGGCGCTGCTGGCCCGCTCCGTCACCGGCACCCTGGAGGCCCGGGACCGGCTGCGCACCGCGTACGCCGAACTGGCGCCCGCGCTGGGCTCGCCCACGGCGTCCGACGCGCCCGAGGTGAGCGCCGCGACCCACGCCCACTGCACGTTCCTGCACGCCGCGACCGCCTCGACGGTCGCCGCGGGCATGGGGGCACTGCTGCCGATGGTCTGGTTCAACCACCGGATCTCCGACGACCTCGTGGAACGCCACACGCCGGGCTCCCGCTACGCCGAGTGGATCGAGGCGTACCACCCGGGCGAGGGCTACCGGTTCGCCGTCCGCGCCTTCATGGCCGTCTACGACGAACTCGGCGAGCGGATGGCCGCGCCGGGGCGTGCCGAGCTTCTGCAGTACTTCACGACGAGCGTCCGCTACGAGTGGGCGTTCGCCGAGGCCGCCTGGTCCCGGTCGGGGTGGCCGCTGTGAATCCGATGACCTCCGTACCGTCCGTTGTGAAGGGATCGATGTGACCGCCGACGTGAGCCCCGAAGTCTGCCCCCACGCCGCCAACCCGCCCAGGTACCCGTTCGCCTGGAGCCCGCCCATGGAGATGCCGGAGGCTCTGCGCGACGTCCACGGCTCCTCCGCGATGGAGGTGACGCTGCCCAGCGGGGACACGGCGACCCTCGTCACCCGCTATCAGGACGTCCGCTCCCTCTTCGCCGACAAGCGGCTCTCCCGCAACATCGCGCGGCCCGACTGCGCGCGGATCTCCAAGGACAACGACCTGTTCATGGACCCGCACATCGACCCCGACCCGCCCAAGCACACGCAGGTGCGGTCCCTGGTGACCAAGGCGTTCACCGCGCGCCGGATCGAGTCGCTGCGGCCGTACGTGCAGGAGGTCGCGGACGAGCTGCTGGACGAGATGGCCTCCGGGCCCCGTCCGGCGGAACTGAACGAGGCGTTCGCGTTCCCCCTCCCCATCAAGGTCATCTGCAAGCTGCTCGGGGTGCCCGCCGAGGACCGCGACCAGTTCCGCGGCTACGTCGACGGGTTCCTCGCCGTCACCAAGCTGCCCCCGGAGGAGATCGGCAAAGCCCGGCAGAACCTCTGGAAGTACCTCGGGGATCTCATCGAGGCGAAACGCCAGAGCCCCGCCGACGACCTCATCAGCGAGTTCATCCGCGTCCGCGACGAGGACGACAACCGGATGAACGAGCACGAGCTGCACTTCTGGTGCCAGGGGCTGCTGATCGCCGGTTACGTCACGACGGCCAGTCAGATAGGGACGGGGACGGCGGTGCTGCTGAACCGTCCCGACCTCGTCCGCGAGATCCAGGCGGACTGGTCCCTGGTGCCCTCCGCCGTGGAGGAGCTGCTCCGCACGCAGATCATGGGCTCCTCCGTCGGCACGATGCGCTACGCGGTCGAGGACATCCCCCTCTCGGACGGGTCGGTGATCAAGAAGGGCACGAGCGTCCTCCTCTCCGAAGAGGGCGCCAACTGTGACGCGACGGTCTTCGAGAACCCCTTCGAGCTGGACATCCGGCGCGAGGAGAACCACCACATGACCTTCGGCGCCGGCATCCACTACTGCGTGGGCGCGGCCCTCGCCCGCATGGAACTCCAGATCGCCACGGAGAGCCTCCTGCGCCGCTTCCCGACGATCCACCTGGCCAAGCCGGCCGCCGAACTCCCCCGCGCCCTGGGCGGTTTCATGGAGGGCTTCACCGAGATCCCCGTGGACTGGTGACCCGCATGCGCATCGTCACCACCCCCTCCACCTGCGCGGTGAGCAGCCTCTGCGTCTACCGCCTCCCCGTCATCTTCGACCAGGACGAAGACGGCCTCGTCCTCCTCCTGAACGACCACCCCACCCCCGACCAGGAGGAAGAAGTCCACCGAGCCGCCCGAGCCTGCCCCACCAACTCCATCAAAATCATCGACTCCGACTGACGCCCCGCACTCTCAAGGCCCGGAAACCTTCCACTGGTTCCCGGGCCTTGGCACACCCTTCGCAGGCATGCGGACGCCCTCCTCCGACGGGTCCGGAGGAGGGCGTCCGCGGCTCTCACGCCTGGTGTTCGGCTATCACCGCCGCGTCCTTCGCGCCGTCCCCGGCGGCCACGACCGCCGTGAAGCGGTCGAGGACGGTGTCGAGGACGGGGAGGGTGAGGCCGGCGGTGTGGGCGGCCTCGGTCGCGATGCGGACGTCCTTCGCCATCAAGTCGGCGCGGAAGAAGGCCGGTTCGTAACGGGAGCCCTTCATCAGGGCGGCCCGGAACTTCATGACCACGGAGCTGAAGCCGCTCTCCGCGATGGACGTGATGAGCTGGTCCCGGTCCAGGCCGGAGGCGACACCGTAGGCGATGGCCTCGGCCATGGAGGCGACCTGGGCGCCCAGGAGGAGATTCAGGACGAGTTTCATGCTGGTGGCCGTGCCGGGGGCGCCCAGGTGGAGGACCTGGGAGCCGATCGCGTCCAGCAGGGGGCGGACCTCGGTGAAGTCGTCCGGGTCCCCGGAGACGTAGACGCGCAGGGCGCCCTCGCGGGCTTGCAGCGGGTTCCCCACCACGCAGGCCTCGACGCGGCGGAGCCCCTCGGCGGCCAGGCGTTCGGCTGCCCGGCGGGCGTAGCCGGGGGAGACCGTGGAGGTGTCGATGACGAGGGAGCCGGGTTTCAGGGTGGGGGTCACGCGGGTGAACAGGACGTCGTCCACGGCCTGTTCGTCGCTGAGGCTCAGGACGACGATCCGATGGCCCTCGGCCGCCTGCTCCGGGGACTTCGCCTGGAGCGCGCCCGCGGCCACCAGGGGTGCCGTCTTCGCCGCCGTCCGGTTGAAGACGGTGAGGCGGTGGCCCTGTTCCAGCAGGCGGTGGGCCATGGCGCCGCCCATGTTGCCGAGCCCGATGAACGCCAGTTCGGTCATGCGCGCTGCTCCTCTCCGTACGCGGCGTCCACCTCGTACACGGCGAACGGCCTGGGGGTGCGGGTGTCGCGGTAGGGGCGCAGGGGGGCCGTGTCGGCGCGGTGATCGGCGCCCCGCTCCCACGTGTCGAAGGCCGCCATCGACTCCCAACGGCTCACCACCGCCAGGGCCGTGGGATCGGCGGGGCTGCGGAGCAGCTCGTTGCCGAGCATGCCCGGCACCTTCGCGAGGCGTTCGCTGACCAGGTGGTAGGCCGCGCGGACGGCGGCCAGCTGATCGTCGTCGTACGCGGCCTGGAACACCATCACGCGGACCTCAGCCGGCACGGCTCGCCGCCTCGCCGGCCAGGTGGGTGACCAGCTCCATGGTGTGGAAGGAGCCGCCCTTGCGGAACGGGTGCAGGGTCGCCCGGTGCCTGAGGTGTTCCGGGCTGTCCTCGAACGCGCGGAAGCGCGGCTCGTCCACCCAGTCGCTGACGATGTAGTAGGTGCTCTCCTCGGCCGTCGAACGGGACAGCGACTGGCCCAGGTTGGCGGGGTGGCCGGTGACCGCGTCGGTGCCCTCGTGCCAGGCGCGTTCGAAGTCGGCCTCCTTCCCGGGCTCGATCTCCATGCGCAGCATGACCCGGAACGTCATCAGGAGATCCCCCCGTCCACACCGATCACGTTGCCCGTGACGTACCGGGACAGGTCGCTGGCCAGCCACAGCACCGCGCCCGCGACCTCCTCCGGCTTGCCGAGCCGCCCGAGCGCCGTCTTCGCGCTGTAGCGCTGGGTCATCAGGGTGCGCTGCTCCTCGGGCAGGCTGTGGAAGTTCTCCGTCTCGATGACGCCGAGCGCGAGGACGTTGAAGCGGATGCCCTTCGGCCCGAACTCCTTGGCCAAGGAACGGTTCAGGCCGACCAGGGCCGCCTTCGTCATCGTGTAGTGGGCGCGCAGCGGGATGCCCGCGTCGATCGACCGCGAGCCGATGCTCACCACCGACGACCCTTCGCCGAGCAGCGGCAGCGCGTGCTGGATCACCAGGTGGGCGCCGGTCACGTTGGTCGTGAGGATCCGCTGCCACTCCTCCAACGGCAGTTCGGCGTACGGGACATGGCTGATCGTGCCCGCGTTGTTGACGACCAGGTCGAGGCGGCCGTACCGCTCCCGCACCTGCTCCAGCAGGCCCGCGATCTCGGCCGGCCGGGAGAGGTCGGCGCGCAGGACGTGGTGGTCGCCGCCGGTCTCCTTCAGCTCGGCCTCCAGCGAGGCGACGTGCTCGCTCT
>DATCQX010000979.1:0-5074 GCA_036569285.1 Streptomyces sp.
GACAGGAACCCGCCGCTCCAGGGGTGCGGCGCACCGGGGGCTGTCGGCGTGCGAGACAACCGCTCCAATACATCAGTAACCATGCGGGACTTGCCAGTGCCGCCCACCCCGGTCACTGCGGCGACATCAAGGGAACCGCCAGCGCGGCACCACTGCTCGATGCCGTTCACGAGGCGGTCCATCCCGGTCAGCTCGACCACCTGCTGCCGCGGATCGAGCAGATGAGACGAGGACAACCTGGGCTCTGCAGGCTGCTCCAGCAGGTGAGTCAGGTCCGCGGGCTGCAGCATGGGGCGTCGCCCGATTGCCTCGGTGAGCACCTGGACGAAGTCGCGATGCGCCAGCAGACGCGCAATGGGCTGAACGTTCGCCAGTCCCTGCCACTTGGCCATCACCGTGGGGAGGAATCCGACGAGCACGCCCTCGCAGAACACACCGGCCCCGGACATGCCTTTCCAGTCCTTCACCTCGACTGGCAGTGCACTCGTAATGTCGAAGCCGTACACCTTGGACCGTGATCCCGTATGCGGCGTGATCGAACCGTCGATGGTACGCGAGTCGTTGATGCTCCGGCCCGAGCCGAAGGGGAACTGGTGGCGCATTGCGCGAGGGAAGCCGGTCGCCGTGCAGCGCGGGCGCCACCTTTCGTCGTCGCACACCACCTCACCGAACCGTACCGGTGAGGTGTGCCCACCGACGAACTCGGGATCCGCCCGCAGTAGCACCGCATCCAACTCGTGGCTCTCCCACACCACCGCAGCCTCGGAGATCATGCTGGTGTGCAGGTCACGGACCCGAACCGTGCTGCCTTCACCAGGCTTGGCGACGTGATGCGCGGTGAGGACCAGCCCAGGCGCGAGCAGGGAGCCGCTCCCGTAGGAGTCCTTCTCCTTGTTGTGGACCTCGACGGCCCGAAGCCCAGCCACGTCCAGTGTCCTAGGACAGCCCATCCGGCAGCGGATCCAGGCCACGCTCATGGTCATTGACGCGCAGGGTGTTCCCGTCGGGGGTGGCAGCCACCTGCAGGGTGACAGTCATACGGTTCGTGGTAGTCCGCACCTGCTCACCGCGGGCATCGGCGGAAATGACAAACGCCTTTACCCCGCCGCCGCCCGAGGTGGTGCGCCGCAGCTCGATGTCTAGATCAAGGACGATGTCGCTCACCGTGAACTGGATCGGAGCATCCGACCCGTCGGCCTGAGCGGCGACCAGCCCGGCCCGCACCGCCTTGATCGCCTCGGACAGCTCCGTCGCCTCCACCGCCATGCCCCAACCCCCGTTAAGCGTGCGCCTCATGTGTCTGGGGCAAGTGTGAAGGCTCGGCGCCTCAGACGGAAGGCAGATCCACGCCGATCCCGCCAACCTGGCGCAGCCACGCACACCACATGGTCTCTCCGTAGCCCCCTCCAGAGCAGCTGCATCCTCAACGCCCCCGTTGCCCTGTTCCAGGGCGTTAGCATCCGCAGGTTCTGACGCTCAGGGAAGGGCGGGCGGATGCTGCCGTTACGGAACAGGCTGGACCTCTTGCGGGCAAAGGCGGAGGACTTCCGGAGCGGGGCCGACAAGATCGAGATATACCACCGGTGTGTGCAGGCCGCGCTCCTCGAACCAGAGACGGAACGGCTGCTGGGAAAACGGGACGGCGTGAGCTGGGACACCGTTTTCGAGCGGATGACGACGGAGACGTATCACCGCTACGCCACCATCCGGTGCCCGTCCACCGCCTTGGACGAGGCGGAGGAGAAGCTGAATGAGATTCACGACAGGCTGGATCGAGCGGCGGACGCGACGCCGTGGGACTGGCGGGTGATCTGTTCTCTAATCGTGTTGGGGACCTTGGCCGTACTCGTTTTCGGCGGTCTACTCGCCCTGCTCGTGACGTTTCTGGTCGCGGCAGCCGTGATGTTCACCTTGTTCTGGCGCGGTGCCGAGGCGTGGGTCCACCTGGCAGTGTGCCTGACTGCCGGGGTGTTGGGCATCGCATGGCTGGTGCAACGCTTTGAGCTGGGGTTGTGCGCCGTCCGCTGGGGCGAAGACCTGGAAGCGGAGGGCACTGGCCGCGTAGTGCCCGAGTTGGTCCACCACATGCTGGATGACGATCCTGATTCCTTGTTCATTCCGGACGACTACGACTGGGGCCTACGTGCCCCGCGGGCGCCGGGATTTGTCCTCGAGAACGGGGCGCGGCGGCAACTGGAGCGCAAGTTGTCGCACATCGAGGACGGCACGATCGCGGTCTGCGGTCCGCGAGGTGTGGGCAAGACGACGCTACTGGAGCAGGTCGTGAAGAAAGCCGGCTTCGGTGTGATCGTCCAAGCGCCGGCCACCTACACTCCGCACGACTTTCTGCTGTCGCTGTCAGTGCGGCTGTGCGAGAAGTACATGCGGGACGCGGGCTACGAACCGCCCGAGCTCGCACGACTGTCTCCGGCACGCAGGCTGTTGCGGCGGGTGAAGTTCCAGGCCAAGCGGCTGGGACGGTGGAGTTCGTTCGCGGCGCCCGCCGCGGCCCTGCTGGTGCTGGGCCTGTCCGCCTCGGTGCGCTCCCTGTATGCGCAGTACGCCGCATCCGTCGCCGACTTCGTGCGCACACAGGGTGCTTCGATCCGCGATGACGTGATGGCCATCTGGCAGGGCCACGCAGTCGTCGCCAGTATCACCGTCGCCGTCGCCGGGATCGTCTGGTGGAAGGCGCGGCATGCGGACTGGCTGCCACGTCTGCTGGGACGGCTGTGGCGCGGCAGCGAAGTTCTCGGTCGTCTCCTGGCCGTGGCATCCGCCGGAACGGTGTTGATGGACGGACAGATCCGTCGGCAGATTCTGCACCTGCATCGCACTCAGCAGGAGGCATTGATCCGAACTGCCGTCTATGCCGGAGGGCTCGCACTCGTGTGGTGGCTCCTGCGCTTGGCCCGCGATGCCGGTGTCGAGTTCCCTCTGGGCAGGTGGCACATCTCCTTGGAGACGTGGTTCCGCCCCCTGGCCGCTGCCACCGGGACTTACCTGCTGGTGTACCTCATCGACAACCCGCAGACGCACACTCTGCTGTCGGACCCCGAGAACCCGCTGAGGCTCGCCGGCATCGTCACGGGAGTCCTGCTGTCCAGAGCAGGAGGCTGGAGCCCGCTCCCGGAGGTACCAGATCTGGTAATCCAGTGCCGTAGCCACCTGTACCGTCTCCAGACGATCCAGCAGACCACACACGGGCTGACCACCGGCGGCGCTGCCCAGGTCCTCAGCCTGGGCACCAACCACACCACGTCCGTCTCCACCATTCCCCCGAACTACCCGGAACTGGTCGAAGAGTTCCGGGACCTGCTCAGGCATATCGCCGCTGAGAAGGTCGGACAAGGTAAGACCGTCGTGATCGCCATCGACGAGGTGGACCGCCTTGGCACGGACAGCCAGGCCCTGGCGTTCCTCCGAGAAATCAAGGCCATCCTGGGGGTGCCCCTGGTCCACTACCTGATTTCGGTGGCCGACGACGTGGGAGCCGCGTTCGTCCGGCGGGGCCTGCCGCACCGGGACGTCACCGACAGCTCGCTGGACGACATCATCTACGTCCAGCCCAGCACCCTGAAGGAATCCCGCACCATCCTCGCCAAGCGCTCCAAGACGTTGAATGATCCCCACATCATGCTCGCCCACGCCTTGTCGGGCGGCATCCTGCGCGACCTGCTCCGATACGGCTTGCAGATGCGGGAAATGCAGGACAAGGCGCAGTCTTTCGAGCTCACCCATATCTCTCACCACCTCGTCCTGGAGGAGTTGGCGGAGACATTCGCAGGCTTCCGGACTCTGCTGAGCAAGCAGCGCTGGACCCGCGAGACCAGCGACGTGCTCGCCTCCTTCCGCACCCTGAGCGACTACCTGCGCGACCCTTGCCGGTGCATACAAGCCGAGGTGCTGTGCACGCTGGAGCAGTTCGCCTTCTACTCTCACGGCACCCGGCCGGACACACCGGCCGTCGGCGGCGAACCGAGGACTACAGCAAGCGAGGACCTCACCGGCGATGCACGTGAGCTCATCGACGAAGCATCCACGTACGCCTACTTCTCGCTGACCCTGCTCGACGTCTTCAGCACCGACAGGCTCGAACATCGCACTCAGCTGGCGGCCGAACAGGGCCCGGACGGCGACCCGGAGCGGCTTGCCGACGCACGCCGGGAACTCGGTATCTCGCCCTACAGCGCCCGCCCCATGATCGACACCACTCGCAAAGCATGGTCGCTGCCCCTGGGGCCGACCACGACCAGCCCCGCAATCCCCTGGGGGCTGCCCACGCCACAACCGCACGGACTGAGCCCGCTCGCCCAGGCGGCGCACTCCGCGACAGGGCTTCCCTGCCGACGACCGTCACTCCACCCTCAGCCAGTGCTGCCGCAAGCCGGACGATCTCCGCCTGATCCCGGAGAAAGCCCGCCTGCAACGAAACCTGATGCGGCAGCACATCCAGTCCCCAGGACGGCCCGAAGTAGTTGTGCTGGGTTCCCTTGCCCAGCACAGGCCCGTCGAACGTGCCGAGCTGGAAGTCGACGTGCCCCTCGCGCACTCCACCGCGCCTGCTGGACGAGCCGTCCCAGCTCCGTCACGAACGTCTCGCCCTCCTCGGCAGCCGCTTCCAGGGACACCGCCAGCCTCCGCCGGGTGTGCTGCGCCGCCTCTCCCCGAGCCCACAGCACCGCCTCCACAATCAGCACGCCCACACCGACACCGCCCAAACCGGCAAGGCGAAACACCCCCAAAGCAGGTCGGGCGGAGCCGGTGAAGGCTCCGCCCGATCCGGCTCAGACCTGTGTGCCTCGCAGCACCGTGGCCGTCTCAGCCAGGCGTGACAGCGCGACCGCGCAGTTCGCCGCCCTCGCCCGCACGGCCAGCTGCGCCCTGGCTTCGGCACGGCCCTCAGACGGTCGCATCCCCCTCAGCAACCGCGGCACGCGGCACATCCGGCCGGATCAACCCCTGAGCACGGAGATCGTCCCAGAGCGCCCCGGGAACGGCGCTGCGGTGCAGTTCCACGTTCCGTCTGAGCTGGTCGGGGCCGCGCATGCCGAGGGTGACGTTGACGACGCTG
>DATCQX010000980.1:0-3695 GCA_036569285.1 Streptomyces sp.
GTGATGACGGTGAAGGCGGGTGCTTCGGCGCCGTGCAGGACGGGGCGTACGGCGGCGTGGAAGGCGTCGAGGTGGGAGAGGTCGTGGGGGGTGAGGCGGGGGTGGGTGTGCTGGGCGAGGTGACGTGCGTCTTCGGGGGAGGAGTTGAAGAAGATCTTGGTTCGGGCGTTGGTGCTGATGCCTTCTTCGAGGTCTTTGGGGAGCTGGCGCAGGTATTGGTGGGCGAGGGTCATGGAGAGGCGGTAGGCGCGGGCTTCGGCGAGCATGTCCTCCAGGGGGTAGGGGAGGTTGAGGAAGTTGTGGGCCTCGTCGGCGTAGAAGCCGGCGTCGTGGCGCTTGGACTGGGGGGTGCGGGCGCGGCGGGTGGCGGCCTGCCAGGTCCGGGCGACCACGATCGACCCCATCAGGCGGGCGGTCTCGGTGCCCAGGGAGTCCTTCGCGATCCGCACCAGGCAGATCCCGCCGTCGAGGATCTCCTCCATGTCGACGGTCGAGGTCCCGGCGGCGAGAGCAGCCCGCACGAAGGGGCGCAGCAGCAGGCCGCGGAGTTTGTTCATGAGCGGGGCGACGACCTGGGCGCGTGCGGCGGGGGACAGGGAGTCGTACCAGGCCCAGAACCCCTTCAGTATCTCGTCGTGGATCTGTCCGACGGCACGCTGACGGAACGCGGGCACTGACAGGAGTTTCGGGAGATCCGTGAGGAGAGGAACACCGGGAAGTTCGCGCAGGGTGAGCAGGCCCGCGCGCAGGATGTCCTCGGTGCGCGGGCCCCAGGAGGAGGCGTAGATCCGGGAGAAGATCGACACCAGGTTGTCCACCGTCCGGGCCGCGTCCGCACCCTCCAGGGGGTTGAGGACGGGCGGACGGGAGCGGCTGTCGGCGTCGAACAGCACCACCTTCCCGCCCAGTTCGGCGGGCAGACGCATCAGGAGGTCGGTGACCAGATCACCTTTGGGGTCGATGACGAGCAGACCGCGCCCCTCGTCGGCGTCGGCGAGGATCATGCGGGCCATCAGCTCCGATTTCCCGGAGCCGGTGGCACCCAGGATGTGCACGTGCTGGCGGGCGTCGGGGACGCGCAGGCCGACGGGGCGGGGGCGCCCGGAGTCGGTGAGACCGATGGGCCGCACAGCGGATCCGGTGGTGGCGATACCGGGCGGGGGCGGGACGGCGCGGGCTCCGGCACGCGGCAGAGCGGGGATGGCGTCGTCCCACGGCAGATGCGCGAGCGCCGCCAGCTCGGGCAGCGACAGCAAGTCCCCACGGTCCAGACGCCGTTCGACGCTCCGACGGTGGGGGTGGCGGAGGCGGGCGCGGCGGTAGTGGTTGTGCTCGGTGTATGCCGAGAACGCCGACGCGATCGCATGACAGCGGCCCCGCAGCCGCTCACGCACCACGGCCCGCTCCTTCGCGTCCAGGGCGGCGGGGAGTGTGGCGGTGACGGTGTAGCGGACACGGGTCTCGTAGGAGGCCCCGCGCTCCTTGGCGACGATCGCCCGGTCTTCTGCCGCCGTACTCAACGCCGTCTGACGGTCCACCACCGGACCGGTGGTCCGGGCCCGGTGGCCGGGGGTGATCAGATCGAGGAGACGGCCGGCCCCATGGGCGGAGCCCTGGGTGCGCAGGCGCCGGGCTGCGCGTCGGGCCTGCTGGACGCGGTGGCCGGTGACGGGGCGGGCGAGGATCTGGACGACGGCCTCCTCGCGTGCGCCGAGACCCGCGGGCGCGCCGAGGAGGGCGCGGATCGGGTCGGCCGGGAAGGCCGTCCGCACGGGCAGAGCCTCGGTCCGGGCGAGCCGCATCTCCC
Source organism: Streptomyces sp. (assembly GCA_036569285.1). Taxonomy (GTDB): domain Bacteria; phylum Actinomycetota; class Actinomycetes; order Streptomycetales; family Streptomycetaceae; genus Streptomyces. The sequence goes on from DATCQX010000980.1 coordinate 1,808, forward strand.
CGCCCGCCGCCTCGATACGCTCACCGGGGGCAGTCGGCGCAGGGGTGGCGGGGGTGGTGGTGCGGGTGTGGGCGCCGGGCCAGGCGGCCTCCACCGCACGCTCCACCGTTCCGGGCGGAACCGTCCCGGGAACCCACAGCCGCAGACGGATCGTCTCCCGGTCGAAGACGTACTCCCACGCCACGTGCGGCTGCCCGGACAGACGCCGTCGCCACGCCGGCCGCAGCAGCCCCAGGAGATTCGCCCATAACGCTTCCGCCCCTGCCGGATCAGCGGTCGGCGGCGGCAGCACCACGACCAACCGCGCGCCCTGCGCCAGGGCACGCCGGCAACGCCGGCGCCACCACCAGCGCGCCCAGAGCAGGAGGGCGACGCTGATTGCGAGGGCCGGGCCGGCCACCGGGGCCCAGGTGACGGCTGGGTCGGTGAGCCGGCCGAGAACGGTGTGGAGGGTGCCGGTGGGATCGCGCAGGTAGTCCTGCAACGGGGACCCCAAGGAGTGAGGCGGCATGACTGGCCTCTCGGAGAAGCGGGATGCGTTCAGGGGGAGCCGAGGTCGATCTCGTCGCCCTCGGTTTCGGGGACATGGCCGTCAAGGTCGGCGAAGGCGTCGTCCGCCTCGTCCTCGCCGGTGCTCTGGGCGTAGGCGGCGAGTTCGGCGGGATCGGTGGTGATGAGGTGGTGCTCGGTGGGGGAGGCGACGGCCTCGAACGCGACGCGGTGGGTGCCGGCCGCCAGGAGGCCCTGGCCGCGGTCGGCGGTGAGGAGGAAGTGCCGTTCGCCGTCGGAGAGGTCGAAGGTGCGGGTGATCTCGTCGATGGCCTGCGGGGCCTGGCGCAGCAGGATCTGGGTGGCGGCGTTCGCCACGACCGCTTTGCCCAGCTCGGAGCCGAGGAGATCGGCGGTGTCCTGGGTCGCCACGGTCAGGCCGGCCCAGCGTTTGCGGAACGCCTTGGCCATCCGGAACAGGTACTCGGCCCCCGCGGCGCTCTTCATCAGCAGCCACGCCTCGTCCACCGTCGCCAGCCGGGGGCGGCGTGACGCCGGGTGGGAGATGTGGTTCCAGATGGTGTCCAGGGTCAGCAGGGTCCCGGCGGGCTTCAGCTCGTCGGCCAGCTCGCTCAGGGAGAAGACGACGAGGTGGCCTTCGGGCCGGGTGGTGGTGGGTCCGGCGAAGAGCGTGGAGAACGCGCCGTCGGTGAAGGGGCGCAGCCGGGCGGCCAGGTCCTGTGCGGTGCGGTTCTTCGCGCCGCGCAGGATCGCGGTGAGGTCGGCGAGGAGGGGTGCGGGGCGGTTCCAGGTGCGGGGGTCGGCGGTGATGCCGGCCCGCTGGTAGGTCGCGGCGATCGCCCGGTCGAGGACGGCCCGTTCGTCCGGTGCCGGCTGTGTGTCGAGGAGGACGGCGATGAGGGTGTGGAGGAAGAGGGAGCGCCGGACGAGGGTGTCCTTGGGGGCGGTGCGCCGGCCGTCGGGGCGGGTGTGGACGGGGAGGTCGAAGGGGTTGAGGCGGACGTGTTCGGCGCCGATGCGGACGGATGTCCCGCCGACGGCGTCGGCCAGACGGGTGTACTCGTCCTCGGGGTCGATGACGTACGCCTCGACGCCCCGGTACAGGGAGCGCAGGAGTTCCAGTTTGACGAGGTAGGACTTGCCTGCGCCGGAGCGGCCGAGGATCACGGAGTTGTGGTTGTCGAGGGCGAAGCGGTCCCAGTGGACGAGTCCTTGGGAGCCGAGGTTGTGGCCGTAGAGGACTCCGGCGGGGGCGGCGGTGGAGGCGGGCGCGGGTGGGGGAAGGTCGGGGCTGGTGAAGGGGAACGCTGCCGCGAGGGCGGCGGTGTCGAAGGTGCGGCGCATCCGGATCAGGTCCAGGCCGAAGGGGAGGCAGGTC
>DATCQX010000981.1:0-5492 GCA_036569285.1 Streptomyces sp.
GTCCTCGGCCGCCGCGTCCACGTCGAGCCGCTGGACGAACCGTCCGGCGATGTCGGCCGTGAAGGCGTCCTCGACCGAGACCCGCGGCAACGTGGACTGCGCCGCGCAGCCGGACGGCTGGATCAACGCGAACGTCACCACGCTCGTGCAGGAGTGGGCGTCGGCGAAGGCGACCCGCGGTCACCTGGGGATCCAGGCGACGAACGAGTCGACGTCGGCGGGCTGGAAGCGGGTCAACTCCGCGAACGCCGCCTCCAACCCGCCGAAGCTCACGGTCACCTACAACTACCGGCCGCGCACCGGCACCAAGCAGGAGGCGGGCCCGCCCTACTTCTCCTACGGCGGCGCCTACGCCGTCAACACCACGACTCCCACCCTCCGCGACACGTTCGTGGACGCGAACGGTGACAAGGTCAACGGCACCTTCCAGATCTTCGACAACGCGACCGACACCCAGGTCGGCGACGTCATCGTGTCGAAGTACGTGCCCTCGGGCCAGGTCGCCTCGATCACGGTCCCCTCAGGACGTCTGACGAACGGCAAGACGTACAGGTTCCGCACCAACCCGTACGACGGGACGCACTACAACACCGGCTGGTCTGCGTGGAAGACGTTCACCGTCGACACCACCGCGCCCTCGGCCCCGACGAAGGTCGTCTCCACCGACTACCCGACCGGCTCGTGGGTGAAGGGTGCCGGCCAGGCGGGCACGTTCACCGTCACCCCGCCGTCGGGCACCGACCACAACTGGCTCGAATGGTCGCTGGACGGCGTGACCTGGACCAAGGTCGCCACCAGCGGCGCCTCGGCGGCGAAGGCTATCGGCATCGCCCCGCCGAAGAACGGCACGCACACACTTCAGGTCCGTGCGGTCGACAAGGCCGACAACAAGTCGGACGCGATCGAGTACACCTTTCACGCCGGACCGGGCGGCTTCGTGCAGCCGAGCGACGGTGAGCGTACTGCCCGGCGTGTGCCGCTTGTCGCGGAGGCCGATGCCTCCAAGTACACGTCTGTTTCCTTCTCCTGGCGCCGTTCCGAGGCCGATCCCTGGGTGCAGATCCCGCCGGCCCATGTCACTTCGGGCGGCACGGCTCTCGCCTCCTGGCCGGTTCCGCTGACGAACGGCAAGAATGCGCAGCTGGTCTGGAACGCGACCGACACTGTGGACCCGGACGGAGCCGTCCAGCTCAAGGCCGATTTCACCGGCAGCGCGTCCGGCAGCACCGAACCGCTGGCGGTCGTCGTCGACCGCAACGCCGACGGTGCCGCGACGAGCGAGGTCGGCCCGGGGAACGTGAACTTGCTGACCGGCGATTTCGTTCTCTCGGACACCGACGCCTCCGCGTTCGACCTGGAAGTCTCCCGTACGGCCTCCTCCCGCCGCCCCGACCAGGGCGCCAAGCAGGAGGGGCAGGCCCCGGTCTTCGGCAAGGAGTGGGTGGTCAGCACCGCCTCGGAGCTCACCGAGTCCGAGTTCAGCCACATCCGCAAGACCTCCGACACCGCCGTCGACGTGGTTCTGTTGGAGGGCGATGCCATCCACTTCAGCGCCAACGCGAACAAGACCGGCTGGATCGCCGAACCGGGCTCCGAGGACCTGACCCTCACCGGTGGCGTCAGCGGTTCGTTCACGCTCTCGGACACCGAGGGCACTGTCACCGAGTTCACGAAGCCTGACCCGGCCGCCACCACCTGGCAGGTGTCCAGCACTCTCCTCAACGGTCTGGCGCAGTCGTCCACCACAGTGGTGTCTGAAGCGGTGACGGTCGACGGCAAGAAGCTGGCCCGGCCCAAGCGGGTCATCGCGCCGACCTCCGCCGTGTCCGCAGCCACCTGCACCGCGTCCCCGACGTCCAAGGGCTGCCGTGCCCTGGAGTTCGTCTACGCCTCCTCCACCACTGCCACCGCTGCCGCCTTCGGTGACGTCAGCGGCCAGGTGAAGGAGATCCGTATGTGGTCCACGGAGCCGGGCGCATCCGCGGCGACGTCGAAGACGGTGCAGACGTACCTGTACGACAGTGAAGGCCGCCTGCGCCAGGCGTGGAACCCACTGGTCACCCCGGCACTGAAGACCGAATACGGCTACGACGCCGCGGGTCGGGTCACCAGCTTCACGAAACCCGGTGAACTCCCGTGGACCTTCGCCTATGGCACGGCCGGTTCCGGTTCCACCGCTGGTGACGGCATGCTGCTCAAGGCGAGCCGGGCCGGCCTCCAGCCGGGGACGGCCGCCACGGAGCAGGGCACGGCCACCACGAGCCTGGTGTACGGGGTGCCCCTCACCGGCGCCGCGGCACCGTATGCCATGGGTGCCGCCGACGTGAAGGCATGGGGCCAGACCGATGCTCCGACGGACGCCACCGCAGTCTTCCCCGCGGACGCCGTTCCGGCCTCCCACACGGGCAGCGCACTGACCGCCACCGACTACAAGCGTGCCGAGGTGCACTACCTCGGGGTCTCCGCCCGCGAGGTCAACTCGGCCTCCCCCGGCGGTCACATCACCACCACCGAGTACGACCGGTTCGGCAACACCGTGCGCGAACTGTCGGCAGCCAACCGGGCCGTCGCCCTCGGCCTCGGCGCCGACGACCGGGCAACCCAAGCGGACCTGGGCATCACCCAGGTCTCCTCCGCCGAGCGCGCCGAGCTGCTGTCCACGCGCTCCGTCTACAACGAGACCGGCACCCGGGAACTGGAGGAGTTCGGTTCGCTGCGGCGCATCGACCTCACGGCCGACCTGAAGTCCGGCTCGACCGTCCTGGTGCCGGCCGGTACCCCGGTGCTCGCCCGCACGTGGACGGCGAACGAGTACGACGCCGGACGTCCCACCGACGGCACGGCCAAGGTCAGGGACCAGATCACCAAGGCGACCGTGGGCGCCCAGGTCCGTGAACACCCCACCATTCAGGGCGAGACGCGCGCCACGCAGACGGTCTACGACTGGGCCAAGGGACTGCCCGTCAAGTCCGTCCAAGACCCGGGCGGTCTGGCGCTCACCACGACCACCGAGTACGACACCCAGGGCCGGGTCATCAAACAGATCCCGCCCGACTCCACCGGCTTGGACGCCGCCACGAGGGTGACGACGTACTGGTCCGCCACCGGCACCGGTGCCTGCGCCGGCCGCCCGGAATGGGCCGACTCGGTATGCACCACCGGCCCGGCCGGCGCGATCACCGGGGGTGGCTCCAACCCGACCACCCTGCCCACCACAACCAGCGAGTACGACTGGTGGGGGCACCAGGCCAAGCTCATCGAGACGTCCGGCAACACGACCCGGACCACGACCACGACGTACGACTCCGCAGGGCGGCAGTACAAGGTCACGATCAGCGGCGGCATCGGACAGGCCGTACCGGAGACCACCACGGAGTACGACCCGGCCAACGGCGAGGTCGTGAAGACCACGTCGACATCGGGAGGCACGACCACCAAGAAGTTCGACAAGCTCGGACGACTCATCTCCTACACCGACGCCGACGGCGGGACCACGACGACCGAGTACGACCTGCTGGACCGCCCCGTCAAGGTCGCCGACACGGCCCCGTCCACGGTGACCTACACCTACGACCACACGGTCGAGCCGCGCGGCCTGGCCACGAAGACCACCGACTCCGTCGCCGGCACCTTCGAGGCCGGGTACGACGCGGACGGTTCCGTCAGCAGTGAGAAGCTGCCCGGCGGCTACACACTGCGCCAGCGCGAGGACACCGCCGGGGCCACACTGGAGCGCACGTACACGCGTGACAGCGACGGCACCCTGGTCTACTCGGACACCATCACGCAGTCCATCCACGCCCAGAACACCAGCCACAGCGGCTGGTCCGAGCAGACGTTCCGGTACGACGCGACCGGACGCCTCACCACCGTCGAGGACACCGCAGACACCGTCTGCACCCGCCGTGCCTACGCCTTCGACAACCGGACCAACCGCAAGTCGCTGACCACGGCGACCGGCGCGCCCGGTGTGGACTGCCCGACCAGCGGAGGCACCACCAGCACCCACACGTACGACAGCGCCGACCGCATCGTCGACACGGGGTACGCCTACGACGTCTTCGGCCGGACCACCACGGCTCCGGGCAACGGCGCGATCAGCTACCACGTCAACGACCTGGTCCACCAGCAGACTGCCGACGGCAAGCGCCAGACCTGGAACTTGGACTCCGCGCAGCGGTTCCGTTCCTGGACGGTGGAGCGCGGCAGCGGCACCACATGGACCCTGGAGCAGTCCAAGGTCAACCACTACGACGGCGAGGAGGACAACCCCCGCTGGATCGTCGAGGACGTGGCCACCGGAACCCTGACCCGTAACGTCGACTCCGCGAGCGGTGACCTGGCCGCCACCACCGGCAAGACCGGTGACGTGGTCCTCCAGCTCACCAACCTGCACGGCGACGTGGCCCTCCAACTGCCGCTGGACACGACCAAGGCACCCGTCGCCCTGGACTCGGACGAGTACGGCAACCCCCGGGCCGGGCAGCAGGCGACGCGTTACGCCTGGCTCGGCGGCAAGCAGCGCTCCACCGAGACCCTGACCGGCCTCACGCTCATGGGCGTCCGCCTCTACAACCCCGCCTCGGGCCGCTTCCTGTCCACAGACCCGATCTACGGCGGCAACGCCAACGCCTACGACTACTGCTCCGCCAACCCCCTCAACTGCTACGACCTCGACGGCCGGTGGGGCTGGCTCGCGGTCAGCGCGGCGGCCTGGGCCTGCTCCAAGTGGTGCCCAGGCAAACGGACCCGCCAGATCGCCGGCGTGGTGAGCGCGGTCTCGGGCGGCGGATTCCTCCGCAGCATGGCGATCAAGGCCGGCACCCGCTACATCGCGAAGAGGTCCGTCAAGAACAGCATCCAGACCAAGCGCGGCTACCGCGTCGACGTCCGGGGAAAGAAGCCTCACTACAATAAGTGGGGTGCTCGGCCCAAGGGCAAGGGACTGGGCGCGAGGTGGCGCCAAGTCCGCTACAAGAACAAGCACATGGGATTCCCGCACGTGCAGTACTACCGGGGCGGCAAGAGGTACGGAAAGTGGGCCTACCGCCCCGGCCTCCGACACATCTACCGCGCCTGGCGATCCCTGTGACACTTGGCCCAGAGCCGAGAACTGACACCAACTGACAAGAGACTCGGGGAGCGCGGGCCGGAGGGGCAGGACCTCTCCCACCCCGCGCTCCCCGAGCGCTGTGAAGCGAAAGGGCTGTACCCATGTGGCTTGGCTGCACACCGGTCCTCGACGACGAGACCGGCCCGGCCGGGAGGGAAATCTCGGGATGGCGGGTTCCCGGCATCGGTGAGATCGACGTCGAATCCGAAGGCTTCCGACTCTCCGTGCTGCCCACCGGCGAGACCCTACGCGTGGAACTGGCCTTCGCCGCCACGTACGCCGAGTCGGAGACAGAACCGTACCGCCCACTGGGACCAGCGACGCTGACCCTCGACGACGTACGGTCCATCGCGCTGCACACACCGGGAGCACCCTCCGA
>DATCQX010000982.1:0-4615 GCA_036569285.1 Streptomyces sp.
GCGCCAGCGGAGTTCCCGTTCCACGGCGAGCCGCTTGCCCGGCATGGTGCGCGCCGTCAGGTGGATGACCATGGAGTCGAGGAGGACGGAGTCCAACCCCACCACGTCGATGGAGGACCAGAGCAGCTCGTTCCAGGGCTCCTCCTTGCTCATCCGCTCGGCGACGTCCGTGAGGGTCGCCTTGACGCGGTCGAGGTCCTCGGACGGCTTGACGGTGACGTCGACACCGGCGGTGGCCCAGCCCTGCGACAGGTTGCCGATCCGCTTGACCTCGCCGTTGCGGACGTACCAGATCTCCCCGTCGCCGCCACGGAGCTTCGTCACCCGCAGCCCCACCTCGATGACCTCACCGGTGGCGACCCCGGCGTCGATCTGGTCGCCCACCCCGTACTGGTCCTCAAGGATCATGAACACGCCGGAGAGGAAGTCCGTCACCAGGTTCCGCGCGCCGAAACCGATGGCGACACCGGCGACACCGGCGGAGGCGAGGAGGGGCGCGAGGTTGATCTGGAAGGTGGCGAGAACCATCAGCGCCGCCGTCCCCAGGATCAGGAACGAGGCGACGGACCGCAGCACCGACCCGATGGCCTGGGACCGCTGACGCCGCCGCTCGACGTTGACGAGGAGCCCGCCCAGGGCCGTCCCGTCCACGGACTCGACCGTCCGGTTCATGCGGTCTATCAGCTTGGTGATCGCCCGCAGGACGACCTTCCGCAGCACCGCCGCGATGACGACGATCAGCAGCACCCGCAGCCCGATCGCGAGCCACGTCGACCAGTTCTGCTCGACCCAGCTCGCCGCGTTGGTCGCGCTCTCCTGCGCGTCCTGGAACGTCGGAACGGTCACCGCGGGTGACTCCGACGGGGACGGCGTGGGGGACACGTCGGCCGACAGGACGGCGGACACAGCGGACACGGGCACAGCGGATACCTCCCAATACGGCGGCCCGAGGTCACGAAAAGGTCACCGTACGGGCAGGCACACCACACTAACGGGGCATTGCGCGAAGCCCCGTCCGTTCCCGTCGACAGAGACCTGTCTCACCCGCGCTTGAAGGGTTCCGGCGCAGGACAGACATGGAATGTGGTCGAAAACACTCCCAGCCCGTTACCGGGACATGGTGGCGCGTTCACCAGGCAAGAGGAGAGACTGCTACCAGATCGTCCCGGCGCGAGCCACGCGCCGCCGACGCCCAAGGAGGCATCCGTGCCGCATGTCCTGGTCCTCAACGCGTCGTACGAGCCCCTCGGCGTCGTACCGCTCCGCCGCGCGCTCGTCCTCGTCCTGGAGAACAAGGCAGTCTCCTTGGAGGAATCGGGCGCCTTTCTGCACAGCGCGAACGTCACGGTCTCCGCACCCAGCGTGGTCCGGCTCAAGCGATTCGTCCGGGTGCCCTACCGAGGCCCCGTCCCCCTCACCCGCCGCGCGCTGTTCGCACGTGACGGGGGCCGATGCATGTACTGCGGTGGCGTCGCCACCAGCGTGGATCACGTCATCCCGCGCAGCCGCGGAGGCCAGCACGCGTGGGACAACGTGGTGGCTTCCTGCCGCCGCTGCAACCATACGAAGGCCGACCGCCACCTCACGGAGATCGGCTGGCGCCTGCGCCACAAACCCGCCCCACCCACCGGCCTGGCCTGGCGCATCATCGGGACCGGCCATAGGGACCCGCGCTGGCTGCCCTACCTGCGGCCATACGGCGCGGACGACGCACTCGCCCGGATCGACGGCATATCGGCCTGAGATCCGGGCTTTCGCATACCTGCCCCGGGAATCCCCCTCCGGCTCCCGGGGCAGGTCGATGCGAGGCGCGGGCACGCGGCTGGGGCCGCGGCCGCGGTGGGACGACGCCGGCGCGGACGACGGCTGCCTCCGAAGCTCTACGGGACGCCCCCTGCCCCTCGGGTACTACGGAGGGCCCCGCCTCTCCGGTACTACGGGTCGCCCCCGTACCCCTCGCGCACTAGGGACGGCTCTGCCTTCCCGGTACTACGGGACGCCCCGTACCTCTCACGTATGCCGCAGCTCCCCCGGCCGCACCGCCCTCCCCAGCAACGGCAACGAAGTCGCCGCCGCCAGCAGACACGCCCCGTACACCCCGAGAGGGACAAGCAACCAGGTGTAGGTGACAGAGGCGTCCGCGAGAGCCCCGTACCAAACCCCGATCACCACTCCACCCGCGCCCGCGAACAGCACCGCCGGGGCCAGCGGAAGGGCCGTCTCCAGGAGAAGCGCCCGCGCCAGCACCGTCCGCGGCACCCCTGCCGCGACCTGCGCGGCGAGGCCCCGGCGCCGGCTCGCGAGGGACTCGGCGGCGCCGACGGCCAGTCCGGAGAGGGCGATGAGGAGACCGAGCCCGATCGCGGCGGCGGTGAGGTCGAGACCGGCGAGGTAGAAGTCGTCGTCCTCGGCGTAATGGCCACGCCGGAGCGTGTCGACGAGGACGGCGCGCACCCCGACGTACCCCGTCCCGATCACGGTCGTGAGCAGCACCGCGGCGTGGGTGCGGGCCGCCGCCCAGGGATCGTCCCGCAGCCGTTCCGCCGCGAGGAGGACGGCGGCGGAGCGGGCGCGGGGTGCGAGGAACCGTCCGGCGAGCCGGGATGTCGTCCCCGCGAGTCCCACCGCGCCGAAGCCCAGGGCCGCGACGAACAGGACGATGAACCCCGGGATCAAGGCGCTGCCGATGTTCCTGGTCAGAAGGGCGTGCGTCATGAGCACGACCACACCCACCGCGCCGAACGGCAGCAGCCACACGCTGAGCCCGCCCGACGGCCGCATCCTGCGCACCCACCCCAGCGGCGAGGCCACCACATGCCGCAGCGCGAACACCCCCGTCGAGGCACCCAGCACAGGCACGGCCACCGCGACGACGCCCATCCCGGTCCACGTGTAGAGCGTCGCCCCCTCCCACACACTCGCCAGCACGCCCACGCTGACGACACTGACGGCACCGGCGCCGAGCAGGCACGCCGGCCCCGTCTCCAGCGCGGCGATCCTCCGCACCTGCGCCACCCCGGCCCCCGCGAGCCGCAGCCCCGCGAGCCGCCGGTCCCGATGCGCGGCCCCGACCCGCGCGCACTGCGCGAGGAACGCGAGGACGGGGACGACGAGCAGCGCCAGCGCGAAGATGACGCCACGCCGCTCGCCGGGTGCGTTCAACAGCCCGTCCACGTAAGGAACTTGGTGGTACCCCCGGAGCGAGTACAGCGCGGCGGCCGTCTGCCCGAGCCCCGTCGCGACCCCCGCCCCGAGCGCGGTGAGCCCGATCCGCCACCACTCCCGCCGGTCGGAGCCGCGCAGGAGCGCCCAGGACAGCCGGAGGTCGGTGACGAACGCGTTGGACGAACCGGCCTTGCGGGAGCCCGAGTTGGAGAGGGTGGCGCTCATGCCGGCACCTCCGTCGGCTCGACCGCCCCGTCGGCCATCCGGACCTCGCGGTCGGCGTACGCGGCGACTTGGGCATCGTGGGTGACGAGGAGGACCGCCGTGCCCGTGTCGCGGGCGGTGCGGACGAGGGCGGTCATGACCTGCTCGCTGGTGAGGGAGTCGAGGGCGCCGGTCGGCTCGTCGGCGAAGAGGACACGCGGCGAGGTGATCAACGCGCGGGCTAGGGCGACGCGTTGGCACTGCCCGCCGCTCATCTCCCCGGGCCGCAGAGCCTCTTGGCCGAGCACCCCGAACCGCTCCAGCCACTTCCGGGCCTCGTCCCAGGCGTCCTCCCGGCGCCGCCCGCCGAGCAGCAGGGGCAGCGCGACATTGTCCAGCGCGGTCAACTCCGGTATGAGCTGGCCGAATTGGAAGACGACGCCGAAGTCGCCGCGCCGCAGTTCGCTGAGCCGTTTCTCGGGGAGCGCGTCGAGCGCCGTCCCGTCGTACAGGACGGTCCCCCGGTCCGGGCGCGCTATCCCCGAAAGGCAGTGCAGCAGCGTCGACTTGCCGCTTCCGCTGGCGCCCGTGACCGCGAGGATCTCGCCCGTGGCCAGCTCGAGTGAGGCGCCCCGCAGGGCGGGTGTCGGGCCGTACGTCTTGTACAGCCCGAGCCCCGACAGGAGTGCGGTGTCCTTCATCCGGCGTCGACCTCCGCGGTGAGTGTGGTCAGCCGGGCCCCCGTGGTGTTCATCCAACGGAGGTCGGCGTCAAGGTGGTTGAGGGCGTAGTCCGCGGACAGGACGGTCGCGAGGTCCGCGCCGCGCCCCGTCTTCACGGCGGTGAGCTCCCGCATCCGGGCCATGTGCGCGGCCCGTTGTGCCGCGAGGTACCCCGCCGCGTCACCGCCGCTCAGGATCGAGACGACGACCTTGGCGAAGATCTCGTTCGCGACGAAGGGGGCGGGCGGGGCGATCTCCCCCGCCCACGCGGCGAGTTCACGCGCGCCGTCGTCGGTCGCCCGGTACTTCGTCCGCTCCGGCCCCCCGTCCGAGTCCGTCCCCTCCACCTCCGCCAGCCCGTCCCGCACAAGCCGCTGCAACGTCGTATACACCTGCCCGTACGCCAGCGGCCGAGCCTGCGGGAACCGTTCGTCATGCCGCCGTTTGAGGTCGTAGCCATGGCTCGGGCCGGCGGCGAGCAGGCCGAGGAGGATGTGGCGGGTGCTCATGGGGATCAGTATGCA
>DATCQX010000983.1:0-5806 GCA_036569285.1 Streptomyces sp.
TACGTCACCCGCCGCGGCCGGCTCCGCGTGCTCGTCCAGCCAGCCCACCAGCCGCCGCACCCGCTCCCAGGCCAGGTCGTCCATCGCGTCCTCCTCAGGTCGTAGCTCTCAAGTCCCGCCCCTGAACGCAAGCACGGCGCGAGCGAGTTTTGGAGAGGTCCTGGATCTCTCCTGTACGACGGCTGCACGGGTGCTGACCGGTGGAAGAGGAGTCTGGAGTCACTTCCTCCACAGGAGCACCGGAGGCAACGAACTTCCCCCACACGCACTGGAGTTGCGATGAACCGCCGCCTTCGTCCGGCACGCAGGCGCACCCTGGCCGTCGGCACCGCGGTACTCGTCGTGGCCGGGACGTGGGAGGGGGCGCCGGCTTCGCCGGCCTCTACGCGGACGACGCGGTGCTCCTGCCCACAATCTCCGACAAGATCCGCACCAACCCCGCAGAGATCGTGGACTACTTCGAGCGCTTCCTCCTCAACAAGCCCGTGAGGAAGAAGATCACGACCATTGCCGACGTCCTGGACGCCAACTCGGCGCTCGGCACCGGGATTTACGAGTTCACGCTCCCCGACCCGAAGACCGGCGCGAAGAGAGCCGTCAAGGCCCGCTGCACGTTCGAGCGCGAGAAGCGGCAGGGCGGCGACTGGAGGATCGTCAACCGTCACTCCTCGAAGATGCCCGAAGGCTGATCGAGACGCACAGGCCGCCGCCGGGCGCGTCTTTCAGGGTCACCCTGCCCCCGCCAGAAGCGGTCGAACGCCCTCGACTTCTCCTGGTCCGACATGCCCGGTCCCTCGTCGGGGACCGACAGGACCACCGCCCGCTGGCCCGAATCCCAGCGGGCGGTGCCCGATTCCCACCGGACCGTGATGGTGCCGCCGTCCGGTGAGGCCTCCAGGGCGTTGGAGAACACGTTGTCCAGAACCTGGTCGAGGTGACCGGGCGCGGCCAACACGAGCAGCCGGCCGTCGATCCCCCCATGAGCGCGATGGAGACCCCGCGTTCGTCGGCGGCCGGCCTCCACACCGCCAGCAGTTTGTTCACGATCTCGGCAAGTGGCAGGGGTTCAGCGGCAGTTACCATCGCCTCGGCCCGCGAGCACCAGCAGACCGTTGACCGGACGGCTCATGCGGACGACCTCCGCGGTCGCCCGCTCGACGTCCTCGCGGACGAATTCGCCGTCCGCACTGTCCGCGATGTTGTCCAGCGACAGCCTCAACGCCTTGAGCGGGGTGCGGAGTTGGTGTGAGGCGTCGGCGGCGAAGATGCGCTGCGAGGCGATCAGGGTGTCGAGGCGCTCGCCCGCCTGACTCAGGGTGCCGGCGAGGGTCCGCGTCTCCTGAGGGCCCGTCTCCAGTGTCCGCGCCGTCAGGTCGCCGTCGCTGAACTTGCTTGCCATGCCGTTGAGTTGTCGCAGCGGACGGGCGCGTACCCGCGGACCAGCTGGGTCAGCGCCTGGCACGACGCGGTGTCGCCGTCGCTGAGCAGCATCGCCACCGTCGTCGCCTCCCGCTTCACAGACAGCCCGGCGTCCTCCTCGAAGCCGTACCTTTTCAGGCCGCGCCGCAGAGATTCCGCCACGGACTCGTCGTCTTCCACCAGAAGTACGCGCACAGCGCCACCCTGGTGCTTGAAATTTAATTCACAGCAGTCACGCACGTAACCCCCTACGACCTGGGTACTAGCTCTCACGGAGCAGACCGGAGACCACCGCGGGAAACGAGCGTCGTAAATCTCACGATGCGATACCCCGGAGGGGGAATTCGGGCGCTCGTTAGACTGACCGGTGCAATCGACGAACTGAGCGAGGAGCGCACGTGGGCCTTGTCGTGCAGAAGTACGGCGGCTCATCCGTAGCCGATGCCGAAGGCATCAAGCGCGTCGCCAAGCGGATCGTGGAAGCGAAGAAGAACGGCCATCAGGTCGTCGTCGTCGTTTCCGCGATGGGCGACACGACGGACGAGCTGATCGATCTCGCCGAGCAGGTGTCTCCGATGCCCGCCGGGCGTGAGTTCGACATGCTGCTGACCGCCGGGGAGCGGATCTCCATGGCCCTGCTGGCGATGGCGATCAAGAACCTGGGCCACGAGGCCCAGTCCTTCACCGGCAGCCAGGCGGGTGTCATCACGGACTCCGTCCACAACAAGGCCCGGATCATCGACGTCACGCCTGGCCGGATCCGCGAGTCCCTCGACCGGGGCAACATCGCGATCGTCGCCGGATTCCAGGGCGTCAGCCAGGACAAGAAGGACATCACCACGCTCGGCCGCGGCGGTTCCGACACCACGGCCGTCGCCCTCGCCGCCGCGCTCCAGGCCGAGGTCTGCGAGATCTACACCGACGTCGACGGCGTGTTCACCGCCGACCCGCGGGTGGTGAAGAAGGCGCGGAAGATCGACTGGATCCACTTCCAGGACATGCTGGAGCTGGCGTCGTCTGGCTCCAAGGTATTGCTCCACCGGTGTGTGGAGTACGCCCGCAGGTATGACATCCCGATCCACGTCCGGTCCAGCTTCAGCGGACTGCAGGGCACGTGGGTGAGCAGTCAGCCGCCCGTTTCGAAGGCACAGCAGCAAGGGGACCAGAAGGTGGAGCAGGCCATCATCTCCGGTGTCGCGCACGACACCTCCGAGGCCAAGATCACGGTCGTCGGCGTGCCGGACAAGCCGGGCGAGGCTGCCGCGATCTTCCGGACGATCTCGGATGCCGAGATCAACATCGACATGATCGTGCAGAACGTGTCCGCCGCCTCGACCGGTCTGACGGACATCTCCTTCACGCTCCCGAAGTCCGAGGGCCGCAAGGCCATCGACGCGCTGGAGAAGAACCGCGCCGGCATCGGCTTCGAATCCCTTCGGTACGACGACCAGATCGGCAAGATCTCCCTGGTCGGCGCCGGGATGAAGACCAACCCGGGCGTGACGGCCGACTTCTTCACCGCCCTCTCCGACGCGGGCGTGAACATCGAGCTGATCTCGACATCCGAGATCCGCATCTCGGTCGTCACCCGCGCGGACGACGTCAACGAGGCCGTCCGCGTCGTCCACACGGCGTTCGGCCTCGACTCCGACAGCGACGAAGCCGTCGTCTATGGAGGCACCGGGCGATGACCGGACGACCGACGCTCGCGGTCGTGGGAGCGACCGGGGCCGTCGGCTCGGTCATGCTCACGATCCTCTCCCAGCGCGCCGACGTCTGGGGCGAGATCCGCCTCGTCGCCTCCCCGCGCTCGGCCGGCCGCAAGCTGGCTGTGCGCGGCGAGGAGGTCGAGGTCGTAGCTCTCTCGGAGGAGGCGTTCGACGGCGTCGACGTCGCGATGTTCGACGTCCCCGACGAGGTCGCCGCCCACTGGGCACCGGTCGCCGTCGCGAAAGGCGCGGTCGTCGTCGACAACTCCGGCGCCTTCCGGATGGACCCCGACGTCCCCCTCGTAGTACCTGAGGTGAACCCGCACGCCGCCCGGGTCCGGCCGCGCGGCATCATCTCCAACCCCAACTGCACGACCCTGTCGATGATCGTCGCCCTGGGCGCGCTGCACGCCGAGTTCGGGCTGCGGGAGCTTGTGGTCTCGTCGTACCAGGCGGTCAGCGGGGCGGGGCGGGAAGGCGTCGAGACGCTCCGGCGGCAGTTGGCGCAGGTCGTAGGGGACGGGGGTACCGGGGGCGTAGGGGGAAACCTGGGTACTACCCCTGGAGACGTACGGAGGGTCGTCGGGGACGACACCGGGCCGTTTCCGGCGCCGATCGCGCTGAACGTCGTCCCGTGGGCCGGATCGCTCACCGAGGACGGCTGGTCGTCGGAGGAGCGCAAGGTGCGGGACGAGTCCCGCAAGATCCTCGGGCTGCCGAAGCTCCCGGTCGCCGTCACCTGCGTCCGCGTCCCCGTCGTCACCACCCACTCCCTGACCGTGCACGCCCGCTTCCAGGACGAGGTCACGGTCCGCGGCGCCCGCGAGATCCTCGCCACCGCACCGGGCGTCGTCCTCTTCGACGACCCGGCGGCGGGGGAGTTCCCCACCCCGGCGGACGTCGTGGGCACTGACCCCACCTGGGTCGGCCGGGTCCGGCGCGCCCTGGACGACCCGACCGCGCTCGAACTCTTCGTCTGCGGCGACAACCTCCGCAAGGGCGCCGCCCTCAACACCGCTCAGCTCGCGGAACTGGTCGCCGCCGAGTGGACGCCCCGGTCCGCATCCCGGACGGAGGGATCTCGCCCGGAGTGAAAAGCCGCTGGCCAGGGCCGGGTGGCTTTGTAGGATTCAGATCAGGACTGTGAGCCGGAAGACGGTCGCGCCGCCTTGTCCCCGGGCTGGTCGGCGTTCGAAGATCGGGCAGGTCGGCGTTCGAAGATTTTTCTCCCCGCACACCGCAACCGCGCGGCGTGCGGGGAGCGTCTTTGCGGTCACCCTCTCCGGGTGCGCAGACGTGTGACCACGGGCTGTAGCTGTCGGAAGCCTGTGTGGCGGGCGTGGGGACGTCCGTTTCGTATGGGGACACTTCCTATGGGACATAGGGAACATAGGGGAAGAGCGGGACGTATGAGGGTAGATGAAGGGGTGTGGGCCGGTAGACGGCCGGCCCCGCGACCCGGCACGAGCGCCGGTGAAGAAACGATTCCGGTGACGGGGGTGTACGGGGGCCGGTGCGCTGAGATGTACGGGTACCGGTGCTCAGGGGCGCACGGGGGCCGGTGTCCGGAGATGCGCGCGTACTACGGGTCGTACGGGTATTACGGGTCGCACGGGCCCTCCACGCCGGTCCGGCGTCGAAAAGTGACGGCCGACACGTACAACCTCCTCCGGGGTACGGGTGTCCAACTGGCGTGGCAGAGGTACTCGATTTCACAGCGGCGACACGCGGCGCGGCACTGCGTCCGCCCCGCCGGACCGCCCGCCCCCGCATCGCCGGGGCGTCCGGCGGCCTGCCGGTGATCGCGCCGATGCCCGCAGCGCGGCCCACCCGCATCCCCGGCCCGCGTGCCGGCGACGACACCGTCGCGGCCGGCACGACCGTCGACCACCTCACCGAGACCTACCGGGCGCACTACCGCTCCCTCCTGGGTCTCGCCGCCCTCCTGCTCGACGACACCGCGTCCTGCGAGGACGTCGTCCAGGAGGCGTTCATCCGCGTCCACTCGGCGCGCAGACGCGTCCGCGACCCCGAGAAGACCCTGGCATACCTGAGGCAGACGGTCGTCAACCTCTCCCGCTCCGCCCTGCGCCGCCGCATCCTCGGCCTCAAGCTCCTCTCCAAGCCGATGCCGGACATGGCCAGCGCGGAGGAGGGCGCCTACGACCAGCTGGAGCGCGACTCCCTGATCAAGGCGATGAAGGGGCTCCAGCGCCGCCAGCGCGAGGTGCTGGTCCTGCGCTACTTCGCCGACATGACCGAGGCCCAGGTCGCCGAGACGCTCGGCATATCCCTGGGCTCCGTCAAGGCGTACGGCTCGCGGGGGATCGCGGCGCTGCGTACGGCGATGGAGGCGTCGGCGTGAGCGGGGAACCGGACAGGGCCGGTAGCCCTCTGGAGGGACAGGGAGATTCCCCAGGGGAAGGTCTCCCGCCGGACCAGGGCGGCCCTCGGCCGGACAGAGGCGGTACGGGGCCGTCGTACCGCAACGATCCGAAGCAACCACACGCTGGGAACAGGACTGTGAACCACCACCTCGACGACCAGGGCCCGGAGGACGGGTTCGACTCGGACGAGCTGGAGCTGCGCCGCATGCTGCACCGGGCGGTGCAGGAGATGGCGCCGCGCGACGGCGCCCTCGACCACCTCCGCCGGGCGGTGCCCGCGCGCAAGGCCCG
>DATCQX010000984.1:0-2227 GCA_036569285.1 Streptomyces sp.
CCTGCGGACGAGCAGTGAACGACGGCAGCAACGGGGCGACCAGCTCCCAGAGTTCGTCAGGAACCAGCCGCTGCGACAAATCAGCACCCACAACCACTCATGATGCCGCATAGGCCAGACGCCACGTGAGACACCCTCTTAGCCTCGGGCTTTCATGAGCGGCCCGTCCAACAGGTGATCAGATAAGCGAAAAGTTCCTCTGACCAGCGAGAATGAGGATTGTCTAGGCCCTTGTTCCCGCGCCGTCGGAGGCACTTCCCAGGTGAATACTGACTTCGGCTCGTCAGGGTGAACTATCCCGGATCGCCTGACGGGGGCCTGCAGTACCGGCCCGACATCCTCGACGGGTTCATAGCCGGCAACGGCCTGACCCTCGACACCCCAACATCACCCTGACGAGCCGAAGTCAGTAAGCGTATCGGGTCCTACCCGCGTGTCCGCGTCGAGGGCAATGGTCGCGGGGTGGTCTCGCAGTCCGGTGCCGTGCTGCTGGTTGAGACCGCCCGCAAGACAGGGCTGGCGGACGCGCTGTCGGCGGCGCTCGCGCCGTGGCGCAAGCCCAGGGCAGTGCATGATCCCGGCAAGATCCTGCTGGATGTCGCGCTCGCCGTGGCCTTGGGCGGGGACTGCCTGGCCGATGCCGCGATGCTGCGGGCCGAGTCGGCCGTGTTTGGGCCCGTGGCCTCCGACCCGACCGTCTCCCGCCTGGTCGACACCCTGGCCGCGGCCGGGCCCCGCGCGCTCACGGCGATCCGAGGAGCCCGGGCCGAAGTCCGTGAACGGGTCTGGAAATTGGCGGGCAGCGCGGCCCCGGACGCGGGCGGCGAGGTGGTCGTGGACATCGACGGCGTGCTGGTCCTGGCGCACTCCGAGAAGGAGCACGCCGCCAAGACCTGGAAGAAGGCCTCCGGCCACCATCCGCTGTTCGCGTTCGTCGACCACGGCAGCGAGAGGGCCGGGGAGCCGGTCGCGGGCCTGCTGCGGCCGGGCAACGCGGGCAGCAACACTGCCGCCGACCACATCGAAACGGCCCGCCTGGCCCTGGCCCAACTGCCGAAGACGTACCGGCGCGGACGCCGCACCCTGATCCGCACCGACTCCGCCGACGGCACCCACAAATTCCTCAACTGGCTGACCGCACGCGGACGGTGGCTGTCCTGCTCGGTCGGGATGACTATCACCGACGCCATCCACGCCGCTGTGCTCCTGATCCCGGCCCCGGCCTGGACCCCGGCCGTCGAACCCGGCGGCGAGATCCGTGACGGCGCGTGGGTGGCCGAGCTCGCCGGTGACGTCCTGGGCGGTTGGCCGAAGGGAATGCGGCTGATCGTGCGCAAGGAACGACCGCACCCCGGCGCGCAGTTGCGCTTCACCGACGCCGACGGCATGCGGCTGACCTGCTTCGCCGCCAACACCACCGGCAGGCCAATCGCCCAGTTGGAGCTGCGGCACCGCCGGCGAGCCAGCGCCGAGGACCGCATCCGCGCAGCCCGCGACACCGGCCTGCGCAACCTCCCCCTGCACTAGGCCACACAGAACCAGGTTTGGCTGGAGATCGTCCAGCTCGCGCTCGACCTGCTGGCCTGGATGCCGATGCTCGCCCTGACCGGACAAGCAGAACGGCCCGCCAGCCAAGCTGACGAGCCGTCATGCAAGATCGAGGTTAGGCCCGGGTGGTTCCTGCATATCGCGAGGGCAAGCGGTCGAAACGGTAAAATACTTCATATTCTTCCCCCCGGCCTTCGTTTAGCTGCTTTGTGGCGACGTCGGTCACGGAATCCTGGGTGTACATGCCAAGCGGGTCTGCGGTTGGCGAGCGACCTATCCGGCAGCGGAACTGACAGACTGGAAAGACTGCTGGGACACCTTGGTCTGGAACATGTCCACATCCTCCGACCGCCTCGACCCCATCTTCCTCGGAACCCTATGAGGCGGTGGTCCGCCTGCGAGCGCATGCCTCGCTCTGCGCGAAGGCGGCAGGGAAGCGGTCGCCGACCGGCATCCGGCCTGGAGAGGCGTGTGGGCCACTCCGACCATGGACGAAGGACCGCTGTGCCTGTCCCCCGTACAAGTCCCGGAACCTTACAAGCCGTTGTTGTACCGATCTTGATGGACGAGGGTGGGATGGTGGGGACTCGGTCGGGTGGTCTTGCTGCATGCCGGGCATGAAGGCAGGGCCTCTGGTGCAGCTCGGGGTTGTCGAGACCTTGAGTGCGCCGGGAGGCCC
>DATCQX010000985.1:0-2040 GCA_036569285.1 Streptomyces sp.
GGCAGTACCCCAGGGGTAGCCCTTCAGAGGTAACCCCTACGAGGCACCCCTCACGCAGCCCCCCGGAGCCACCCCCGCCCACCCCTCCCGCGCCCCCTCACGAGTTGTACGCCTGCTGCGCCCTCTCCAACCCCTCCGTCACCAGCGCCTCCACCCCGTCCGCGGCCCGGTCCACGAACCAGTCCAGCTCCTTGCGCTCGGTGGACGAGAAGTCCTTGAGGACGAAGTCGGCGACCTGCATGCGGCCAGGGGGACGCCCGATTCCGCAGCGGACGCGGTGGTAGTCGGCACCCATGGACTTCGTCATCGACTTCAGCCCGTTGTGCCCGTTGTCACCCCCACCGATCTTCAGCCGCAGCGTGCCGTAGTCGATGTCCAGCTCGTCGTGCACGGCGACGATGTTGGCGAGCGGGACCTTGTAGAAGTCGCGCAGGGCGTTCACCGGCCCGCCGGAGAGGTTCATGAACGACATCGGCTTGACCAGGACGACCCGCCGGCTCGCGGGCCCCGGCGCCCCGAGCCGGCCCTCAAGGACCTGCGCCTGCGCCTTCCCGGCCCGCTTGAAGCGGCCCCCCATCCGCTCGGCCA
Organism: Streptomyces sp.; assembly: GCA_036569285.1. Classification (GTDB taxonomy): domain Bacteria; phylum Actinomycetota; class Actinomycetes; order Streptomycetales; family Streptomycetaceae; genus Streptomyces. The sequence goes on from DATCQX010000985.1 coordinate 589, forward strand.
GCAGATCGGCCACCATGAACCCGATGTTGTGCCGGTTCATCGCGTACTCGGGCCCCGGATTCCCGAGGCCGACGATCAGCCAGGGGTCGGTGGAGGTGGGGGTCGTCATGAGAGAGGTCTCCTTGATACACGGCGAAGCCGCCGCCCCCTGAACAGGGAACGGCGGCTCGGAGCTTAACCGGCTTGTTCGCCGAAGGCTCAGGCCTCGGCGCCTTCGGCGTCCTCGGCCGCCGCTTCCTCGGCCTGCGCGGCCAGGACCTGGAGGACGACGGCGTCGTCCTCGACGGCCAGGCTCACACCGGAGGGCAGCTTGATGTCCTTGGCGAGGACGGACGCACCGGCCTCAAGACCCTCGATGGAGACGGTGACGCTCTCGGGGATGTGCGTGGCCTCGGCCTCGACCGGCAGCGCGTTGAGGACGTGCTCCAGCAGGTTGCCGCCGGCGGCCAGCTCACCCTCGGTGTGGACGGGGATCTCGACGTTGACCTTCTCGCCGCGCTTGACGAGGAGCAGGTCGACGTGGACCAGGAAGCCCTTGATCGCGTCGCGCTGGACGGCCTTCGGGATCGCCAGCTCGTTGGTCTTGCCGTCGATGTCCAGGGAGATCAGGACGTTCGGCGTGCGCAGCGCGAGCAGCAGGTCGTGGCCCGGGAGGGTGAGGTGCTGGGGCTCGGCACCGTGCCCGTAAAGGACGACGGGGACCTTGTTCTCGCGGCGGATGCTGCGGGCGGCACCCTTGCCGAAGCTGGTGCGGGTCTCAGCGGCGAGCTTGACCTCGGACATGGGGATCAACTCCTCGTACAGGTAGTAGACGGTCGGGTCACCCGGCCATGTACAACGGCCTGCTACGAAGAGCGCGTCGATAACGGACCGCCGACCCCCTGGACAAGCGGGACGGCCTCCCTCGCCGAGCAACTTTCGCAGTGTACTCGGGGAGAGAGGCCGCACCCAAAACGATCATCGGACGACGATCAGAAGGTCACCCGGCGTTCACTCCGCGTTGCAGAAACCTCACTGCTCGTCGAAGAGGCTCGTCACCGAACCGTCCTCGAACACCTCACGCACCGCGCTCGCGATGGTCGGCGCGATGGAGAGCACCGTCAGCTTGTCGAGGTCGACGGCCAGCTCACCCGGCGTCGGCAGCGTGTTCGTGAACACGAACTCGCTCACCCGGGAGTTCTTCAGCCGGTCCGCCGCCGGGCCGGACAGCACACCGTGCGTCGCCGTCACGATGACGTCTTCCGCGCCGTGCGCGAACAGCGCGTCCGCCGCCGCGCAGATCGTGCCGCCCGTGTCGATCATGTCGTCGACCAGGACACACACGCGGCCCTTGACCTCACCCACGACCTCGTGGACGGTCACCTGGTTCGCGACGTCCTTGTCCCGCCGCTTGTGGACGATCGCCAGCGGCGCCCCGAGCCGGTCGCACCAGCGGTCGGCCACGCGCACGCG
>DATCQX010000986.1:0-2138 GCA_036569285.1 Streptomyces sp.
TATGCACATCGCTGGCGTCCGCTCGATCCGCCTCCCTAACGTCGTCATCCACCGGCCCCAAGGAGGCACGTCATGACCACCACCGCGCTCCCCATCCGCACCGGACGGTCCCTCGTCAGTGAAGGGGACTTCGAGATGCTCGCCGGGTTCTGTGCCTCCGAGTACGGGCTGGAGCGGGGGCGGGCCGAGAGGGTCGTCGATCAGGCGCTTGCGCTTGTGCATGTGATGGGGACGACTCGGGCGGGCGCGGAGATGGCGCCGTCCGTCGAGGTCGATCCCGGGTGGCACACGCTTGTGCTGCACACGGACTGGTATGCCGCTTGGTGTGAAAGGGAGTTCGGGTACTTCGTGCATCACCAGCCGGGGAGCAAGACCCGTACGCGGGGGTTGATGGACGACGTCGTGAGGCGGCTGCGGGTCGTCGGGTTCGCCGTGGACGAGGAGTTGTGGGGGACGGCGGCCAACTGCAATCCGCCCGGTTGCTGTGGTGACGGGCCCTGTTGCTGAGGTCCCTCCCGACGGGACGTCCCTGCCCTCTCCCATCCCGAACGGACCTCGCCGTGCCGCTCGTTGCGCTCGCCGCCGTCAGCCGTGTCACCGTCTTTCCCCTGGAGGGCCTCTCCGTCGCCTACACGACCCACTCCTCCGATGCGAGGGGGCTCGGGGATGTCGGGGTGGTTGCCGTGCTGCACGACGAGTTGAGTGAAGGGGAGGAGCTGTGGAGGCTGGCCTCGCAGCTCGGGGGGCGTAACGCGCCTCAGGAGCAGGCCCGGTGGATTCTCACTCAGGCCGGGCGGGCGCGGGTGGTGGGGGCGGGGGATCTGCTGGGGGTCGCGTGGGAGGCCGTTGTGCGGCGGCGTCATGAACTTGGCGGGTTGTTCATGAACCATGAGGTGTTGATGACGGGGCGGATGAGGGTTGCAGGGTGGTCGGCGGGGGCTTCTCCGCCGGTTCTGGGGGCGCCGTCGTGACAGCTCAGGGCGTTCCGTGCGTCAGGCTCGTGGGCAGGCGGAAGCACAGGCCCACCCGCGCCGGTGAGGGGTGGGCGGTGTGGGCCTGTTGCGTGAGTCGGGAGCCTCCCGGAGCGGCCTACTTGAAGGCCAGCCAGGCCACCGCGGCGATGACCACCACGGCCGCCACGATGCCGAGGATCAGGCCGGTGCGGGGGCCGGAGGAGGTGTTGGGGGTGGCGGCCGGGGACGAGGCCTGGGGGGCGCCCTCGTCGACGAACGCGCGGAACATCTGGGTGCTGCCGGCGGGGTCGTAATTGCCCTGAGGGTTCTGGTTGTTAGCCATGCGTCGAGAGGTTAGCGAAGAGGGGGGTGGGGACCCAAGCCGGGGTCTTCGGGGAGGGCGTGTTTACTTTCACGATACTTGCCTTTGCCAAGTTTTTGGCGACCTCCCCTCTCCATTTATTTGCCTGTAGCAACCAAGCTGTCCTACGGTTGCTTCAGGCAACGATGATGGGAGGTGGAGGGGATGGCCAGGCAGGAGCAGTTCGAGGAGTTGACTCGGCAGCTGAGCGCTGTCGGGGCGGTGAAGAGGGATCTGGAGCGGATTCTGCCGCAGGACTGTCCTGGGGGCTCCGCGGCGGTGCTGGGGCTGCTCGGGCGGTTCGGGGAGATGCGGATGACGCACCTCGCGGAGCTGTTGGCCGTGGACATGTCCGTGAGCAGCCGGCACGTCGCGCACATGGTGGAGCGCGGCTGGATCGAGCGCGCCGCGGACCCCACCGACAAGCGGTCCCGGATCCTGCGGCTCACACCGGCCGGACGCCAGAAGCTCACGGAGTTGTCGCGCCGGAGCGTGGAACTGCTCGCCGAGCGGCTCGGGGACTGGTCCGAGGCGGACGTCCAGCAGCTGACCCTCCTGCTGACGCGACTGCGCGCCGGGTTCGGGGAGTGCAGGCAGAGGCCGCAGCACACCGTCCGGGCCGAGCACCTCCCGTCCCCGCCTCCACCCCTCACCGGAGCCGGACACCTCACCCGTACACCCACGACCACGTAAGAGAAGGAACCCCATGGCCACCACCACACCGTCCGGTGTGCGGGCGCACGGCAAGCACGGCGGGCAGAAAACCCCCGCGTCCAAGGCGCACACGCACGCCCCCATGACCCACCGCCAGATCATGGAAGCCC
>DATCQX010000987.1:0-2952 GCA_036569285.1 Streptomyces sp.
CTCCTGACCACGCGCCACCGCCTGACCCCCGCCCTGCGCGCCTCCACCCCCGAAGAAGCCGCCGAGTCGGTCCTGGCCCTCCATGCCACGGACCCGGCCAGTGTCTACCTCTCCGTGGCCGCCCGACAGCACACTCCGTCCGTGGCCCAGTTGGAGCGCGCCCAGTATGAAGACGGCACCCTGATTCGGATGTTGTGCATGCGCCGCACGGTGTTCGTGGTGCCCCGAGATCTCGCTCCGGTGATCGACGCGGCAGCCGCTCGCCCGGTGGCGGCCCGTCTGCGTCGGGATCTCCTCAAGGTGCTCGCGGAGCAACTCGGCTGGGACGAGGGCAAGTTCACGGCCGTCGAACGTCTGGTCGCCGACGCGCTCGCTGGGCTGGGTGAGGCGACGGCCGCCCAGCTTTCCGCCGCGGTGCCGGAGTTGAGTGAACGGATCGTCCAGTCGCCCGGTAAGAAGTACGAGGCGCGGCCGAAGATCGCGAACCGGTTCCTCGGGGTGATGGCGGCGGAGAGCAGGATCAGGCGTGGGCGCCCGCTGGGGAGTTGGGCGTCGTCGCAGTTCCGGTGGCGGCCTGTCGAACCGCACCCGGAGCTGCCCGCCGCGCAGGCTCGCGCGGCGCTGGTCACCCGGTACCTGGAGGTGTTCGGACCGGCGACCACCGAGGACGTCAAGTGGTGGACGGGCTGGAACCTCACCGACACCCGCAAGGCTCTCGCGGAGACGGACGCCGTGGCCGTCACCCTCGACCACGGCGACGGCCACGCCCTGCCGGCCGACCTGGAGCCGCCCGCGCCGGTCGAGCCCGGCATCGCCCTGCTGCCCGCCCTCGACCCCACTTCGATGGGCTGGCGCCATCGTGACTGGTACCTCCAACCCGCCTACACCGCGGACCTGTTCGACACGAACGGGAACATCGGGCCGACGATCTGGTGGGACGGCAGGATCGTCGGCGGCTGGGCCCAGCGCGCGGACGGCGAGATCGCCACCCACCTCTACGAAAGGAACGTCAGCGCGAGCGCCCTCAAGGCGGAGACCGAACGCCTCGCCGCCTTCTACGGCGACGTCCGCACCCGCCCGAGTTTCGGCATCCCGCTCGAACGGCGCCTGTACGACGGCACCGCGTGAGACAGCGCCGCCCGAAAAACAGCCCCGCCCGAAGTCGCCGCGCACGAAACGGGGTTGTTCTCCGCATGGCGCAAGACCCCCGTGACCGGTGAGAATTCTGCGAAGCACGCTTTCGTCCGAGACGTGAACGATAAGGTTCCCAGCATGAACGCGCGGTTGGCTTTGCTCGGCACGGTAGGTCCCGGCATCCCGGAGAGCGAAGTCTTCCGACTGACCCTTCAGCACGCCGTCGCCGAGCTGGGCGCCCTCGGCGGGACGATCCATCTGCGCGGCCTCAAGTCCCCGCTGCGGCTGGTCTCTTCGACCGGACTGCCGACCGCCCTCACCCGCGCCTGGGAGCTGATCGACCAGAACGGGCCGCTCACCCCGGCCCGCGCCCTGCACCGCGGCAGCGGCGTCTGGGACCCCCTGCCCGGCGACGACGACGCCTGGCCCGGCACCGGCCTCGCCGCCCTGCCGCTGTACCGGGGCGAGCACAGCATCGGCGCCCTCACTCTCCTCACCGGCGACTCCGGGCAGCCGACGCCCGCGCAGTGGTCGTACCTGCGTGCCCTGGTCGCCTGGGCCGAGGACCGCATGCGGCAGGCCCCGCCGCTCACACCCCGCCCGCGCGGTGAACACCACGCCCGCCTGCGGGAGGCCGTCAAAGAGTCTCGCGTCGGCTCCTGGGACTGGGACCTCGCCAGCGGCGCCCTCGTCTGGGACGAGGCGGCCATGGAGCTGTACGGCACCCGCCCCGCCGACTTCACCGGGCACATCGACAGCTGGATCCGCGTCGTCCACCCCGACGACCTCGCCCCCACCCTCGCCCTCGCCGAACGCGCGGTGCGCGACCACGGCGTGTTCGAGGCCGAGTACCGGGTCCGCCGGCTCGACGGCGGCTGGGACTGGACCCGCACCCGCGGCAAGGCGACGTACGACGCGAACGGCCGGCCGGACCGGCTGACCGGTATGGGCTGGCACAGCGACGACTCCCGCCCCGGCCGCGACGCCCTCGGCCGCGCCCTGCGCCACATGAGCGACGGCTTCCTCTCCGTCGACGACGACTGGCGGATCACCTTCGCCAACGTCGAGGCCGAACGCGCCCTCGGTCTCACCGAGGAGGAACTCTTCGGCCGCACCCTGTGGGACGTCCCCGCCATCGGGCACGTCACCGGCCTCGAACAGCGCTGCCGCAAGGCCGCCGCCGAGGAGAGACCGACCGAGTTCGACGTCCAGCCGAGCGAGGAGTGCCGCCGCTACCACCTGCGCCTGGTCCCCGGCCCCGACGGCTGCACGCTGTACTTCACCGACGTCACCGAGAAGCGCAGGCTCGCCGACGAGCGCCGTGCAGGGGAGCGGGCCGCCTCCCGGCGGGCCGCGAGGATCGCCGAACTGACGGCCGCCCTCGCCAAGGCGACCACCTCCCAGGACGTCGTCGACGCCGTCGCCCACCGGGTGCTCCCGCCGTTCGCCGCCGCCGGACTCCTCGTCCAGGTCATCGAGGACGACCGGCTGCGCAACGTCGGCGCCGTCGGTTACCCGGAGGAGTTCCTCGCCGAGCTCGACGGCCGCCGCCGTACCCCGCGCGAGCCCTCCTGGGACGCCATCACCCACGGCACGCCCCTGTTCCTGTCCACCGTCCGCGAACTCGTCGAACGCGCCCCCCAGCTGGCCGGTATGCCCGAGCGCGCCGGGAAGCAGGCGTGGGCGTTCCTGCCGCTCACCGCGTCCGGCACGACCTTCGGCGTCTGCGTCGTCGCCTTCGACCGCCCGCGCCGCCTCACCGACGAGGAACGCACCCTGCTGGCCACCATCAGCGCCCTCGTCGCCCAGGCCCTGGAC
>DATCQX010000988.1:0-17703 GCA_036569285.1 Streptomyces sp.
GTGGAGTGGGTCACCATGCTGATCGTCACCCGTGAGGGCGACCGGCGCTGCAAGCTCCGTCCGTCCCAGCGCGCGATGGCGGCACTGGTGTACCTGCGCGAACACACCACCCTCGCAAAGATCGCCGCCGGGTTCGGGATCAGCGAGTCCACCGCCCACGCCTCCACCAGCGCGGTCGTCGACCTGCCGGCTGAACGTGCACCGGGTCTGCTGAAGACGCTGCGCGAGCACGATCCCGACTTCGTCCTGCCCGACGGCACCCTCGCCGAGTGCGACCGGGTCGGCGACGGCCGGGCCGACCACTCCCACAAACACCGGCGCCACGGCGTGAACGTGCAGGTCGTCACCGACCCCAACGGCCGGCTGCTGTGGCTCTCGCCCGCCCTGCCGGGCCGCACCCATGACCTGACTGCAGCCCGCACCCACCGGATCATCCGGATCTGCGAGCGCCAAGGCGTTCCCATCCTGGCCGATCTCGCCTACCAAGGCGCCGGCACATGGCTGACCACCGGCATCAAGCGCAAGCCCCTGCAGGAACTCACCCCTACCGAGAGGACTCTCAATCAGGCATTGGCCGCAGCGCGAGCTCCCCGTCGAACGCGGCGTCGCGAGGCTGAAGTCCTGGCGGATCTTCCGCAGGTCCCGCTGCAGCCCCCACCGCATGACGTCAATCGCCAAGGCCATCCTCACGCTGGAGCGGCAACGCTGAAGAAGCTCAGTGAGCCTTTTCCATCTTGATCACTTGGCGAGTTCGAGGGTGACGACGGCTCGGACTACGGCGGTGATCCGGGTGGTGCTGCAGCGAAGCTTCCGCAGGAGTCGCCAGCACTTCAGGGTCGCCATGGCGCGTTCGCCGAGGCTGCGGATCTTGGCGTGGTCCCGGTTGTGACGCCGTCGTCAGCTGCGCAGGCGCTTGCTCCGGATCGGGACGCGGATCGCAGGACCGGCGCCCTGATATGCCTTGTCGGTCCAGCACTTGGTGTCGTCGGCGGTGAGAGCGTCGGGGATGCCGTGGATACGGGCCGCGGTCAGGTCGTGGGTTGCTCCTGGCAGTGCGTCGGAGACCCAGAGCAGGCGTCCGGCCGGATCGGCGAGGACCTGCACGTTCATCCCGTGGTGCCTTTTCTTCCCCGAGCAGTACGGGCGATCGGCGGCGATGCGGTCGATCGGCAGCACGGTGCCGTCGAGGATCACGTACGCCTTCGTCCGCACGGTCGCCATCGCCTGGGTGAGCGTGGGCGCAAGGGCGGCCAGCAGGTCGACGGCCTCCCGTATGCAGCGGTAGGCCGTGGCGATTCCGATGTGGAAGCCTGCGGCGAGCCGGGCGTAGGTGTCGCCGCAGCGCAGGTGGGCCAGGGCGAGCAGGGCCTGTCGGCCGCAGGTCAAGCGGCGCCGGCGCGAACCGATCCGACGACGGTGACCTGCCAGAAGACCGGAGAGGTGCTGCAGGGTACGGCTGGGCAGATCGATAGCGGACGGGTAGACAAGCACACGAAGCTCCTGGCGGACTGGTGATCTTGGTCGTGAACCCGTCTACCAGGAGCTTTCTTCATGCCCGCCGCCGGGGTAACCCGTCCAGCCGCCCGTCAGGTTGGAAGAGGTTCAGTGACTCGTGCTATGTAGTAGCTGGAAAATCAGTCCTCCCGCATAACTTCTGAATCACTTCCCAGCCTCATCAGCACCTCGCCGAAATTCTTCCCTGGAAGCAAACTGATGACACGATTCGGAGATTCCGAATACGTCCATGATTCATGTTTCGCAAGCAGACCATGGACCTCGCTCACCGGCACCAGGAGCCCAGCTTCATGGGCGGGCCACTTTTCACCTTCGTAAATTTCAAGGTATCCTCTTTCCACCCAGGATTCCATCACCGAGGCGAAAACGGACTCGAAATCGATCCACACTTCCTCATCTTCGGAATCGGTCCAGTCCGCCAGTACGGACCACAGCGAGGACATCTCCCGTGCGTTGATGAGAATGCACTCTTCAATTTCACTCAGACGTTCCATGGTGACGCCAATCAATGAGTCGAAGCTGGCCTGCCGCAGATAAACATCTGCGGCAGGCCAGAGTGGAACTACGGAAGGGCAGGATTGCCCTGGAGAGGGATTCGGGTCACTTTCTTTCCTACTTGGTACTTGAGATACGGGCCCTGGTGATCCAGTCGCCGCATTCCCGGAAGTCCGCTCTCGTACAAGATGGTCGGGTTTCCTTTCATGATAAAGAATCCTCCCCCAGTTGCATGTGGAGCATTCTCCATCGCGGAGCCTTGCGCGACCGCCATCTCTCTCACCTCTTCCGGCGATGCACCGATCATGGACTGCGGGTCCATGAGATCACGAGCAGGAGGTCCACTCGATGGCTGAGCTTCGGAATCGGCTTCCCTGAACGCCTTGCCCAGTCCGTCGCTGATGCGTCCGATGCCGTCCGCCGTACCGACGGCACCGACACCGGCAAGGGCCACGCCGCCCGCGATTGCGGGCGCGCCGCCGAGGCAGCCGACAACGGTGACGACGCAGAGCGCCCCACCACCCACGACAGCGTCTCCGCCAAGGCCCATGAGCGCCATACTTCCGGCGGTTTCCGCAGCACCCCACCAGACTTCGGGTTCTGAGAAGATGACAGAACCATAGTCGATGGCTTTTGACAGCCAGCCCCACCCGGAGCCGCCGTTCCCCGTCTTCTGTGCAGGAACCGGTTCCGGGCCTTTTTTGAAAGTGATCTTAGACGTCGTGCTGTGCAGGGTCTGGGTGACTACCGCAGTAAAAGTGCCCGCTACACCGTGGGATGTGCCCGGTTGTGTGTAGGTCTTGGTGTAACTCCAGTCCCAGCCGTTCTTGCTCTTGGTCCAGGTTTCGGTACCTCCGTTGCAGGCGCTCGAAGCACCACCGCACATGCCGTCGGGGCGGAGTCCGGTGGGGTCGGCGAGAGTGACGGGGGTGTTGTTGGCGTAGGCGTAGCCGTTGAGGGACTCGTGGTCGTCGGGGGCGAGGACCGGGTCGACGGAGAGGAAGCGTCCGACGGTGGGGTCGTACTCGCGGGCGTCGACATGGGTGAGGCCGGTGCCGGTGTCGGCGGGTTTGCCGAGGAATCCCTTGTCGTCGGGCCAGGCCGATGGCACGGTCCCTCGGGTCTCGCCGAAGGGTTTGGTGTAGCGGCGGGTGATGGCCTGGGTGGTGGCGTCGACCGCCATGGAGGCGGTGCCGTGGTGGTCGTCGATTGTCCAGGTCAGCCCGCTTTCCGTGCGGACGGCCGTGGTGTCACCGGCCGGGTAGTAGCGCTGGGCGCTGAACTTCTTGGCGCCGGTGTCGTAGTGGAGTTCCTGGCCGTCGAGATAGAGGACGGTCTTGTCGGGGCCGCGGCGGATCAGGAGTTTGCCGCCCGCGTCGTAGAGGTAGTCGGTGGTCTTGGTGCCTTCGGTGAGACGGGTGAGTTCTCCTTCGATGTCCCAGGTGAGGCTCTGTTCGGCGTCGGTGGGGCCGTAGCGCTTGGTGGTGTTGCCCTGTTCGTCGTAGGTGAAGTTTCTGGTGGGGGAGCCGTCGGTGGTGAGTGAGGTCAGGGTGTGGGGCTGGCCGTTGCCGGAAGCGTTGACGGCGGGGTAGCCGTAGACGGTTTTGGTGTCAGTGGTGGTCTTGTGCTCGGTCTGGGTGTCGCGCAGGCCGCCGGGCTTGTAGGTCCAGCTGGTCCAGTAGGGGGCGGGGCCTCCGAGGGTGGATGCCGAGCGGGTGGTGGCGCAGTCGTTCGAGGACGGGGTCCAGGCTTCCGTGAGACGGCGGTATCCGTCGTAAGTGAAGCACTGGGTGTCCTTGGCGCCTGCCTTGTCGGTGATCGACTTGACGTTGCCGGTGGTGTCGTAGGCGTAGTCGACGTCGCTGGTGTAGCCGGTGTTGGTCTGGTCGACAGTGTGGGTGTTGGCCAGGCGGCGGGTGCCGTCTTCGTACCGGTTGAGGATCTGGAGCTGTTTCGCTCCGCTGGAGGTGCCCAGGCGGGTTTCCTCTATCTCACCGTACGGGGAGTAGCCGATGTTCTGGACGTAGTCGGTCATGCCGTCGGTGCCGGTGAGCATGCCGAGGTCGTTGTAGCTGTTGGTGATGGTTTCGACGGGCAGGCCGGCGACTGCGGGCATCGAGGTGGACTGGATGGTCCCGTCGATGTTGTAGGTGGACGAAGTGGTGAAGGTCTGGGGTGCGCCGGCGACGACGAGGGGGTCGCTGGCGGCGATGACGGTCTTGGTGCCCTTGGGGCGGCCGAGAGCGTCGTAGCCGGTGACGACCTGGGAGTAGATCTTGCCGGTGGTGCCGCCGACGTACCGGATGGCTGCGGTCGGCCGTCCCTTGCCCCCGATGAGGGAGTCGTAGGTGTACTTGGTGAGTTGGTGGGTGCTGTCCTGCGTGCCGTCCCACGTGCCGGTCCTGCGGCCGAGTTCGTCGTAGTCGGTGATCAGGGTGCGGCTGACGCCGGCGAGGGTCGTTGTGGTGGTCAGGGGCTGGTCGGCGTCGTTGTAGGTGGTGGTGACGGTGCCCTTGTCGGGGTCGGTCGAGGCGGTCTTGCGGCCGCGCAGGTCGTAGTCGTACGTCCAGATCGCTCCGTCAGGGCCGGTCATCTTCTTGATCTGACCGCCCGGGGTGTACTCGTACCGGGTGGTGGTGTAGTCGTTGCCGGTCGGGACGGGGCCTGCGTACTCACGGCGCTCGGTGACTCGTCCTCGGGCGTCGGTGATCGTCAGGACGCCGGTGCCGCCGTTGGCAGCGGTGAGGGCGGTGCGGTCCCCCTGGTTGTCGGTCTTGGTGCGCCACTTCTCCTGGTCGTAGACCCGGAAGATCGAGGTGTTGGCACGTCCTGCGGCATCGAAGACCGTCTCGGTGGAGGCGGGGACGGAACCGGGGAAGGTGTTGGCCAGGGTGCCCGAGGGGGCCTTGTCGTCATGGACCTGGCTGTTGGACAGGTAGGCCAGACCACGGTCGTCGTAGAGGGTCTCGGAGATGACCCGGCCGCCGTTCGGCGCGGGGACCTGCTTCTGGCGGGATCGCAGCAGGCCGTCGAAGATCTCGTAGGCGCTGTTGTAGGTCTTCCCGTCCGCTTTGAGGGCGTCGGTGCGGACCCAGGTCTCCTTGTCGTTGTTGACGCTGTAGGTGTAGCCGATGCTGGCGGCGTCGCCTAGCGTGCGGGAGCGGTCCGGCTTCCAGACCGATCGCAGGCGGCCGAGTGCATCCAGGGACCACTCGGTGATGTTGCCGTTGGCGTCAGTGGTCTTGGTGGCCGTGCCCCAGGCCGGGTCCACGTCGGTGGTGGAGGTGAACAGCTTGGGGTCGGTGGTGGTTTTGGACGTCAGCGGGCCGTAGCCGGTGTCGTCGGGGACATAGGCGGTCTTGATCACTCGGCCGAGGGAGTTGGTCGCGGTGAGCGGGCGGCCCAGTTTGTCGTAGGTGGAGCTGGAGACCTGCTGATAGGCGGGGGTCTTGTCCGCGTTGTAGCCGGAGACCCGGTAGGAAGCGGTGATTTCACCCTTGGTGGGTGCTGCGCCGACGGCTTGGCCGTCGTAGGCCGTGGCGATGTCGGAGAGGACGTTGTCGGGGATCACCGGGGTGGTCTTGCAGGAGACCGAGTAGGTTTCGGTGCGCGAGACCAGACTGACCAGCCAGGCAGAGGTGTTGCGGGCGTAGCTGTTGCGCACGCACGTCTCGTCGCCGTCCTTGTCGGCGTCACCGCTGTCTTCCACAGTCATCGGCATGCCGTACGTGGTGTCGTACGTCGTCTTCTGCTTGACCGTACGGGTGCCGGTGGAAGTCTTGGTGCGGGTGGCAGTCTCACCTGCCTGGACGATCCAGGAGTCGGTGGCGCCCCAACTGTAGGTGTGGCTGCCGGTCTTGAAAGACCAGGGCGTGTTGATGGTGCCGCTGAGTTCCTCGGCGCCGTTGTAGACGACAGTCTCGCGGACGAAGCCGGCGTATTGGCGGGAGTCGTCGAGGGCGGTGCCGGTGGAGTCGGTGACTTTCTCGACGCGTGCGGTGCCGTCGAGTTCCTTCTCGCCGTTCAGACCGCGCATGTACAGGGTGGACTTCTTGGAGCGCGGCCCCTCGGAGTCCCCGGCGGTCTGTACGACCTTGCCGTAGCCGCGCCACTGGGACCAGGTGCGGTTCGATGCCTTGGTGATGCCCTCGTCGTCGGCGTAGCCCCAGCCTGCGCCGCCCTGGTAGTCGTAGTAGGTCTCGCCGGTGTCGGCGTGACCGTAGGGGTCATCCTGAAACACCGAGGTGACGACGTACTTGTGGAACCAGTCGGTGGTCGGTTCGGCTCCGGACTGGGACCACTTGACGGGGAAGCAGCGGCGGGTGTTCTTGTCGATGTTCGCCGGCATGCTGCTGCCCCAGACGCAGTCTGGGTCGGAGTAGTTGACCGTGGTGGTCGAGCCGGTCTCGGACTTGATCGTGCGTACACGCCACTTGATGTAGCGCAGGGTGTCCGGACCGCTGCCCTCGACGTGGTTGGGCATCTGGATGCCGCCGAAGACGACCGGGGGCATGGCCGCGGCGGTGGAGTTCGCCTTGCCAGTGTTCTGGATGGACTTCAGCCACAGGCTCGGCGAGGAGGCATCGCCGGTGTCGGGGAAGCTCTGTTCCAGGTGCCAGGTGTCGACGTCCCGTTGGGTGGTGCCGGTGCCGGTCCACACCGAGGTGGTGACATCGGTGAGGCGTTTGCGGGTGAAGAAGGAGGGGCCGATCTGGGTGGTGCACTTGGTGCCGGACGCGCAGATCATGTCGAAGGGCACGTCGGGCCAGTTGGCCTTGGTGTCCTTGGTGAGGCTGGAGCAGCCGTTCGTGACGACGCAGCGCTCGGTGTAGGTGAAGCGGACCTGCTGGGCGGCGGGCTTGGCGTAGATCAGGTCGCTGCGCAGGCCGTAGTCGATCCGGTTGAGGTAGCCGCCCCGGGTGTAGGCGGTGCCGTTGACGGCGGTGTCGGCGTTCTTGGAGTAGTAGTTCGTGTCCTTGGCGTACCAGTAGGTGGAGGCGTTGCCGTGCGGGTCGACGACGTAGTCCAGGTTCCAGCGCCATGCCTGGTTGCAGGAGGAGTCGGCGAAGCCGGTGGACTTGTAGCAGGGTTCGCCCGAGTCGTCGCCGAACACCGGGACCGTCCATACGGAGTTGGTGACCGGGTCGTCGTCGGCGGTGTCGGTGGTGCCCTTGTCGCTCCAGCCGGGCAGCCTCTGCTTGCCGAAGAAGTACTGGGTGCCGGAGGCGTCCGTGACCTTCCAGTACTCGGTGTTGTCGTCGCCGTTGCCGGTGGCGCCGGTCAGGTGCTCGACGCGGCTGCCGTCCTCGTTCTTCATCTTCCAGGTGCCGCCGGACGCCTGTGACAGGGCGGCGGCGTCACATGCCGTTTTTTCGGCACAGCTGTTGACGAGTTCGACGGCTTTGCCGTTGAGGACGAGGGTGGCGTTGGCGTACTTCCAGCACAGGTCGCCCTTGCCGGACTGGCCGTCGTCCTTGCAGGAGGCGTACTTGCGCTCGATGTAGGACTCGGTGATCGAGAACCCTTCACCGACGACCGATGTCTGGTTGTTCTCGCCGGCTGTGCGGCCGTCCACCGAAGCGGAGTCGTAGGAGATGGACAGGTTCGGGGACGGGCCTGCGGTTGCCGGGGGTACCCGCAGGGGGTAGTTCCAGGTGAAGTCGCCCGTGCTGCCGCCGGCTTCCCAGGTCGCGGTCGGGGAGAGCGAGGTGGCGCTGTAGTCGCTTCCGCCGCCCGAGTTGTCAGCCGCTGCCGCGAGCAGCATCGAGGTGCGGGGGGCGAGGCTTGCGGTCAGGGTCCGGGAGGTGGCGTCGTTGTTCGCGCCTGGCACCGGGGTCTGGGTGCGGCATGCCTTCTTCTGGGGGGTGGTCAGCGCGCATGCCGGGAGTGTCACCAGGCGCAGCCGGGGGCCGAAGTTGCCGCCGTAGACATCGCTGAAGGAGGAGTAGTCCAGGGAGACCCTGAGCCGGTCGGTGCCAGCAGGCGCGGCCTTCGCCGGGGCGAGGGTGAGCAGGACGCCGTTGACGCCCGCCTTCTGTGCGGCCGACTGGGGGTGGACGCTGAGGTTCACCTTCTTGGCCGGGCCTGCAGCCCTCGTCTTCGCCGCGCTGTTGGTCGTCTTCGGTGCGAAACCCGAGGGTTCCTGGGCCAGTTCCACGTCCAGGCCACCTGCGGTGACGGTGGTCCGGCCGGTCGCGGTGACCTCTGCGGTGGCCTTGCCGGGCGTCGGCCAGGCGGCCTTCTTCAGCCGCTCGCGGGCCGTGCGGGCCGCAGGCGCGGCTTTGTCCTTCGGGGCCTTGGACGTGCCGGGCTTGAGCACGCCCACCTTGTCGATCTTCGCGTCGGGCCGGTCCTCCAACTGTTTACGGGCAGCCGACGGCTGGGCCTGGGCGGTGAAGTCGTATCCCGAAGGAACCACGATCTGTGGAAGGACGGACAGGGAGGCGACGAGCGCGCCACGACCGAGCCAGCGGCGCAGAACCGCCCCTGGCACACGTCTGCGGAAGGGTGGTGATGAAGACACGGTGATGTCCCGATTCTCTGAAAGAGGGGGAAAGAGGCATGCGGATGCCGACATCGGCACCCGGACACGCCGGATCCTGACGGCGCACCGACCTGGGCACGCAAGGTGTTTCGGAGGGCTGCGAGGCAGGGCGAGTCGGGAGACCCGCCCTGCCTGTGCCTGCTCCTACTGCTGTTGTTCGGTGTTGCGCCGGTTGGCGATCACGTCGGTGGAGGTGGCTCCGGCCCATACCCGGACGCTGTCGATCGTTCCGGGGAAGTAGCGCGCCGCAGCCCCGTTGATCTTCGTCCGGCCGATCTCGAACGCTCCGCTGCCCTGCCAGGGAGCCGAGTACGGCACGCCGTCCTCGTCGCCCATCAGGGCGCTGTCGACGTAGAGCTTGAGTGCACCGAGCCTGGAGGCGTCCTCGGGGTCGGCTGCCGCCTGGGCGTCGTAGACGACGGTCAGCATGACCGGCACTCCGAGCTGGGCCGTGGCGAACGCGGTGGACCCGCTCGTGGTCCAGGCGGCTCCGGTTCCGTCCTTGTCGGGGCGGCCGAACGTCCACCGGCCCTGGGTGCTGCCGGCCGGCTGCTCGTACCAGACTCCCCAGGAGGACTGGCTGGTTCCCGACTGACCGAACACCTGCACCGCATAGGACTTGCTGGTGTCGGCGAGTTTGGCGGGGTTCAGGGTCACCCAGGCGGTGGCGGTGAACGAGCCGGAGTCGTCGACGACCGGGCCTGCGGCAGCGGCGTACGCGCTGGTGCCGTTGAGGGTCATCGTCTGGCGGGTCGTGACCTCTTCGCCGATGTCCGGGTCACCGGTGGTGACCTGCGTGAGCGCCGCCCCGTTGAGGGTGAGGTTGCGGCCGAAGCCGCTGGTGTCCTTCACCGTGCTGCCGGTCGCGCCGGCCACGTCGGTGGCGTCCCATTTGGCGACGAGCGCGGGAACCGGGTCACCGGCGGTGCCGTCGTCGAGATCCTCGTCCTCCAGCCAGGCGTCATGGGCGATCTCGGTGTCCGCGAGTGCGCGGGACCAGACCTTGACCTCGTCGATGGTTCCGGAGAAGTTTTCCTTGCCGGCAGCCGTGTACCACAGCCGCCCGACCTGGAGGCCGCCGGAAGCCTTCCACGGAGCGGTGAACGAGACCGGATCGCCCTGCGGGACGCCGTTGACGTACAGCTGGAGAGTCTGCGCCGCAGCGTCGTACACCCCTGCCAGATGAGTCCAGGCGTTCAGGACCGGTGGCTTGGTGCCGATCGAGCGGACGATGACGGGAGCGGTGACGTCGGTCTGGTGACGGTTGAAGATCCAGGCGTCGTACGCGCTGGAGTAGTACAGCTGGAATCCGGAGGCATTGGTGCCCGCCTGGGACAGAACGGTGTAGTTGACGTCCTTTTTCGTCAGGCGTGCCCAGGCCGAGACGGTGAAGGACTTGGTGGTGTCCAGTACCGCTGCGGAGGTGCTGAGGTAGGCGCTGGTGCCGTTGAGTTTTGCCGCGCCGGAGCCACTGCGGGCCAGCGTGTCCCAGGTGGCCCCCGAGGAGGTCAGCGGATGCTGAGTAGCAGTCGTGGAGTCGGTGAGGCCGTTGTCCAAGTGCCAGATTCCCGAGGGCTTCTCAGCGCCCTTCACCAGGAAGCTGTAGTAGCCGGTGAGCGAACTGTGTCCGGCGGCGTCGTAGCCCCAGACCTGGACGGTGTTCTCACCAGCCTGGTTCGGCGCGATCGTCTGAGTGGTCGCCGTGCCCTTGGACACGGCGATCGGCGCGGAGACCACGCCGCTGTTCAGCTTCCACCGGTAGCTGACGACGTCCGACTGGATGCCGGGCGTGGTGGGGTTGGTGTCCGCCGGGGTGAAGGTGAACTTGCCCGGAGTACCTACGCCGCCCGCGGCAGGGTTGGTCGCGGCCGGCTGATAGACGCCGTCGGAGCTGGTCACGACCGGGGGCGGCGGTGAGTCGGTGTCGACCCGGAAATAGCACCAGCCCGACCAGCCCGAGTCCAGGACGCCGGTGACACCCCGGTCCGTCTTGTAGTACGCCTGCGTCTTGACCCGCATCCGGTAGTCCGTCTGCGCGGGCAGCACACTCGTGGACGCGTCGCGGACCGCGTTGTCGGCCACCCATGCACCGTCCGGCGACGCCACAGACCAGGCGCGGCTGGAGCCGTCGGCCTTCCACACCTCGAACATGGCACGGAGTTGGGCATTGGCGCCGTCGACCGACTGCACCGCCGCCAGCATCTTCGGCGTCGTGTCGCTGGTGGCGAAGGGCAGCGTGGAGGCGTTGCAGGCCCGTCCCGTGGTGCCCTGCTGGACACCGTAGGCGGTCGGCCTGTCCGGGTAGGAGACGTACGTCACCGACAGCTTCGCGTCATTGCGGAACCGCGCCCAGGCCCCCGCGTCCGACTCGTCGTGCGCGGTCAGCGAGAAAGTGATCCCCGCCGACTTGTTCGCCGCGTGGGTGGCCAGAGTCGTCGTCAGATTCTCATCCGTCTCCATGCCCACGTTGTCGCTGAAACGCACCCAGTTCGCCGGCTGCGAAGGGCTGCACAGAGTGCCGCGCCCGAAGGCCACGTCGCGGTCGCCCATCAGGTCGTCCGCCGCTGGGCGGGTCGACCAGGTCGTGCTGGAGGAGATGCCCTTGTTCACATGGCTCAGGTCGTACCGGTGCGCCTCGCAGGAGAACGTCCACACCTGGTACACCTCGAACGTCGCGTCCAGGACCTTCTTGCCGTGGATCGACGAGAGCGGGTACTCGAAGTACATCCGCTGGGTGTATGGGGTGTTGGAGCAGAGATAGCCGGCGTAGTTGGAACAGCGCCCGACACCCTTGTCCCCGTCGAATTCCCAGTATTTGGTGCCGTTGGACGCCAGGGCCGTCCAGTCGCCCAGTGCGATGCCCTTGGTCGGCGGGTCGATGTAGAGCGGGAAGACCGTGTCCTTGCCGTGCAGCAGGGCTGGATCAGGCGTGACCTCCAGCGCGGTTTCCGTGACCTTCAGTGGGAGCTCTGCAACCGCGTCACCGTTGCCGGGGGCCTCCGCGGAACTCGGCTCGCCTTCCGGGGAAGGCTGGCGAATCGTTTCTTCACTCTTCGTTTCGGCACGGGCTCCGGTATCGGCCAAGGGAATGGCGCGGGCGAGCTGCGTGGTGACACCTGCGGCCGGAGCGTCACCGGCCGAGTCCCACATCCGGCCCACCGGGCTCTCGAAGACGGGGGAGCCATCGTCATCACGCGCGACAAAACCGCCGTCGGCCGTTGGAGCGACCTCCAGGCCACTGCCTCCGACCGCCATTCTGATCGTCGCGAGCGCCGGGTTCTTGGCCGCCTCCGCCGTTTTCACCACGAGCACCGAGGTATAGCCGGAATTCAGCGCGGTCAGCTTCAGATCGACATCAGGGAGGACGTCGGCGTACGTGGCGGTCGCGCCGTCGAGTCGCGGCTCGGGGAGTGCGGTGGGCCAGCCGAGCCGCAGCTCGTGCCCCTTCTCCTCAAGCGTGACCAGCCCCTTCCCGTCGCCACCGCCCGAGAAGGTGAGGTCAGCCGTTGTGTTCTTCGCGCGCACCGAACCGTCGGCCTCGCGCACGAGGGTGGTGTCGAGAGGAGCCCAGGAGCCGTCGTCCCTCCTGGCACGGACCGGAGCCGCGTTCATCTCCTGCGTGAAGGTGCCGTCCGGGTTGGCAAAAACCTGAGACGACTCGGTGGTGGCCGAGTCCACGACCACTCGCTCACCAGCATCCGCTGCGCGGGCGATCGCTTCCGACTCCGCAGTACCGCCGGCCGCTACGGCTGCCGTTCCATCGTTCGTTGCAGCCGAAGCGACCCCAACTCCGACAACCGGCACCGCACTTCCGAGAAGCGCCGCAGCCATCGTCCCGATCCGCACCGCCTGACGCCAGCCCGGCCGCCGTCTTCGTGAAACCACACCCCACCCGTTTCCTTAACCTATTCTTATGTGAAGCTTTCAGGATCATGTGCGCGACAAACGCGCAGGTCAAGGGTGTCAAGCATCACAAGTACCGTTTATGGCCTGCTGGACGTTCACAAGTGGAAGGGGTGCCGTGTAGTTCACGGAAGCAACTCGCGGCGCTTCAAACGCCGTTTGCCGCGTCTGCCAGCAGCGTCCGCCGACGGCCGCCGCGCCACGCTCCTATCGGCCCACCGAAACCACCGCCTGAACGACCAACCGCACTCCCCGGGGATCGACGTGCCCCGTTCCCATGCCCCAAGTCCCCCGCCGAGAGTTCGAACCCGCGCACATGCATCTCGCCCCCGGTGCTTCGACAGGTCACGCATTCCCACCCGGCACAAGCGGGATCACCCGGCTCCGCCCCAAGACGGCCACCGCGGCACAGATACGCAGGTCGGCGCCGCGCCCACTACCAGCCATGTTTTGTGGCTCCTGCCCAGGACTCAAACCTGCGGCCGAAGGCGCTTTCGATCTCCTTACGCCTTTAGCCAGCCACAGGTCATTGAGCTCTTTCAGAGCGGCCACCGGATGGGTGACGAGGCCGGCACCCGCAACACACGAGGCTCCCGTTCCGTGGAGAGAGGTGTTCGACGTCTCAACTCAGCAGCTCGGGAGCCTCGTTGGTCCCATATCCTGCCGCACTCGACCTGCCTCACGCTGTGGTCGAGTGGGTAACCATGCTCATCGTCACCCGTGAGGGTGACCGTCGCTGCAAGCTCCCGCCGCACCAGCGTGCTCTCGTTGCCCTGGTCTACCTCCGGCGGCACGACACCCTCACGCAGCTCGCCGCGGGCTTCGGCATATCGGTCGGCACCGCCCACGCCTACGTCACGACAGTCGTCCGGCACCTGGCGGACAAGGCGCCGGGCCTGCTGAAGGCGCTGCGTGAGGCGGACCCCGACTACGCGCTCCCGGACGGCACCGTCGCCGAGTGCGACCGGGTCGGCGACGGGCAGGCCGACTACTCCTCCAAACACAAACGGCACGAAGTGAACGTGCAGGTCGTCACAGATCCGGCCGGGGAGATCCTGTGGCTGTCGCCGCCGCTGCCGGGCCGGACCCACGACCTGACGGCCGCCCGCACCCACAAGATCATCCGAATCTGTGAGCGTCAGGGCGTACCGATCCTCGCCGACATGGCCTACATCGGAGCCGGAGACTGGGGCACCACCGCCAAGCGCCGCCCGCCCAACGGCGAACTCACCCCCACCGGGCGGACCATCAACCGGGCCCTGTCCGCGGCCCGGGCGCCCGTCGAACGCGGAGTCGCTCGACTGAAGTCCTGGCGGATCTTCCACAGAGCGCGTTGCAGCCCCAACCTCATGGCCGTCATCGCCAAAGCCGTCCTCACTCTGGAGAGGCAACGCTGAAAGGGCTCATTGCCGCATCTCCACTCCGTTGGCGGAAGCTCAACCAGTGCCATCGCCGTTTGGGCTACCCCTGACCATCGCGGCCAACTGCCGGGAACGCCGCACCCCCACCCGCAGTTCCTTCCGAAGGGTCTCAGCCGAGACGGGACGCTGATGACGCTCCCGGTGACGGGCATCAAGCACCCGCGCCTGGGACAACAGCAGATCGGCGCCCTCCTGAAGAGCCTCGGTCTCACGGGCAACCGGATCGGTACGGTGCACCAGGAGTTCGACCGACAGCAGCAGCGCGACCGGGGGCCAGCCCGCCACCAGCACCGGCTGCCACTCCAACGCCGGAGCGGCCGCAATGTTCGCCGCCAGAGAGACCACGATCCCCAGCAGAAACGTCGACCAGACCGCCGCTCGCGCCCGACGCGCCCCAGTCCGGGCGGGCTTCAGCAGGCCGACTGTAGCCAGCAGAAGCAAGCCGTCCACGGACAGCGGCCACAATGAGGCGCTGATGTGGTCCGCCCCGCCTTGCAACGCGAACTCCCGCTGGTGGACGTACGAGGCGTACGCGGCGACTCCGGCGACCACGGGAGCGCACGCTGTGCGGACCCAGACGTCGAGATCCTCTATCCGACGCTGGAGATCCGGACGGCCGTTCACAGAGTCACTCATCGTGACCACCGTCCCGTTCCCTGTCCAGCCCAGAGGGCTTCGGGCCGATCCCGGCGAGGGCTCCAAGATCCGTTCCCAGTGCACAACTAGTGTGCTGCGCCAGAAATCCTGAGGATTAGTTTTACTCTGTTTTCTGGCCGGTGGTTCCGACCTTGGTGAGGTAGTCGGCGAGGGAGTTGAGGATCTCGTCGGCCGTTTTGGTCCAGGTGAAGGGCCGTGGGTTCTCGTTCCCGGTGTTGATCCATGCGGTGATGTCGTTCTCCAGTGCCTTCACGGAGGTGTGGACGCCGCGGCGGATGAGCTTGTCGGTGAGCAGGCCGAACCACCGCTCGACCTGGTTCATCCAGGAGGAGCCGGTGGGGGTGAAGTGGACGTGGAAGCGGGGGTGTTTGCCGAGCCACGTCTTGATCTCGGCGGTGTTGTGGGTGGCGTAGTTGTCGCAGACGAGGTGCACGTCGAGCCCGGCGGGCACCGCTTTGTCGATCCGGACCAGGAACTTCTTGAACTCGATCGCATGGTGGCGGCGGTGCAGTGCCGATATGACGGTGCCGTCGGCGATGTTGAAGGCGGCGAACAGGCTGGTGATGCCGTGCCGCAGATAGTCGTGGGTGCGGCGTTCGGGCATGCCCGGCATCATCGGCAGCACCGGCTGGGACCGGTCCAGCGCCTGGATCTGGGACTTCTCGTCCACGCAGAGCACGACCGCCTTCTCGGGCGGGTTGTGGTACAGGCCGACAACGTCGACGACCTTGGCGACGAACTGCGGATCGGTGGACAGCTTGAAGGCATCCTGCAGGTGCGGCTTGAGGTCGAACCGCTTCCAGATCCGTCCGATCGTCGACTTCGACAGGCCGGTGCGCTGGGCCATCGAGGCCCGTGACCAGTGCGTGTCTCGGCCCGGGAGCGACTCCAGGGTGGCCACGACGACCTCCTCGACCTGGTCGAGGAGGATCGAAGGTGGCCGGCCCGAGCGCGGCTCGTCCTGCAGACCATCGAGGCGCTTGGCAATGAACCGGGCCCGCCAGCGGTCCACGGTCGACCGGTCGATGCCGAGGTCGGCCGCGGCCTGCTGGTTCGTCCCGCCCTCCGCGCAACGCAGCACGATCCTGGCCCGCAAAGCGAGGAACTGGGCGGTCTTCGCCTGGCGCGCCCACTGCGTCAACTGCCTCCGTTCGGCATCGTCCAAGACCAGGTCGGCCTTCGGCCGGCCGATCCAGCCGGCGTCCTCAAGCCCAGCCATCCGCTCCGCGGCGAACGCCCGACGCCACTTGCCGACCGTCCTGGCCTGGACCCCGACGAGCCGCGCGACACTCGCGTTTGACATGCCGTCAGCGCACGCGAGGATGATGCGGGCCTTCTCGGCCGAGCGCCGGTGTGTCAGTTCCGTCCGGCGCACCAACTCGGCACGCTCGGCCTCGGACAGCGTGATCTCCACAGCAGAAGGCCCGGGATGCGACATGCCAACAGGGTACTTACTAATCCTCAGGATTTCTGGCGCAGCACACTAGCGCTCTGACCGGGAAGGTTCGCCGGGTTGGCGATTGGAGCGGCAGGGACGTCCGTTCCGACTGCTGGAGGTGTGGTGGCTGAGCCTGTGCGGGTGCGCAGACTGACCGACCAGGAAGGGCAGAAGCTGCAGCAGATCGTGCGCCGGGGAAGTACCAGCTCGGTGCGTTACCGGCGCGCGATGATGCTGCTGGCCTCGGCAGGGAACCGGCGAAAAATAACTTCCCGATCTTGATGGGGGTTACTCGGGTCTGAGGTCGTGTCCGGCGATGGCGGCGAGTTGTCGGGCCGTGGTCACGGTGAGGGGGTCGGTGGGAATCGTTTGGCCGAGGGCGGCGAGAGCGGGGGTGGTTTCCCGGAGGGTGGCACCGATCCTGTTCTTGGACAGGCCAGTCGCCTCGGCAAGGGGTGCCTGTGCCATGGACCAGCGGTTTTTCAGAAGGTGGACAACAAGTTGGTCGGCGGCGGACAGGCGCCGGCCGCCTGCGCCGGGACCGCCGTCGGGGCGTTTACCGGGAAGCAGGATCGGGGGGTGTTCGGCGAGGTAGGCGCGGTAGCGGATGACGGGGTCATCGAATGCTGCGGGTTCCAGGCCGGTGAGACTGGGGTGCCGGAGCCAGGCGGGCGTCTTGTCCCCGGGTGGGAACCGGCCGAACGACGTATCGCGTGGCAGCGGCGGAACCGGTGGGGCGAGCGGTTCCGGACGCAGCGTGTAGTTCCAGGTGCCGTGCCACTCGTGGGGGGGGTGAGCGGGAGGCGTTCCATGACGTCGTCGGAGACGGTGACGCCGGTGGGGTATCGGCCGGGGTCGAACTCGGCGTGGACCGTCAGGCCCGTGTTCGTGGTGACCGCACCGATGGTGTTGACGACGACCTCATGGCTGGTCAGCGGGCGTCCGCGCCAGTTCGTGCTGATGCGCGAGAAGAGCCGGTGCTCTATCTTGTTCCACTTCGAAGTGCCGGGAGGGAAGTGGCAGACCGTCACGGCCAGGCCCGTATCGAGGGCGAAGTCCGCGAGTTCCTTCTTCCATGCTTTCACCCTGTAACCGTTCGAGCCGCCGGCGTCGGCGGTGATCAGCAGACGGGTCGCGTGCGGGTAGCGGTGCCGGCCTTCGCCGTCCCACCAGCGCCGGAGCGTGGCCACCGCGAACGCGGAGGTGTCGCCGTCGCAGCCCACCGACACCCAGCCGGTGTCCGCGGACAGGCCGTAGATCCCGTACGGGACGGCCTTCTGCGCGTTCTTCTCAGGGTAATCATGGGCCCGTACCCTTACCGGTTCACCGCTGCGGTGCCACTCCCGCCCGATGACCGCGTAGTCGCCCAGCACTTCCTTCTTCTTGGCATCCACGCTGATCACGGGTTCACCGGCTCCGGTGAACTCCCGGACCTGGCCGTTGATGTGGTGGAACTGAGCGTCCCGGTCCGGATGACGGGCTCCCTCGGTGGTCCGGCTGGTGCCCTGCAGGGAGAAGCCCTCCTCCTTCAGCAGGGCTGCGACCGTGTCGGACCCCACCCGGAATCCCTGGGCGGTCAACTCACCGGCCAGCTTCCGCGTCGACTTCGTCGTCCACAGCAGCGGCGACTCCGGATCGCCCCGCTGGTCGGGCTCGACCAGCGCCAGCAGGGCCGGTACCAGGCCGGGATGCTTCTCGCGCAGACGTCTCCGGCCGCCGCCCTCCCGCCT
>DATCQX010000989.1:0-2809 GCA_036569285.1 Streptomyces sp.
GTGGTAGCCCGCCCCCGCCGGGGTCATCACCAGCATGTGCAGGCTGGACACCAGCGCGGGCAGGTGCGGTTCGTCGCCCGGCATCGGGTCGTACACCAGCAGCGCCCCGCCGGGCGCGACGGCGTCGTACGCCTTGCCCACGAGCTGCTTGCGCTCGTCGACGGAGAAGTCGGCGAGGACGTGGCCGATGACGACGACGTCGGCGGCGGGCAGGGGGTCGGCGAAGAAGTCGCCGCCGGTGAAGTCGAGACGGCCCTCGACACCGAGGGTCTTCGCGTGCTCGGCGCACGGCTCGGCGTTCTGCGGGCGGTCGAAGACGCGGGCGGTGAGGTTCGGGCGGGCCTGGAGGATGAGCCCCGCGAGGTTGCCGCGCGCTCCGCCGACGTCGACGAGGGTGGTGTACCCGGTGAGGTCGAGGGCGTCGAGGAGCTGCGGGACGAGGGGTGCGCTGAGGGCGTCCTGCATGGCGAGGAACGTCTGCCGGGCGCGGGGGTCGTCGAGCATCGCCTCGAAGTCGCCCTCGGCCTGCGGTTTCCCGGTGCGCAGGGCCTCGGTGAGGCGGCCCCAGGCGGGGTAGAGGACGTAGTTCGCGCCGTCGAGGAAACCGCCCTTGAAGTTCTCGCCGCGCACCAGATGGTTCTGTGCGAGGGGGCTGTTGCGGTAACGCCCCTCCTCCTTCTCCAGGAGGCCGAGGGCTACGAGGGCGTCGAAGAAGTCGGTGGCGGCGCGCGCGTGCAGGCCGGTCGCGGCGCGGAGTTCCTCGGTCTCGGCGCTGCCTTCGACGGTGTGCGCGAGGGCGGTGAAGACGCCGAGTTCGACGGCGCTGAGGAGGAGCTTGGAGACGGTGAAGCTGTGGGCGAGTCCGCTGATCTTGGTGAGGTCGTCGGGGGTCATCGGCTCTGCGTCCCTTCGGCGCGGCGCAGGCCCAGTTTCGGCCCGAATGTGAGGTACAGGCCACCGACGGCGTTGGCCGGGTTCATCGGGGCCTGCTTCTGCTCGTGCACCTTGTTGAGGTTGGCGAGGGGGTTCGGGTCTCCGCTCGTGGCGCCGTTGAGGTGGGCGTGGACGCTGGCGTAGACGTCCTGCGCGTCGTCCATGTCGGCGATGCCGGTGACGATGCGGTTGAAGGCCTCCTGGAGGTTGAGGCTGTCGCGCTGGCCCTGGGTGAGGCGCTGGGCGTTGTAGAAGTGGTGCTCCTTGCCCCGGTAGCTCTCGTAGAAGACGGAGACGAGGACGAGGAGACGTTCGTAGGCGTGCCGGTACACGGTCTGGTAGAAGTCCCACGCCTCGTCCTCGGCCACCTCGCCGCGCAGGACGCTGCCGAGGGCGGCGGCGCTGAGCATGCCGCTGTAGGTGGCGAGGTGGACGCCGGTGGAGAGCAGGGGGTCGAGGAAGCAGGCGGCGTCGCCGCTGAGGAGGTAGCCGGGGCCGCAGAACTTCTCGGCGGTGTACGAGTAGTCCTGCTCGACCTTCATCCCGGCGACCTGCTCGGCCCCCTCCAGGAGCCCGGCGACCTGCGGGCACTCGGTGATGACCTGGTCGTACACCTCCTGGATGCCGCCCTGGAGGCGTTTCTTCTCGTTGAAGATGTCCCGGCCGGTGACGAGGCCGACGCTGGTCGTCCCGTCGTGCAGGGGGATCACCCAGAACCAGCCGTCGGGTGCCGAGCAGACCGCGATGGCGCCGTCGGGGCCCCGGTCGAGGCGTTTGACGCCCTTCCAGTAGGTCCAGGCGGCGACGTTCTGGAACACCTCGTGGTACTGCCGGTTCTTCTGCTGGCGGGCGGCGATGAGGCCGGTGCGTCCGGAGGCGTCGATGACGTAGTCGAAGGTGATGCGGCCGGAGCGGGAGGGGTCCTTGGTGCCGGCCCAACTGGCGGCGACGGGGCGGCCGTCCTCGAAGTGGACCTCCTTGACGGTGGTCTCCTCGACGACCGTCACGCCGAGTTCGGCGGCGTGCCGCAGGAGGATCTCGTCGAACTCGGAGCGCACGACCTGCCAGGCGTTGGTGCCGTCCGCGCCGAGGCCGCCGAAGTTGACCTCCCACTCCTCGGGGCCCCAGAAGAAGTAGGCGCCGCCCTTGGGCTGGAAGCCGTGGCTGTTCACCTTGTCCCAGACACCGAGGTGTTCGAGGATCGGCCGGCAGGACGGGAGGATCGACTCGCCGATGTGGTAGCGCGGGAACCTGTCCCGTTCCAGCAGCGTGACCTCGAAGCCCTCCTTGGCCAGCAGGCCGGCCGCCGTGGAGCCGGCGGGGCCTCCCCCGATGACGAGGATCTGCGTGGAGTCGCGCATGAGATCTCCAATCTCTGCGTCCCCCCGGGACGCGGTAGCGGGGCGGAATGCCGTCGCCACCGTGAACGCCCGCGCTGGAAAGGAAGTTGAAGAGGGCTCGATGCGCACGCCCGGGGGCTCGGTGCACTCGTTCGAGTGGTGTGCGAGCCTCCCGCAAGCAAGAATCGGCCACTGTCTGACTCAATCGTGCTCTGCACATCACAGAGCACGAGGAGTGACCGATGAGGACGTCGTCGAACGCGCGTAGATGGGCCGCGAGCACGGGCGTGACCGCCTTGCTGCTGGTGGGCCTGAACAGTGTCGGCAGCGCCGTGGCCGAGCCGAAGGCGCAGCACACGGCGCCGGTCGCCGCGGTCGCCGCGGCCCGTTACGGGCAGCCGAACCTGTACACCAGCGACGTCGACAAGATGCTCGACTTCTACAAGAACGCCCTGGGTTTCCAGGTGGACTTCCGATTCCCGGCGGTGGGGACCGCGGCTTTCGGAACCGTGTCCAAGGGGGACGCCTACTACATC
>DATCQX010000990.1:0-3203 GCA_036569285.1 Streptomyces sp.
CCACCGGCTGCACCCCGCACATCTACTTCGAGTGGACCGAGGGCGGCCCCTTCACCAACTTCCTGCGCTTCTTCCTCTTCGGCCAGGGCGAGGTCGCCCCCGTCACCCGCGAGGTCCTGCGCGAGGCCGAACCCGACCGCGCACGCCGCCCGAGGGTCCACACGGGCTGATCCCGTCAAAAAACCGCAGGAAGCACGTCAGAACCACATCAAGGGCGCGGACGACGCCGTCGGCGCCGCCTACCGTCGAGGCATGCCCCCGTACACCGACGACCGTCACTGGCGGGCCCGCGCCCGGTTCGCCGCGGCCTGCTCGCTGACCTTCGCCGCGCTGGCGCTCCTGACCGACTGGGACGCCGGCACCCTGACCGCCCCGCGCGCGGCCCTGTGGCTCGCCCTCGCGGCGGCCCTCCTCCTGATCCTCCTCCCCGACCACGTCACCGCCTCCCCCGGCCGCCTCTCCTCCCGAGGCCCGCTCCACCACCGTGTCCTGCACACCGACGAACTCGTCTCCGTACGGCAGCACAGCGGCCTCTGTGCCGACCTGATCCTGCGCGACGCCCGAGGCACCCGCCTCCAGCTCGACCCCCGCGTCCTGACCGGCAGCCCCCTGCTGTGGCACGCACTCGACACCGGCGTCCGCCGCTCCCGCGCCGCCGGCACCCTGCGGCAGGGGACGGACGTACTGGCCCGCCTGGCCCACGAGATCGACGGCGAGACGGCGAAGGCGGTGCTCAAGGCGTCAGGGATGCTCCGAGACCTATCGTGACCGCATGCACTCCTACACGATCGGCCAGGCAGCCCGCCTCCTGGGCGTCAGCCCCGACACCGCACGCCGCTGGGCCGACGCGGGCCGCTTCACCACCCACCGCGACGACACCGGACGGCGCCTGGTCGACGGCGCGGACCTGGCCGCGTTCTCCGTCGAACTGGCCAAGGCGGACGGCGACGACGAGACCCCGTCGCACACCTCCGCCCGCAACGCCTTCTCCGGCATCGTGACGGCCGTGAAGCTCGGCGACGTCGCAGCCCAGGTCGAGATCCAGGCTGGCCCGCACCGGCTGGTCTCCCTGCTGACCCGGGAGGCGGTGGAGGAACTCGGCCTCGAAGTGGGCATGGAGGCGACGGCACGGGTCAAGTCGACGAACGTCCACATCGACCGAACCTGAGCCGCCAGGAGGAACGCACATACCAACTGGATCGAGCTTCTGCCCAGCTCATGCGATGTGACAGGAGACTTACGCCTCGCATATGCGGCAGTATCATCATCACGGCCGTCCGCCGAACCGTCCTCAAGGAGCGCCCCGTGATGACCCGCCCCTCGCCCCGCCTCCGCCGGCTGCTCCGGGTGACCGGCGCCGGGGCCGCCGCGCTGCTGGCGCTCAGCGCGTGCTCCTCCTCTTCGGGCAACTCCACCGGCTCGGGGTCGAGCCGCACGGTCACCGTCTTCGCCGCCGCCTCCCTGAAGGAGACGTTCACCGCGCTGGGCAAGCAGTTCGAGGCGGCCCACCCCGGCACCAAGGTCGCCTTCAACTTCGCCGGCAGTGACAGCCTCGCCGCGAGCATCACGGGCGGCGCCCCGGCCGACGTGTTCGCCGCGGCCAGCGCCAAGACCATGGCCATCGTGACCGACAAGAAGGACAACGCGACGGCGCCGGTGACGTTCGTCCGCAACCGGCTGGAGATCGCCACCCTGCCGGGGAACCCCGCCAAGATCAACGGGCTGAAGGACCTCACCAAGCAGGGCCTCAAGGTCGTCCTCTGCGACAAGTCGGTCCCCTGCGGCTCCGCCGCCGACAAGATCCTCACCGCCGCGGGCGTCAAGGTCACGCCGGTGTCGTACGAGCAGGACGTCAAGTCCGCCCTCACCAAGGTCGAGCTGAAGGAGGCGGACGCGGCCCTCGTCTACAAGACGGACGTCCATGCCGCGGGCACCAGGGTCCAGGGCGTCGACTTCCCCGAGTCGTCCCAGGCGGTCAACGACTACCCGATCGTCCTCCTCAAGGACGCCCCCAGCGCCGCGGCGGCCAAGGAGTTCATCGCCCTGGTGCGGTCGGCCGAGGGGCAGAAGACACTGTCGGAGGCGGGCTTCCTCCAGCCGTGACGACCGAGGCACCCCAGGGAGGACCCACGGTGACGAACCCCAAGCGCCCTCGCACCGCCGTCCCCCTCCCCTTGCTCCTCCCCGCCCTCCTGGGCGTGACCTTCCTCCTGCTCCCCCTCCTCTCCCTCCTCATCCGCACCCCCTGGCGCAGCCTCCCCACCCTCCTCACCGCCCCCGAGGTCTGGGAAGCCCTCCGCCTGTCCCTCCTGTGCGCCACAGCCGCGACAGCGGTCAGCCTCCTCATCGGCGTCCCGTTGGCCTGGCTCCTGGCCAGGGCCGACTTTCCCGGCAGAGCCCTCCTCAGAGCCCTGGTGACCCTCCCCCTGGTCCTCCCCCCGGTAGTAGGCGGAGTAGCCCTCCTCATGGCCTTCGGCCGCAACGGCGTGGCGGGCAAATGGCTGGACACCTGGTTCGGTGTCACCCTCCCTTTCACCACGACAGGCGTGGTGATAGCCGAAGCCTTCGTCGCCATGCCCTTCCTGGTCATCAGCGTAGAAGGCACCCTGAGAGCAGCAGACCCCCGCTACGAAGAAGCCGCCGCCACCTTGGGCGCCACCCCTTTCACAGCCTTCCGCCGCATAACTCTCCCCTTGATCACCCCCGGCATCGCCGCAGGCGCAGTCCTGGCCTGGGCCCGAGCCCTCGGCGAATTCGGCGCCACCATCACTTTCGCCGGCAACTTCCCAGGCAAAACCCAAACCATGCCCCTAGCGGTGTACCTGGCCCTCCAGAACAACCCCGCCTCAGCAATGGCCCTGAGCCTGGTCCTCCTGACGGTCTCCATAGCGATACTGGCGACCCTGAGAGAAAAATGGCTGAGAACCCCCTGAGCCACCCCAAAACAACAGGCCTGGATCTGCCCTACGCCTCCCACCGCACGGACACGGCATCCCACGACGGCACCGCACCCGAAGCCCTTCAGGAAGCGCGGAAACCCAAGCGAACGCCCCACCACAACCCGCGCTCACCCACCCACACCCGGCTCAACCACCGCCCTCCACCTACACCCATCCGCCCCGCACCCACGCCCCCTCCTCCGCCCCAGTCACACTCTGCCCCCACCCACCCCTCGCCCAAGCTACGGGCAACCACACCCCACC
>DATCQX010000991.1:0-2835 GCA_036569285.1 Streptomyces sp.
GCCGGACGGCCGCTGCCGGGTGGCCGGAATCACGCCGCCACCCCCTCCGAAATCCACCCTCTCCACCCTTACCGTGGAGAAATGTCCCCTCTGGCCCGCATCAGCAGCTCGTACGCCCCGCGCTTCGCGGAGTTCGCGTTCGAGCCCGCTTTCGCGGCCGCGGTCGACCAGCACGTGGCGGAACTGCGCGACCGGCTGGAGGCGAACCACGCGGGCCTGATCCCCCGCCCGCCGCACCGCGAGGACCTCGCGGACTACGCCCTGGGTTTCCTGGACGCCCTCGACGAACTCGACTGGCGCGAACCCGTGGGCTACGACTACGCGGTGTGCCGGCTGACCGCCATCACCTGGCTGGTCCGGGAGCATCATCTGCTCGTGGAAAACCCGTAAGGGACAATTCACAGCAAGCGCTTGCACGCTCAACTTCTGTGCTGTCAGGGTCACTTCAGCACCGCTGAAACGCCCCCCGAGCACATGGAGAACCACCCGTGTTCCTGGAGTACAAGCGCTTCACCAAGGCCGCGCTCGTCGCCGCCGCGACCACGTCCCTCGCGGTCGGCCTCACCGCCGGAACGGCCTCCGCCGCCCCCAACTTGTCTAATCTTCCCGAGAGTTCGACATCGTTCCAGAGAACGTTCCAGCCGTACTTCGACTACGACTCGGACGGCTGCCTCCCGGCGGCGGCGATCGACCTGTGGGGCAACCTCAACGGCGGTCTGAAGCCCACCGGTTCGATAGGCGGCGGCTGTCGCACGGACCACCTCGGCAACGCGAACACCTACGCGCGGGCCAAGTGCAACAACGGCTGGTGCGGGATCATCTACACCCTGTACTTCGAGAAGGACCAGGCCGACCCGACCGGCATCTCGGGGCTCGGCCACCGCCACGACTGGGAGTGCGTGGTGGTCTGGGTGAAGCAGGGCGCCGCGCAGCCGTCGTACATCTCGGCCTCGCGGCACGGCGGGTTCGACACGATCCCGGTGGACCAGGCGCCGATGGACGGCGCGCACGCCAAGATCGTCTACCACAAGGACGGCGCCTCCACCCACGCCTTCCGCTTCGCCAAGTCCGGTGAGGTGCCGGAGGCTTGGCCCGACGGCGGCTGGGACCACCCGGCGCTGGTCAGCTGGGACCACTTCCCGGCCAGCAAGGACCCGTCGAAGAACCTGCAGACCATCATGAACGACTCCGACTGGGGCAACGCCAACTTCCCCCTCCAGGACAGCAAGTTCAACGGCCACCTGGACAAGGCCAAGCCGAGCGGCATCCCCTTCGACCCCTACGGGGCGGGCTGAGCACACGCGTGAGGGCCGTCCGGTACCCGTAGTACTCAGGTACCGGACGGTCCTCGTCCGGCTCACATGTCCTGGTCGGTGCGCTCCTGGACCGGCTGGTTGGTCATCGCGTCCTGCCGCCCGGACTGGTACGCGGTGACGCTGTCCCGGGCCCGGGTGGTCTCGCGCTCGGCGGTCGTCAGCAGCCGCTCCATCCGCTGGCGCATCGGGCCGATCATCCCGCCGCCGACCCCGACGATCAGGATGCCCGCCCCGGCCGCGAGTGCCGCGTACAGCACCGGCTGGGTGACCGTCGTCGCGATGCCCGCCTGGCCGAGCGCGGCGATCACGCCGAGCGCGAGGATGCAGGCCCACACGACCGTCGCGAGCGTGCGGCCGTACGACATCGACGACAGCGCGCTGCCGACGATCGACCGGACCGCGTTGGCGATCGCCATCGCTACGACCACGAGGACCACGGCGACGATGCCGCGCGGCAGCCAGGCCACGATGCCGTTGATCATCGTGCTGACCGGGTTGGTGCCGAAGACGCCGAGCGCGAGCTGGAGCGTGACCAGCATCAGCGCGTAGTAGACGATCTTGCAGATGATCCCGGTCATGTCGTACTTCGAGTCCCGCAGGAACCGGTCCGCCCCCGCCCGGTCCGCGAGCCTCTCCGAGCCGACCTTGCGCAGCACACGGTCGAGGACCCGCGCGATCATCTTCGACACGAACCAGCCGATGGCGAGGATGACGAGGAAGCCGACGAGTTTCGGCACGAACTGCGCGACCTTGGACCAGGCGTCGTTCAGTCCCTGGGTGAAGTTGATGGCGAGCGTGGTGGTTGCCATGGGCGGCACATCCTTCGTTCGTTTCCCGAAGCTCGGACCAGCGGTGCAGCGCCCCCCTACGTTTCGTGGATAGCAGGGTGGGGCGGCGGGGGCCCGTGGGGTGGGGCTGTTCGGGTGATACCGAAGGGGTAGGGGTCGTACGGGGTGCGGGGCAGGGGTTGTACGGGGTGTCCGCTCGGTCAGCGGGCCGCCGGGGCCGTCGCGCGTGCCGCGGTCTGCCGGTTCGCCGTGTTCTCGGCGATCTGGGCATCCTCAAGGTGCCTCAGCTGCTGCCGGATGTGGTCCAGGGCGCCTTCTCGGCGGCCGGGGACGCGGGTGCGCAGGTCCGTGAGCGTCGGGGCCAGTTCACGGGCCGGGGACAGGGTGTCGATACGGCCCCACTGGTGGTGCGCCCGGTCCACGGCCGCCTCCACCTCGGGCGCGTCCACCGGCTGCCCGGCGGCCAGTCGCAGCGCGGCCACCGCCAGCCAGGTACGGCAGCTCCGCTCCGCGTCTCCCGCGAACATCGCGAGGTCGGCCCGCACCTCGGCCCAGTGCAACGCCTCGTCCGAACCGGCCCCGTACGACTCCACGGCCGTCTCCTGCCACTTCGCCGCGATCCTCTCGGCCTCGCGGTGCCGCCCGCTCTGCACGGCCGCGGTGATGGCGGCGTGCGGGTCGTCGGCGGGCTGGGCGGGGATGAGGGGGGCGGTCTTCGGGAGTGGGGGGAC
>DATCQX010000992.1:0-3580 GCA_036569285.1 Streptomyces sp.
GCGCGGGTCGGCCTGCCGGGCCAGCCGGAGGCTGACGGCGAGCAGGGAGGGCAGCCGGGTGAGCATCGAGCGGAAGCTCAGCTCCAGGAACGCGTGTTCGTGCTGGTTCCAGCCGGCGTCGTAGCTGAGAGGGCCTCCGAACAGGAGCCGCTCCGACTCCGAGACTTCACGGTCCTCACGACCGTCCTTGTGCTGCCCGCGCCGTCTGCGCACGCTTCGCCTCCCCCGAGGTGTCGCCCTTCGGCATATGCACGAACGGCCACTATGGCGCGCGGGAGGCGAGGCGGGGGAGGGCGCGTGACGAGAGACGCGTGCGCGCGGGCGTGCGCCGTGAGGTGGACGGGGTCTCGCAGCGGCGGCACGGGTTTGCGGCTGCGCCGGAACACGCAGCCTCAAGACGCGAGGGCCCTAGGCGCTGATCGGCCTCGACCAGGTCGGCGTCGTCCCCGTCAGCCGGCACAGCGCCAGGTACAGCGGTATCGGCGGGGTGTACGGGGCGGTGCCCGCGGGGCGGTGGATCAGGGTGAGCGTGTGCGGCGCGTCGGGGAGGACCGCTCCTGTCGCGTACCGCGCGGGCGCGGGCCACTCGACGGCGTAGTCGGAGTCGGCGGGGACGAGCCACCACCAGTGCGTCTCGTCGGAGTACACGCATCCCACGCGCGGGAGACGCGGCATCAGCAGCGGGCCCAGGTGCGCGGGGACGGCGACGGCGTCGCAGCCCAGCGGGACCGTCATGCCGTCGGGGACGGGCAGGCGCACCGGGGCGCCCGGGGTGTGCGCCAGATGGCGGCCGACTCGGACGAGCGTGTTCATGGTGAGCACCGGACCTTCGGCGGACGGGGCGCTCACGCCCTGCCCCGCTCTCGGCCCTGCTCGACGACGCCGGGAGCACCCGGCTGCCACGTCGCCGCGGGGGTCGGACCGGGGTGGGAGCGCCAGCTGGTGGGATCGCCGTCAGGACTCTGCGCGTGCTGCCTGCCCGGACGGCTCGGGTGACCCGGGAGCGGATGGGGGTCGGGGTGCGCGTGCGGCGGGTGGTGCGGCAGCGGCGGGGACTGCAGGGGGCGGTAGGGGTGCGGCGCGGACTGCGCGGAGGTGGGCCGCTGCGCGGCCTCGACGGGGCCCGGCTTGGGGCGCGGGGGCACGTGCTGCGGGGGGTGCGCGGCGTACGGCGCGGATGCCGTGGGGTGCTGCGGCTGATCGGCCAGGAGGGGGCGGGCGCGCTGCGGTACGACGCGCTCCTCGGCGCTCTGGGCCGCGTCGCCCTGCGTCGCCCGGCGGGGCTGCTGCTCGCGCGGTCCTGTCCCGCCGTCCGGCTCGGGCTTCGGTCTGGCACCCCAGCCGAGGTCCCCACACGGCTCCGAGCCGTCCCGGGGGAGCTCCGCCCACACCAGGAGGCCGGTGCCGTGCTCCTGGGCACCCCAGGCGCGGCACAGGGCGTCGACGAGCAACAGACCGCGGCCGTGCTCCTCCTCGGGGAGCTGCGGCGACGGGCGGGGTTCACCCGGCGCGCACCCTTCGTCACGCACCGCTATGCGCAGGGTGTCCTCGTCGTCGTGCAGCTCGCACACGACGACCCCGCCGGCGGTGTGCACGATGGCGTTGGTGACCAGCTCGGATATGACCAGGGAGGCCGAGTCGCAGGTGTCCTCGCACACCGACCAGCCGGTCAGGCGGGCCCGTACCAGGCGTCTCGCCTGAGCCGGAGAACCCGGGTGTGCGGCCAGCTCGAACCGGAACCGGCGCTCGGTGGAGGCCCGGTCGGGACCTGCTCCCGGCGCGGCACCGAGACCGGAGGGGCGGCCTGCGGTGGCGTCTGTTCCTAAGGGCGCGGACGGAATCACGTTTGCCACTATCGCCCCGCCGTGAACACTTGGCAAGTGTCACTCTGAAAATTGCAGAGTGCTGTGTGACGCGGTGGGACGCCGTGGCACACTGCTCGCAACAGCACGTAGAGCGGCGCCAATCGGGACCACCGGAGAACCGTCGTGCCCCCGGCCGCGTACGTCGTCAGTACGCGCGCGTGGCCGTCGGGGCGGCCTCCGCAGGTCTTCGAACGGCGCCGCAGGGCTGTCGGGATTCCTTTCCGCCGACAGTTCGCGCGGGGCTTCGTACGGGCCGGGAGAACAGTCGGGGAAACGTTTGTGGAGCTTCGTGGAGGTGGAGCGTGAGCGAGCCGCGGTCCGCGCCGACCGTGGGACAGGTCGTCCTCGGCCGGCGCCTGCTGGACCTGCGGGAACGCGCAGGGCTCAAACGCGAGGAGGCCGCCAAGGTCCTGCGCGTCGCGCCCGCCACGATCCGCCGGATGGAGAACGCCGAGGTCGCGCTCAAGATCCCCTACCTCCAGCTCCTGCTGAAGGCGTACGGCGTCAACGACGACGAGGCCGACGGCTTCGTACGCCTCGCCGAGGACGCCAACAAGCCGGGCTGGTGGCAGCGTTACCACGACGTCCTGCCCGGCTGGTTCTCCATGCACGTCAGCCTGGAGGGCGCGGCGTCCCTGATCCGCCAGTACGAGCCGCACTTCGTCCCCGGACTGCTCCAGACCGACGGCTACGCGCGCGGGGTGCTCGCCTCGGGCGCGGTCGGCCGGACGCGGCCGGAAGACGTCGACCGGCTCGTCGCCCTGCGCATGGCCCGCCAGGAACTGCTCACTCGTCCTGACGCGCCCCGCATGTGGGTGGTCATGGACGAGACGGTGCTGCGCCGCCCGGTCGGCGGCCCGGAGGTGATGCGTGAGCAGATCGACAGACTGCTGGAGGCCGCGGCGCTGCCCAATGTGGTGCTCCAGGTCGCCCCGTTCGCCAACGGGCCGCATCCGGGCACGTACGGGCCCTTCGTGCTGTTCCGATTCGCCGTGCCGGAGCTTCCGGACATGGTCTACAGCGAGTACCTGACCGGCGCGGTCTACCTCGACGCGCGTGAGGAGGTGTCGACACACCTTGAGGTCATGGACCGCATGGCGGCGCAGGCCGCTACTGCACATCGCACGAAGGAGATCCTCAGGGATCTCCGCAAGGAGCTGTAAATGAATCGCATCTCGTCCTCTCCCGCCTCGCGCATCTACAACGGCATGCCCGCGCGGGAACTGGGCAGCGAGGGCTGGCACAAGCCGTGGAGCGGCGGGAACGGGGGGAACTGCCTGGAGGCGATGAAGCTGGAGGACGGCAGGATCGCGCTGCGCCAGTCCACCGACCCGGACGGTCCGGCGCTGATCTACACCCCGGCCGAGATGACGGCGTTCATCGAGGGAGCGAAGGCGGGTGAGGCCGACTTCCTGCTCTCCTGAACGCCTTGTTCAAGGGCCGGAACACATTCGGTGTCTGCCTTTTTATTGAATTGATCAGTCATGACCGTGACGAGCCTCCCTTCGGCAGGTGACTAGAGCCCCGACGCCGGCAGTACGGCGCACAGTGCCCTGAGCGCCGCCTCGTACGCGTGCTCGGCCGGGGTGGCGTACCCGACGACGAGACCGTCGCCGTACGCCCCCTCGGCCGCCGGGTGCCGGAACGCGGTGAGACCGTCCAGCGCGACCCCGCGCGCGGTGGCCGCCTCGACGGCCGCCGCCTCGGTGCCGGCC
>DATCQX010000993.1:0-4703 GCA_036569285.1 Streptomyces sp.
CGCTGAAACCCGACGAACAGCCCCTCCGGCGTCGTCAGCCCCGCGAACTCCTCGTCCGACTTGGGGTGCGGCTCCCAGCCCGTCGCCTCCTGGTAGAACGCGGCGAGCGCGACGGGGTCGGCGCAGTCGAGCGTGACGGCACTGAGCTTCACTGGGGCCTCCCGAGTCTCCGGCTCCCGGCATCATCGGCGCCGGGGGCCGGACAGGAGAACCGGTTTTACGGCAGGTCACTCGGTTTCCTGTTCCGTCAACCGTGATCGCTTGACCGGTACGGCCGACCCTCGGGAGTATCGAGTCAACGGATCGAGGCACGTACCGTGGCGGTGATGCGCTACGACGAGGACGGGAAGTACCTGGGATCGGACGCACTCCCGCCGGGACGAGCAGCTGAATTCACCGCGTACCGCGACAAGGCGCTCGCACACGCGGAACCGTTCAGCGAATGGTGGGCCAAGTACGGAGCGTGATGGGCCTGACTCGCGGACCGGGAGTTTCGTCGCGGAACGGCTGGCGGAGTGGGAGGCGGTTCGGAGAGACAGGGACGGCTCATCGTCGTCCGCCTCAACGTCGTCCCGAAGACCGTGCCTCCCACTCACCCCTCAAGCCGTAGGCCGCCCCATCCCCCGATAAACCCACCCCGCCTTACGCCACACCTCGGGATCCAGCGCGTTGCGCCCGTCCAGGATGACCCGTTCCCGGGCGGCCTCGCCCAGTGTCGCGGGGTCGAGTTCGCGGAATTCTCGCCATTCCGTCAGGTGGAGGACGACGTCGGCGCCGCGTACCGCGTCCACCGCTGTCTCCGCGTAGCCCAGGGTGGGGAAGAGGCGGCGGGCGTTGGGCATGGCCTTGGGGTCGTAGACGGTGACCTGGGCGCCCTGGAGGTGGATCTGGCCGGCGACGTTCAGGGCGGGGGAGTCGCGGACGTCGTCGGAGTCGGGCTTGAAGGCGGCGCCCAGGACGGCGACGCGCTTGCCCAGGAACGCGCCGCCCCCCAGCGCTTCGCGGGTCATCTCCACCATCTGGCCGCGTCGGCGCATGTTGATGGAGTCGATCTCGCGGAGGAAGGTGAGGGCCTGGTCGGCGCCGAGTTCGCCCGCGCGGGCCATGAAGGCGCGGATGTCCTTGGGGAGGCAGCCGCCGCCGAAGCCGATGCCGGCGCGGAGGAACTTGTGGCCGATGCGGTCGTCGTAGCCGATGGCCTCGGCGAGCTTCGCGACGTCTCCGCCTGCGGCCTCGCACACCTCGGCCATGGCGTTGATGAAGGAGATCTTGGTGGCGAGGAAGGAGTTCGCGGCGGTCTTCACCAGCTCGGCGGTGGGGAAGTCGGTGACGACGAACGGCGTCCCGGCGGCGACCGGCGTGGCGTACACCTCGCGCAGCAGCTTCTCGGCCCGCTCGCTGCGGACGCCGACGACGAGGCGGTCGGGGCGCAGCGTGTCCTGCACGGCGAACCCTTCCCGCAGGAACTCGGGGTTCCAGGCCAGCTCGGCGTCCTCACCGGCGGGCGCGTGCGCGGCGAGGTACGCGGCGAGGCGGTCGGCGGAGCCGACGGGGACGGTGGACTTGCCGACGACGAGGGTGGGGCGGTCGAGGTGGGGGGCGAGGGAGGCGACCGCGGCCTCGACGTACGACATGTCGGCGGCGTACTCACCCTGCCGCTGGGGCGTGTTGACGCACACGAAGTGGACGTCCCCGAAGGCGGCCACCTCGGCGAAGTCCATGGTGAACCGCA
Organism: Streptomyces sp.; assembly: GCA_036569285.1. Lineage (GTDB taxonomy): Bacteria > Actinomycetota > Actinomycetes > Streptomycetales > Streptomycetaceae > Streptomyces. Next base: position 1,733 of record DATCQX010000993.1, read on the forward strand.
GCCGTCCGGACGACCCCTCTATCCCGGCGACATGTTTGCGCAGCAGCTCTTCGAGGCCGGGCTCGTACATCGGGACCTCGCCCCGCTGGAGCATCTCGACCTTCTCCGGGACGACGTCGAGGCCGAGGACCTCGAAGCCGAGTTCGGCCATCGCCGCCGCGTGCGTCGCGCCGAGGTAACCAGTGCCGATCACGGTGATTTTGAGGCTCATGGGGGGCTCCACAGGTTCGGCCGGACGTGCGCTGCCTGAGCATAGTCGGGGCGTGTGAGGCCCTCTCATCGGGCAGATTCCCTCTTGTCGCGTAGCTCACGTACCCGTCCCGGGGGCCGCCCCCTAAACTTTGAGTTACTTAACGGTAATTAGCGTCGTCTGGAGTGAATGACCTTGGCCGGATCGGCTGATTTCGACCTGTACCGCCCGACCGAGGAGCACGACATGCTCCGCGACGCGATCCGCGCGCTCTCGGAGGCGAAGATCGCGCCGTTCGCCGCCGCCGTGGACGAGGAGGCCCGCTTCCCGCAGGAGGCGCTGGACGCCCTCGTCGCGAACGACCTGCACGCCGTGCACGTCCCCGAGGAGTACGGCGGCGCCGGCGCCGACGCCCTGGCCACCGTCATCGTGATCGAGGAGGTCGCCCGCGTCTGCGTCAGCTCCTCCCTGATCCCCGCGGTGAACAAGCTGGGCTCGCTCCCGGTGATCCTCTCCGGCTCGGAGGAGCTCAAGAAGAAGTACATGGCCCCGCTCGCCAAGGGCGAGGCGATGTTCTCCTACGCCCTCTCCGAGCCCGACGCCGGCTCCGACGCGGCCGGCATGAAGACCAAGGCCGTCCGCGACGGCGACCACTGGATCCTCAACGGCGTCAAGCGCTGGATCACCAACGCCGGCGAGTCCGAGTACTACACGGTGATGGCCGTCACCGACCCCACCAAGCGCTCCAAGGGCATCTCGGCCTTCGTGGTCGAGAAGTCCGACGAGGGCGTCTCCTTCGGCGCCCCGGAGAAGAAGCTCGGCATCAAGGGCTCGCCCACCCGCGAGGTCTACCTGGACAACGTCCGCATCCCCGCCGACCGCATGATCGGCGAGGAGGGCACCGGCTTCGCCACCGCCATGAAGACCCTGGACCACACCCGCATCACCATCGCGGCCCAGGCCCTCGGCGTCGCCCAGGGCGCCCTCGACTACGCCAAGGGCTACGTCCAGGAGCGCAAGCAGTTCGGCAAGGCCATCGCCGACTTCCAGGGCATCCAGTTCATGCTCGCCGACATGGCCATGAAGATCGAGGCCGCCCGCGCCCTGACCTACCAGGCCGCGGCCGCCTCGGAGCGCGGCGACAAGAACCTCACCTTCCAGGGCGCGGCGGCGAAGTGCTTCGCCTCCGACGTGGCCATGGAGGTCACCACGGACGCGGTCCAGCTGCTCGGCGGGTACGGGTACACGCGGGACTACCCGGTGGAGCGGATGATGCGCGACGCCAAGATCACACAGATATACGAGGGCACCAATCAGGTCCAGCGGATCGTCATGGCCCGCAACCTGCCGTAGCCGCCCGCCCGTTGCGGTGACGACTGAGCCCCCGGAGGTGTTCCGGGGGCTTTTGTCATGTCGTGGGGTGGGGCATTTCGGGGCGGATTGATGACGTCCGCCCGATGGCGTCCGGCGTGGCAGGGGCGTAGGACGGAAGGACACGGGGCCCGCCCCGGGCTCCCGCGTCCCCAGGAGGAGCCATGACCCAGGCCGAGAGCATGTCCGCGATGAGCAAGGAGATGCAGGACTGCGTGGCGGCGTGCATGGAGTGCCACAGCGTCTGCGAGGAGACCATGAGCGCCTGCATGCAGAGGGGCGGCCAGGCGCAGATGCAGATCATGCGCGCGCTCATGGACTGCGCCGACATGACCCGCCTGTGCGCGGACATGATGATGCGCCGCTCGTCCATGTCGGCGGAGATGTGCGCGATGTGTGCCAAGGCGTGCGAGACGTGCGCCGAGGCGTGTATGTCCATGCCGGACGATCCCCAGCTGATGCGGTGCGCGCAGGCGTGTCGCCGCTGCGTGGAGACCTGTCGGGCCATGGCGGGCATGACGATGTGACGTCGGCCGCCCAGGGTCGGAGGTGCCCCCTGCCGGGCGCCTCCGACCCCGTCTGCGGCAGGCTGGCGCCATGACGAGTGCGACAGAGGCCTTCGACGCGGCCGAGCGGACGATGTGGTCGGGGCGGTCGGAGGCGTACGCGGGCAGCTTCGCGCGGCTGTGCGCGCACCCGGTTCCCGCCCTGCTGGACGCGGCCGGGATCGGGGCGGGCACACGTGTGCTGGACGTCGGCACCGGCACCGGTACGGCGGCGCTGGCCGCGGTGGCGCGCGGGGCACGGGTGAGCGCGGTGGACGCCGACGCGGGGATGGTCGCGGCGGCTCGCACCGCCGGAGTTGACGCACGGATCGGCGTACTGCCGGAACTCCCTTACCCGGATGCCGAGTTCGACGCCGTCGTCGGCAACTTCGTGCTCAACCACGTCGGCCGCCCCCGCACCGCGCTGGCGGAGCTGCGGAGAGTGTTGCGTCCGGGTGGCAGCGCGGCCCTGACCATCTGGGCCGGCGGCCGCCAGAGCGGGATGGAGCTGCTCGGGCGGGCCTGCGAGGCCGCGGGGGCGGTGCCGCCGGACCACCTGCCCCGCCTCGCCCCGGACGAGGACTTCGGCCGTACGACGGAGGGGTTCGCGGCGCTGCTCGCGGAGGCCGGCCTCGTCGACGCGCGGTGCGCGGAGGTGGTGTGGGAGCACCGCCCCACCGCCGAGGAGTGGTGGAGCGGGGCCGCCGCGGGCATCGGCACCATCGGGTTGGTCGTCACCTCGCAGAGCCCCGGGACCGTCGTACGGATCAGGCACGAGTACGACCGTCTCGCGGCCGAACTCGCCGACGGGGAAGGCCGGTTGGTGCTGCCGCACACCGCGCTGCTGGGCTCGGCCCGGCGGGCG
>DATCQX010000994.1:0-9766 GCA_036569285.1 Streptomyces sp.
TGGCGGAACCATGGACGAGACCACGAAGCTCCGTGACTACCTCAAGCGGGTGACCGGTGAACTGCACCGCACCCGTGGCCTCGTGCGCGACCTGACAGAGCGCGACCACGAGCCGATCGCGATCGTCGGCATGGGCTGCCGCTTTCCAGGAAGAACCAACTCGCCCCGGGAACTATGGGAGTTCGTCACCGGCCACGGCCACGCCCTCGACCCCTTCCCGGACGACCGGGGCTGGGACGTCGAGGCCCTCTACGACCCCGACCCGACCGCCTCCGGCAAGACCTACCTGTGCCAGGGCGGATTCATCGACGGCGCGGGCGACTTCGACGCGAGCCTCTTCGGGATCTCCCCGCGCGAGGCCCTCGCCATGGACCCCCAGCAGCGCGTCCTGCTGGAGACCGCCTGGGAGGCCGTCGAACACGCCGGGATCGACGGCGCCCGCCTGCGCGGCTCAGCGACCGGCGTGTTCATCGGCGCCTCCGCCCAGGACTACGACCGCGACGCCCGCTCCGGGAACAAGGATGTCGAGGGCTACCTCCTCACCGGCAACACCCCGAGCGTCGCCTCCGGCCGCATCTCCTACTCCCTCGGCCTCGAAGGCCCCGCCCTCACCGTCGACACCGCCTGCTCCTCCGCCCTCGTCGCCCTCCACCTCGCCGTGCGCTCCCTGCGCGCCGGGGAGTGCTCGATGGCCCTGTCCGGCGGCGTCTCCGTCATCGCCAGCCCGGCGATCTTCCTGGAGTTCTCCCGCCAGCGGGGCCTGGCCCCCGACGGCCGCTGCAAGTCGTTCTCGGACGACGCCGACGGCACCGTGTGGGCCGAGGGCGCCGGCGTCGTCGTCCTGGAACGCCTCAGCGACGCCCAGCGCAACGGGCGGCGCATCCTCGCCGTGATCCGGGGGACGGCCGTCAACCAGGACGGTGCCTCCAACGGCCTCACCGCGCCCAACGGCCCCGCGCAGGAGCGTGTCATCCACGCCGCCCTCGCCGACGCGCGCCTCACCACCGCCGACGTCGACGCCGTCGAGGCCCACGGCACCGGCACCGCCCTCGGCGACCCGATCGAGGCGCAGGCCATGCTGGCGACGTACGGGGCCGGACGGTCGGCCGGGGAGCCGGTGTGGCTCGGGTCGGTCAAGTCGAACATCGGGCACGCGCAGACCGCCTCCGGGGTCGCGGGCGTCATCAAGATGGTCATGGCGCTGCGCGGGGGCCTCCTGCCCCGCACCCTGCACGTCTCGCGGCCCTCCAGCCACGTCGACTGGAGCAGCGGCGCGGTGTCCCTGCTCACCGAGGACACGCCCTGGCCCGAGACCGGGCGCGCGCGCCGGGGCGCGGTGTCGTCCTTCGGGGTCAGCGGAACCAACGCGCACATCGTGCTGGAACAGGCACCGGACGCCGAGCCCGCCCCCAAGGAGGACACCGGGCTGGTGCCGTGGGTGCTGTCCGGCAAGACTCCGGATGCGCTGCGCCAACAGGCCGAGCGGCTGCGGGAGTTCGTCGCCGAGCACCCCGAGGTGCCGACCGGTGACATCGGCTACTCCCTGGCCGTCGGCCGCACCCACCTCGACCATCGCGCGGTGTACCTGGGCCGCGAGCACGCCGACTTCTCGCTCACCCCGACGGACACGACCCCCGCTGTTTCCGGCCGCCGCCTCGCGTTCCTGTTCGGCGGCCAGGGCCCCCAACGGCCCGGCATGGGCGCGGAGTTGTACGACCGGTTCCCCGTGTTCGCCAAGGCGTACGACCGGGTGACGGAACTCCTCGGCCTGCCGCGCGAGCCGGAGGACCTGGGCCGGACGGGGGTCGCCCAGCCGGCGTTGTTCGCGCTGGAGGTGGCGCTGTACGAGCTGGTGTCGTCGTTCGGCGTCAAGGCGGATGTCGTCGGTGGGCATTCGCTCGGTGAGTTCGCCGCCGCCTACGCGGCCGGTGTGTGGTCGTTGGAGGACGCGTGCCGGATCGTCGCGGCCCGCGCCCGCCTGATGGACGGCCTGCCCGAGGGTGGTGCGATGGCGTCCATCGCGGCTCAACCCGTCCAGATCACAGAACTGTTGACCGACGGAGTCGAGATCGCCGCCGTCAACGCCGCCTCCGCCGTGGTCGTCTCCGGCGACGAGGCGGCCGTCCTCGCGCTCGTCGACAAGGCGCAGACCCGCGACTGGAAGGCCACCCGCCTCAAGGTCTCCCACGCCTTCCACAGCGCCCGCATGGAACCGGTGCTCGAAGAGTTCCGTACCGTCCTGGACGACGTCACCTTCAAGGACCCCGACCTGCTCGGCCTCTCCAACGTCACCGGCGGCATCGCCGACCGCTGGACCGACCCCGCCTACTGGGTCGAACACCTCCGGCACGCCGTCCTGTTCGCGGACAACGTCGCCGCCCTCGCCGACCAGGGCGTCACCGCCGTCCTCGAACTCGGCGCCGACACCACCCTCACCACCCAGGTCGGCCTGGCCCCGCACGCCCCGTCCTGCGCGGTGGCCGCCCTCCGCAAGGACCGCGACGAGCCGACCGCCCTCCTCGCCGCGCTCGGTGAACTCCACTGCCACGGCGTCACGGTGGACTGGTCCCCGCTCTTCCCGGGCGCCGAACTGGTCGACCTGCCCACCTACGCCTTCCAGCGCGACCACTACTGGCTCACGGCCCCCGCCACCGCCGCCGACGCCCGCGCCCTCGGCGTCAACGCCGCAGGCCACCCCATACTCGGCGCGGCCGTCGAACTCCCCGACACCGACGGCGTCGTCCTCACCGGACGCGTCTCCCTCGACACCCACCCCTGGCTCGGTGACCACCGCGTCCTCGACCAGGTCGTCGTCCCCGGCGCCGCCCTCGTCGAGATGGCGATCCGGGCCGGAGACGAAGTCGGCTGCGGGACGCTGGAGGAGCTGATCTCGTACGCGCCCCTCGTCCTCGCCGAACACGGCGCCACGCAGCTCCGGCTGACGGTCGGCGCGGCCCAAGAGGGCACCGGGGACAGGCCGTTCGCGCTCTACTCGCGCCGCGAGTCCGGCGGCATCTGGACCGCCCACGTCACCGGGGCGCTGTCCGGGAGCGAGCAGACCCAGGAGACCCTCGCCCTGGCCACCGGCCTCGCCCGCGCCGGCGGGGAGACCCTCGACATCAGCGGCGAGTACGCCCGCTACGCCCGCAAAGGCCTGCTCTACGGCCCCGCCTTCCAAGGCCTGAAGGCGATCCGGCGCAAGCGCGACCACGTCGTCACCGACATCGAACTCGCCGCCACCGAACACGAACGCGCCGCCGCGTTCGGCATCCACCCCGCGCTCCTGGACAGCGTCCTGCACGCGATGGGCAAGCTCCTGCCCGGAGGCGAGGCGCCCCGCCTGCCCTACTCGTGGAACAGAGTCGTCCTGCACGCCGCCGGGGCGACCGCCGTACGCGCCCGCATCACGAAGCACAACGACAGCACCGTCTCCATCATGGCCGTCGACCGCGAGGGCCGGCCCGTCCTCTCCGTCGACCGCCTCACCCTGCGCGAGATCGTCCCGACGGCCGTCGTCGCGGCCTCGGTCGAACAGGCGGCGTCCTCCCTGTACCGGGTGGAGTGGGTGCCCGTCACGGCCACCGCCTCGGAGGAGGTCGAGCACGTCCAGTGGCAGGTGCCCGACGGCGTCCGGGTCTCCGACGCGCTCGCCGTCGTGCGGGAGTTCCTGAGCGGCGACGGGAAGGTGCTCGTCGTGACCGGGCGGGACTCGGACACCGATCCCGCGGTCGCCGGGGTGTGGGGGCTGGTGCGGTCGGCCCAGTCGGAACACCCCGGGCGGATCGTGCTCGTGGACTCCGACGGGGGCGCGGTGAGCGGGGTCGCCGGACTCGGTGAACCGCAACTGCGGCTGCGAGGCGGGGAGTTGTTCGCTCCCCGAGTGGTCCCGGTCGCCGGTGACGACGTGCTGGAGGTGCCCGCCGGGGGCGTCTGGCGGGTCGGGATCGGGGAACGCGGAGCCGTCACCGGACTGGCCGTCTCCGCCCTCGAACGGGTCGCGCTGGGCCCCGGTGAGATCCGGGTCTCCGTGCGGGCCGCCGGGGTCAACTTCCGTGACGTGCTGAACGTGTTGGGGATGTACCCCGGCGACCCCGGGCTGCCGGGTCTGGAGGCGTCGGGTGTCGTCGTCGAGGTCGGCCGAGGCGTCACCGGACTGACGGTCGGGGACCGGGTCATGGGCCTGGCCACCGGGTCGTTCGGACCCGAGGTCGTCTCCGACTTCCGTACCTGGAGCCCGATTCCGGACGGCTGGACGTTCGCGCAGGCGGCTTCGGTGCCGTTGGCGTTCCTGACGGCCTGGTACGGGTTGTTCGACCTGGGCGGGCTCAAGTCCGGTGAGAAGGCGCTGATTCACTCCGCCGCCGGTGGGGTGGGGATGGCTGCCGTGCAGCTCGCTCAGCATGCCGGTGCCGAGGTGTTCGGGACGGCGAGTCCGGCGAAGCAGTACGCGGTGCCGTTGGATGCCGACCATATGGGGTCGTCGCGGGACACCGGGTTCGGGTCGGCGTTTCCTCAGGTGGATGTCGTCCTCAACTCCCTCGCCGGGGAGTTCATCGACGCCTCGTTCAAGTTGCTCGCCCCGGGTGGGCGGTTCATCGAGATGGGCAAGACCGATCTGCGGGAGCCCGAAGGGGTGACCTACCGTGCCTTCGACCTGATCGAGGCCGGGCCTCGGCGGATCCAGGAGATGTTCGCCGAGCTGAAGAAGCTGTTCGACGAGGGCGCGTTGAAGCCGCTCCCGGTGACCTGCTGGGACGTCCGCGAGGCCGTCTCCGCGTTCCGGTTCGTGAGCCAGGCCCGGCACATCGGCAAGGCGGTGCTGACCGTCCCGCGCACCGCTGAGGGCACGATCCTGGTGACCGGCGGCCATGGTGGCGTGGGTGCGGAGGTCGTCCGGCACCTCACGGACGCGGGCCACAAGGTGGTCGTGGCATCGCGCCGCGACGGTGTCGACGTCTCGGACGCCGACCAGGTGCGTGCACTCGTCGACTCGATCCCCGATCTGGTGGGTGTCATCCACGCGGCGGGTGTCCTGGACGACGGTGTCGTCACGGAGTTGACCCCTGAGCGGATCGACGGCGTGTGGGCGGCGAAGGCACACGGCGCCGCTCTCCTGGACGAGGCGACCCGTGACCGCGACCTCGCGTTCTTCTCCGTCTTCTCCTCGGCCGCCGGTGTGTTCGGCGCTCCGGGCCAGGGTGCTTACGCGGCTGCGAATGCCGCCGCCGACGCGGTGGTCGCCGAGCGTCGCCGGCTGGGGCTTCCCGGTCAGGCCCTGTCGTGGGGCCTGTGGTCCGGGGTCGGTATGGCCGCCGGCCTCAGCGACGCCGAGGTCCGCCGCCTCGCCGACTCCGGCTTCCCGCCCCTGTGCGTGAACAAGGCGCTGTCCCTGTTCGACGCCGCCCTGAACCACCCGGCCGCCCACCTCGTCCCCCTCACCATCGACACCGGCAAGCTCCCCCGCCCGCTGCCGCCTCTGCTCGCCGGCCTCGAACGGTCCGCCGCGCGCAGGTCGGTGAGTGTGGCGCCACCGCGCACGGACACCGCGTCGCTGCGCGGGACGCTGGAGGAGATGAGCCCGGAGGAGCGGCTGGAGCATCTGACGGACCTGGTCGTGCGCAGCGCGTGCGCGGTCCTCGGGCACACCGATCCGGGGCGGGTGCGGGCCGAACAGCCCTTCACCGACCTCGGGTTCGACTCCCTGACCGCCGTCGAACTGCGCAACCGGCTCGGCGCGGCGACCGGGCTCACCCTGCCCGCGACCGTCACCTTCGACCACCCCACCCCCCTGGCCGTCGCCCGGCACCTGCTGGACGCCCTCGGCTCGGACGGCCCCGGCTCGGCCGCCGCGCTCCTCGGGCAACTCGACCGGCTGGACGGCGCGTTGGCGGACGCTCACCTGGACGACGAGGACCGCACGGCGGCCGTGACCCGGCTGCGGGCGCTCGCCGCCCGCCTGGAGGCGGCGGCCGAACCCGCCCCCGGAGAGGGGATCGGCGAACAGGTCGCCGACGCCTCCGCCGAGGAACTCGTCGCCCTCCTCAGCAAGGAATTCGGGATCTCCTGACCCCGGCACTCATCGACACAAGCCTGTGAACCTGGGAGGTCCCGATGGTGGAACAAGACAAGATGCTCCGGCTTCTCAAGCAGGTCACGACCGAACTGCACGAGACCCGGCAGCGCCTCGAACAGCGGGAGACCCGCGACGGCGAGCCCATAGCGATCGTCGGCATGGGCTGCCGCTACCCCGGGGGCATCGTCTCCCCGGACACGCTGTGGGACCTGGTCGCCGAAGGCCGGGACGCGGTGGGGGAGTTCCCCGACGACCGTGGCTGGGACCTGGAGAACCTCTTCGACGACGACCCCACCGCGAACGGCAAGTGCTATGCCAGGACAGGGGGGTTCATCGAGGGCGCCACCGACTTCGACCCCGCCTTCTTCGGGATCTCCCCGCGCGAGGCCCTCGCCATGGACCCCCAGCAGCGCGTCCTGCTGGAGACCGCGTGGGAGACCTTCGAGCACGCCGGCATCGACCCGGCCACCCTGCGCGGCAGCCGCACCGGACTGTTCGTCGGCATCCCGTCCTCCGACTACGGCCACCGCCGGGGCGAACAGGACGACGTCGAGGGCTTCCTGCTGACCGGCAACACGTGCAGCGTCGCCTCCGGGCGCCTCGCCTACTTCTTCGGCCTCGAAGGGCCGGTCGCCTCCGTCGACACCGCCTGCTCCTCCGCGCTCGTCGCCCTCCACCAGGCCGTGCGCGCCCTGCGGGCGGGCGAGTGCTCGATGGCTCTCGCGGGCGGCGTCACCGTCATGACCGGCCCTGGCATCTTCCTGGAGTTCTCCCGCCAGCGCGGCCTCGCCAAGGACGGCCGCTGCAAGTCGTTCTCGGACGACGCCGACGGCACCGGCTGGTCCGAGGGCGCCGGTCTCTTCCTGATCGAGCGGCTCTCCGACGCCCGCCGCAACGGCCACCGCGTCCTCGCCGTCATCCGAGGCTCGGCCGTCAACTCCGACGGTGCCTCCAACGGGCTCACCGCCCCCAACGGCCCCTCCCAACAGCGCGTCATCCGGGCCGCGTTGGCGGACGCCGGACTGTCCACGGCCGACGTCGACGTCGTCGAGGCGCACGGCACCGGCACCGCGCTCGGCGACCCCATCGAGGCGCAGGCCGTCATCGCGACCTACGGGCAGGGGCACACCGCCGACCGGCCGCTGCTCCTCGGGTCCATCAAGTCGAACATCGGGCACTCGCAGGGCGCGGCGGGCGGGGCCAGCGTCATCAAGGCCGTCATGTCGCTGCGGCACGCCCTCGTACCCGCGTCCCTCAACATCACCGAGCCCTCCAGCCACGTCGACTGGGACGCGGGCGCCGTGGAACTGGTCTCCGAGGCCACGCCCTGGCCGCGCGTCGAACGGGCCCGCCGCATCGGGGTGTCGTCCTTCGGGATCAGCGGGACGAACGTGCACATCGTCCTGGAGTCCGCGCCCGAGGACGAGCCCGCGCAGGAGTCCCCCTGGACCGGCGGCCCCGTCCCGCTCGTCCTCACCGCCAAGTCCGAGGCCGCCCTCCACGCCCGCGCCGCCGCCCTGCGTGACCGCCTCGACGCACCCCTCCCCGACCTCGCCCACTCCCTCGTCACCACCCGCGCCCACCTCGACTTCCGGGGCGTCGTCCTCGCCGACGACCCCGACAGCGCACGACGCTCCCTCGACGCCCTCGCGGACGGCCTCCCCGACGCCAGAACCGTCACCAACACCGCCGGACCCGCCCGCCTCGCCTTCCTGTTCGGCGGCCAGGGCTCCCAACGCCCCGGCATGGGCGCTGAGTTGTACGACCGGTTCCCCGTGTTCGCCAAGGCGTACGACCGGGTGACGGAACTCCTCGGCCTGCCGCGCGAGCCGGAGGACCTGGACCGGACGGGGGTCGCCCAGCCGGCGCTGTTCGCGCTGGAGGTGGCGCTGTACGAGCTGGTGTCGTCGTTCGGCGTCAAGGCGGACGTCGTCGGTGGGCATTCGGTCGGTGAGTTCGCCGCCGCCTACGCGGCCGGTGTGTGGTCGCTGGAGGACGCGTGCCGGATCGTCGCGGCCCGCGCCCGCCTGATGGACGGCCTGCCCGAGGGCGGTGCCATGGCGTCCATCGCGGCCCAACGCGCCCAGGTGGAGGAGCTGTTGACCGACGGCGTCGCCATCGGCGTCGTCAACGCGCCCACCTCGGTGGTCGTCTCCGGCGACGAGGCGGCCGTCCTCGCGGTCGTCGACAAGGCGAAGGAACGCGGCTGGAAGGCCACCCGCCTGCGCGTCTCCCACGCCTTCCACAGCGCCCATATGGAGCCGGTGCTCGACGAGTTCCGCGCCGTCCTTGACCAAGCCGCCTTCAACGAGCCCAAGTCGACCGGCCTGTCCAACGTCACCGGCGGCATCGCCGACCGCTGGACCGACCCCGCGTACTGGGTCGACCACCTCCGGGGCGCCGTCCTGTTCGCGGACAACGTCGCCACCCTCGCCGACCAGGGCGTCACCGCCGTCCTCGAACTCGGCGCCGACTCCACCCTGACCTCGCAGCTCGGCCTGACGCTCACCGACCCGGTGTGCGCGGCGCCCGCCCTGCGCAAGGACCGGGAGGAGCCGGTGAGCCTGCTGGGCGCGCTCGCCGAGCTGTACTGCCACGGCGTGCCGGTCGACTGGACACCTCTGTTCGAGGGGGCCCGGCGGGTGGAGCTGCCGACGTACCCGTTCCAGCGGGAGCGGTACTGGATGAGCGGCAGCGGCGGGAGCGTGGACGTCCGAGGGCTCGGGCTCGGCGCGACCGACCATGCCGTGCTCGGCGCCTCCGTCGACCTGCCCGAGGGCGCCGGCACCGTCCTCACCGGCCGCCTCTCGCGCGGCGCCCAGCCCTGGCTGGCCGACCACCCCGCCGTCCCGGCCGCCGCCCTCGCCGACCTGGTCGTGCGGGCCGGTGACGAGGCCGGGTACGACACCCTCGTCAGCCTCGACGCCGCCGCCCCCCTCGTCGTGCCGCCGGGCACGGACGTCCACCTCCGCGTCGTCCTGACCGCCCCCGGCGAGGACGGCACCGGCCGCGTCACCGTGCACGCGCGCCCCGACGGCGGCACCGACTGGACCTGCCACGCCACCGCCGTCCTCGCCACCCGCCACGAGACACCGCCCGCGACACCCGGCGTCCCGGAGGCGGGGGAGGAGCTGGAGGTGCCCGCCGAAGGCGCCCTGCGCTCCCTGCGGCTCGACGGCGACACCGCCCACGCCCACCTCGCGCTGCCCCCGGCCCACGTCCGCGACGCCACCCGCTACGGCCTGCACCCCGCGCTCCTCGACGCCGCCCTCACCGCGGCCCGGCTCGCCGGACTCGCCCCGGCCGACAGCGTCGCCGTCGGCTGGAGCGAGGTGCGCCTGCACGCCGCCGGGGCGAGCGAGGCGCGGCTGACCGTCCGCAAGGACGCCGCCGGGCTGCGGCTGAGCCTCGCCGACACGTCGGGGGTGCCCGTCCTCGACGCGGTGATCCACCGCTTCGGCGACGCGTCCGCCGCGCGCCGGGCCGAGGCCGCGCTGCGGGACGACCCGCTGTACACCGTCGAGTGGACGACCGTCGCGGGTGGCACGGGCGACGCCGAATGGGTCGAGGTGGAGGGAGCGCCGGGGCTCGCCGGGGTGCCGGAGGGGACGGGGACGGTGGTGTGGCGGCTGCCTGCCGCCGGCCTCACCGACGAGGCAGACGAAACCGGCCAGGGTGGGCAGGATGCTGCAC
>DATCQX010000995.1:0-2072 GCA_036569285.1 Streptomyces sp.
GCGGGCCGACGGGCTGGAGCGGGAGATCTCCCAGAAGTGGTTCGGCGACCGGAGCATCGTCGAGCGGGCGATCGTCACCCTCGCCTCCGACCGCGGCCTCCTCCTCATCGGCGACCCCGGCACCGGCAAGAGCTGGCTCGCGGAACTCCTCGCCGCCGCGATCTGCCGCAACTCCACCCTCGTCGTCCAGGGAACCGCCGGCACCACCGAGGACCACATCAAATACTCCTGGAACGTCTCCCAGGTCATCGCCAAGGGCCAGTCCCGGGAGTCGATGATCCCCTCGCCGATCATGACGGCCATGGAGAGCGGCGCGATCGGCCGCGTCGAGGAGCTGACCCGCTCCACCAGCGACGTCCAGGACGCGCTGATCTCGATCCTCTCCGAGAAGTACATCTCCGTCCCCGAACTCGACAGCGACAACATCGTGTTCGCCAAACCCGGGTTCTCCGTCATCGCCACCGCCAACAGCCGCGACCGGGGCGTCAACGACCTCTCCTCCGCGCTCAAGCGGCGCTTCAACTTCGTCCGCATCCCCGTCGTCACGAACAAGAAGAGCGAGGCGGAGATCGTCCGCTTCCGTACGGAAGAGCTGCTGCGGCGTCACCAGATCGAGCTGGACGTGCCGCCCACCCTGCTCGACGTCCTCCTCCAGAGCTTCGCCGACCTGCGCGCCTCCTCGGCCGCCGCCGGGAGCGACGACGAGAAACTGGAGTCGGCGCTGTCCACCGCCGAACAGATCGGCGTCCTGGAGGACGCGATCCTGCACAGCAACTTCTTCGGCCAACAGGCGCTCACCGCACGCACGTTGGCGTCCTCCCTCGTCGGCTCCCTCGCCCGGCGCGCCCCCGAGGACCTCGCCATCCTCAACAAATACCTGCACGGCGTCGTCGAACCCCGGGGCAAGGAAGAGGGCGGCTCGTGGCCCGAGTTCCTCGAAGGCGGCCGTGCCGCGATCGCGACGCTGTCGTGAACGGCACCTTCGGCGCGCTGCGCGCCCAACTCGACGAGGCGGCACGGACGTTCGCCGACGGACCGGACGCCCTGGAGGGCATCCTGCGCGGCATCGTCGACGACGTCGACCGCGCGATACGCGAACCCCTGGAGATCTTCCCCGTCTGCCACCACTCCCCGGCCTCCGCGCTCGCCATGGCCCGCCGCCTGCGCGAGAAACAGCCCCGGGTGATCTATCTGGAGCTGTGCGAGGACATGGCGCCGCTCCTCACCGAACTGCGCAACTGCCGGCTGCCGGTCGCCGTCCAGGCGTTCGCCGGGGAGATCGAGGGGTTCCCCGTCGACTGGGCGCCCCTGTCCGTCGTCGCGCCCATCACCGAGGCGTCCGCCGAGTACCAGGCCATCGCCTACGCCCTCGACACGCCCGGCGTCGAACTCGTCCTCGTCGACCGGTCCTCCGACCACGTCTTCCAGTGGGAGGCCCCGCGCGCGGCCTCGGCCGAGACCGAGGGGGACGAGGACAGCGCGCTGCACGGGGACGCCGTCGGCGTCGAGATCGGTGATCTGCGGCCCCGGTTCGCCGAACTGGAGGAACACCTCCTGCGGCACGGGCGCGTGCGGCACTGGTCCGAGTGGTGGCACCAGTACGTCGAACTGCCCCTCGGGGACGGCGATCACGACACCTACCGTCAGGTCATGCTCCTCATCGGCAGCCTCTTCCGCCGCCTCGCCCCCGGCGACAGCCGGCGCGTCGAGATCGACGAGGACCGCGAGCGGTACATGTGGACGCGGATGCGGCAGCACCTCGCGGTGACCGGCACCGATCCCGCCGACTGCCTCTACGTCTGCGGCGCCTTCCACGCGGCCAGCCGCGTCGCCGAGTTCGGGATCGACGGCACCGACACCTTCACCATCACCCCGCCCAGCGCCACCAAGTGGCGGCACGGCCTGATCCCGTCCAGCAACTCGGCCATCGAGACACAGTTCGGCCTCGCGTCCGGGGCGGTGTCCATCGCGGCTACGGAGTGGGCGAAGAACCTCAAACGGAGCCGGGTGAAGCCGTTCCGGCTGGCGGGGCAGGCGGGGGCGGGGAAGGGGAGAGGGAAGAAGACGGGGAC
>DATCQX010000996.1:0-4707 GCA_036569285.1 Streptomyces sp.
GGGTGAGGGACCGGTCGGGCGTGGTGTGAGGGGGTGGCGTGGGTATGGCGTGGCGGCCCGGCCCGGGGTGGCATGACAGCTCTCGGCCCGGGGTGGCATGACCGCTCGACGTGGGCTGGCCCGAAGAGGCAGAGCCTGGTCCCCCTAGCTCTCAGGTACCCCCAGCCCTGAGGTTCCCGGCGCTCGGATCCCCTAACTCTCAGGTATCCCGACCCTCAAGCCCCCTACGCCGCCACCGACAGCTCCAGCAGCCCCCGTACCTCCTCCGCCTCCGGCGCCCGCAGCTCCTCGTAGATTCCGAGCGCCTCGGTCCAGCAGACGTGCGCGCGGCCGGCCTGGCCCAGGCCGCTGAGGGCCCGCCCGAGGACCGTGAGGACGAGCCCCCGGCGCCATGCCCCGCCGATCCCCCGCAGGGCGGTGAGCGCGAGGTCGGCGTTGGCGGCGGCCTGGGCGGGGCGGCCTGCGGCGAGGTCGACCTCGGCGAGCCGGAAGAGGGTCATGCCCTCCCAGAGCCGCTGACGGCTGTCGCGGAAGACGTCGAGGGCGTCCCGCAGGATGTCCCCGGCGGTCGTGAGGAGCCCGCTCTCGGTGAGCGCGAGCCCCAGCGCGTACCGCCCGTTGGCGCCGCGCAGGGCGTTGCCGGTCTGGTCGTAGATGCCGATGCCCTGGTGGGCCAGCGTCACCGCGCTGTCGACGCGGCCGGTCGCGAGGTGGATCCGGGAGAGGTTGCACAGGACACTCGCCTCCCCCGCCCGGTTCCGGTTGGCGCGGAAGTTGTCGAACGCGAGCGTGAGATGCCGCTCGCCCTCTTCGTGCCGGCCCTGGTAAAGGGCGATGATTCCCCGGGTGTTGGGCGCCCAGCAGCGCGCGACGGGGTCGTCGGCGTCCTCGGTGATCCGCAGCACCTCGACGGCGGCGGCGTCGGCCCGGTCGAAGCGCCCGGCGACGAGATGGACGTCCGTCAGCGTGATCAGCGCCCGCCCGAGCGCGTGCCGGTCACCGGCCGAACGGGCCTGCTGGAGCGCCTCGTTGGCGGCCACCTCGTACTCGCGGGCGTTCGCCCCGGACTCCGCGAGGTCCTTCGCGACCCACAACAGGTCGACGGCGCGGCGCAGTCGGCCGTCCCCGATGGACTGCCGTACGCAGGACAGCAGCGCGCCCGCCTCGGCGTACAGCCAGTCCTGCGCGTCGTGCCGGTCCTCGAAGTGCAGCCCGGGGTAGGCGGTTTCCTCCAGTTGCTCCACGAGCCGGTCGCCGGGCCGCTCGACCGCGTACACCCCGGCGGTCGTCGCGAGGTAAAAGTCCAGCATCCGGGCGAGCGCCGACTCCCTTTCACAGACGGGGAGTTCGTCGCGCTCGGCGCATGCGCGGGCGTAGAGGCGGACCAGGTCGTGGAAGCGGTAGCGGCCGGGCGCCGCCGATTCGAGGAGCGAGGTGTCGACGAGGGACTCCAGCAGGTCCTCGGTGTCGTCCATCGGCAGATTCAGGACGGCGGCAGCGGCGGCGAGCGAGATGTCGGGCCCGTCGGCGAGTCCGAGGAGCCGGAAGGCGCGGGCCTGCGCGGGTTCCAACTGCCCGTAGCCCAGCTCGAATGTCGCCTTGACGGCGAGGTCTCCGGCCTGGAGTTCGTCCAACCTGCGTCTCTCGTCGGCGAGTTTGTCCGCGAGGACGGAGACGGTCCAGGTGCGGCGCGCGGCGAGCCGGGAGGCCGCGATACGGATCGCGAGCGGCAGGAATCCGCACGCGGCGACGACGTCGAGCGCCGACTCCCGTTCGGAGACGACGCGTTCGGCGCCGACGATGCGCGTGAAGAGGGCGAGCGCCTCGTCCGGTGACATGACGTCGAGGTCGACGAGGTGCGCGCCCGCGACGCCCACCATGCGGCTGCGGGAGGTGACGAGGGCCGCGCAGCCCGCCGTCCCCGGCAGCAACGGCCTTATCTGGGCGGCGTCTCGGGCGTTGTCGAGGAGGACGAGGACGCGGCGGCCGTCGAGCAGGGAACGCAGCAGCGCCGAGCGTTCCTGGAGGGAGTCGGGGATCGCCGGGTCGGCGGTGCCGAGGGCGCGCAGGAACGCACCGAGGACGGCCTGCGGTTCGGCGGGGCGGGGGCTCGTGCCCTGAAGGTCGACGTACAACTGCCCGTCGGGGAAGGCGAATCGGGCCTGGTGGGCGACGTGCACGGCGAGCGTCGTCTTGCCCACGCCGCCGATCCCGGCGACGGCGGAGACGGCCATCACCCGGTGCTCGTCCCCGGACTCCGAGACGAGCGCTTCCCCCAGTTCCCGGGCGAGCGCGTCGCGTCCCGTGAAATCCGGTACCGAAGCGGGGAGTTGAGCGGGCAGAATGCGGACGACGGGGATGTCGGCGGTCGGCGTCTCCGGTTCGGCGAGCGCGGGGTCGGCGCGCAGGATGCGTTCCTGGAGCTCGCGCAGACCGGGACGGGGGTCGACTCCGAGTTCCTCGGCCAGCAGGCGGCGGGTGTCGGCGTACACGGCAAGCGCCTCCGCCTGGCGGCCACTTCGGTACAGCGACAGCATGAGCAGCTCGCGCAGCCGTTCTCTGAGCGGGTGTTCGGCGGTGAGGGAGGTCAACTCCGCGACGGCTTCGGCATGCCGGCCGAGTTCGAGGTCCAGGTCGAGGCGGTTCTCGATGAGTTTGAGGCGCAGTTCCTCCAGCCGGACGCGCTGCGACTCCGCGTACGGTCCGGGCACGCCCGCGAGCGTCTCGCCCTCCCAGAGGCCGAGCGCGTGGTCCAACTTGTCCCGGGCGGCCCGTACATCACCGGCCGCCCACGCCTTGTCGGCGTCCCCGGACAGGGTTTGAGCCATCGTCAGGTCGAACCGGACCGCGCCGGAGGGGTCCCGCAGCGCGTATCCCCCGGCGTCGCTGACGAGCATGCGCGGGGTGAGGACCTTCCGCAGCCGTGAGACGTACGTCCGCAGCGCGGCCAGCGCCTGCGGGGGCGGGTCCTCGCCCCACACCGCGTCGATCAGCTCGGCGGCGGTCACCGTGCGCCCCTCGCGCAGCAGCAAGGTCGCGAGCACAGCGCGCTGTTGGGGCGACCCGGTGGGCAGCGGATCGTCGCCCCGCCAGGCCCGTACCGGTCCGAGCACGCCGAATCTCAGATCCGCCGCGTCCTCCTCGTCCGGCGAGGGGTCACGGCGTCCCTGCCCCGGCACGCGCGGTACTCGGTCGTCCATCGAGGTCTCCCTGGGCGCTCCTGTTGACCAGCTCAGTCTGCCTTGCTGGTACAGGACCCGTCAGCAACGGGAAGCACCGATCACACGGCGGCTCACGGGAGTACACGGGCTCCTCACATATTCCCCACGGCGAAGGAGGTCCCGGCGGGCGGCGGCTACGGCTGTTTTCGGCAATCCTCGATGTCAGCCGCGCAGCCGCCCCTTGACCACTTTCCCGCTCGCATTCCGGGGCAACTCGCCCACGAACTCCACGACTCGGGGCACCTTGTAGTTCGCCATCTCCCGCCGCGCCCAGGCGATGAGATCGTCCCCGGTGGCCACCGCACCGGGCCGCCGGACCACATACGCCTTGCCGACCTCTCCAAGGCGGGCGTCCGGTATGCCGACGACGGCGACGTCCGCGACGGCCGGATGCAGCCCGAGGAGTTGCTCTATTTCAGCCGGATACGCGTTGAAACCGCCGACGATGTACATGTCCTTGATCCGGTCGGTGATCCGCAGATTCCCGGCCTCGTCCAGAACCCCTACATCTCCGGTACGGAGCCAGCCGTCCGGCGTGATCGCCTCCCGGGTCGCCGCGTCCTCCCCGTAGTACCCGCGCATGACGTTGAACCCCCGTACCAGCACCTCCCCCGGCCGGCCGGACGGCAGCGCCGCGCCCGCCGCGTCCACCACCCTGACCTCCACCCCCGGGATCGCCCGGCCCGACGTCGTCGCGATCACCTCCGGCTCGTCGCCGCGCCGGCACATCGTGACGATGCCGCTCGCCTCGGAGAGCCCGTAGGCGGTCAGCACCGTCGCCACCCCCAGCTCGTCCCGCAGCCGCTCGACGAGCCGCAGCGGTACGACGGCCGCGCCCGTCACGACCAGCCGCAGCGACGACAGGTCGTACGACTCCCTCGCGGGGTGGTCCAGGAGCGACTGGTGGAGGGTGGGCGGGCCGGGCAGCACCGTGACGTGCTCCGCCGCGATGTTCGCCAGCGCGGTCGTCACGTCGAACACCGGCTGCGGGATCATCGTCGCGCCCCGCGTCAGGCAGGCGATCACCCCTGCCTTGTAGCCGAACGTGTGGAAGAAGGGGTTCACGATCAGGTACCGGTCCCCTTCCCGCAGCCCCGCCAGCTCACTCCAGGCGTCGTAGCCGCGCAGGGTCTGCCCGTGGGTGATGACGGCACCCTTGGGGCTACCCGTAGTACCTGAGGTGAAGATGATGTCGGAGGGGGAGGAACCCGTAAGACCCGTAGTACTCGCGGCGCCCGGCCCGCGACCCGTAGTACCCGTGATACCTGCGCCCCCCACGCCGATTCCCGTAATACCCGTAGTACTTGCGGTGTCCGGCCCGCCGCCCGTAGTACCCGTAGTACCCCCGGCGCCCAGCCCGCCGCCCGTAATACCCGTAATACCCGTAATACCCGCGCCCCCCACGCCGACTCCCGTAGTACCCGTAATACCTACGCCCTCTCCCACCCCCTCCCCACCCACCAAGAACTCCTTCCACGTCCGGAAC
>DATCQX010000997.1:0-4363 GCA_036569285.1 Streptomyces sp.
AAGATCCGCGAGCGCGCCGAGAAGATCAAGATCGGCCCCGGCAACGACCCGACGTCCGAGATGGGCCCCCTCATCACCGCGGCCCACCGCGACAAGGTCGCGTCCTATGTCAAGGGCGCCGCCGCCGAGGGCGCCGAAGTCGTCCTGGACGGCAGTGACTTCAGGGTCGAGGGCTTCGAGGACGGCCACTGGATCGGCATCTCGCTGCTCGACAAGGTGCCGACGACGGCCAAGGCGTACCAGGACGAGATCTTCGGCCCCGTCCTGACGGTGCTGCGCGTCGACACGTACGACGAGGGCATCGCGTTGATCAACGCGTCCCCCTTCGGCAACGGCACCGCCATCTTCACCCGGGACGGCGGCGCGGCCCGCCGCTTCCAACTGGAGGTGGAGGCAGGGATGGTGGGCGTCAACGTCCCGATCCCCGTCCCCGTCGGCTACCACAGCTTCGGCGGCTGGAAGGACTCCCTCTTCGGGGACCACCACATCTACGGCAACGACGGCACCCACTTCTACACGCGGGGCAAGGTCATCACGACGCGCTGGCCGGACCCCTCCGAGGGCCCCTCGGGCGTGGACCTGGGCTTCCCGCGCAACCACTGAGCGACAACTGAACACCGCCCCGCCGCCCCCGAGTCGGGGTGAGCGGGGCGTCGTCTTGCTCACCTGATCGTCCTCGATCCCCAACCGCCACCCCCGAACTCACCCACACCCCAGCCGACTTGCCGCCACCATTCAGCGAGGCAGCCCCACCGCCCGCGAGATCACCGAGTCGAACGCCCGGTCGGGCAACACCCGCCGCAGGGCGATAAGAGGCCGCGCACCGAAACCCGTCGCGTACCGAGTCCTCGGCCGCCGCGAACTCACCGCCTTGGCGACCGCGTCGGCAATGACGCTCGGTGGTGAGTTGCGCTTCTCGTTGGCCTCGGACCGCAGAGAGCTCGCCACGGCCGAGGCCTGCGCCGCGTACGCCCCGCCCGTAGACGTCTCCTCCAGCTTGGCCGCCGCGATGCCGCCCCACTCCGTCGCGATCCCGCCGGGTTCGATGACGACGACGTCGATGCCGAAGGGCTTGGCCTCCAGGCGGAGGCAGTCGCTGAGGGCCTCCAGGGCGAACTTGGTGCCGTGGTACCAACCGCCCAGCGGCGTATGGATTTTCCCGCCCATCGAGGTGATGTTGACGACCGTCCCGGAGCGCCGCGCACGCATGTGGGGCAGGACGAGCTGGGTCAGTCGCAGGGCGCCGAAGACGTTGACCTCGAACTGGCGGCGGGCCTCGTCGAGGGGGACGTCCCCGATCGCCCCGTATGACCCGTACCTCGCATTGTTGACGAGGACGTCGACGCGCCCCGTCTCGGCGACGATCCGGTCCACGCCGGCCCGCATGGACGCGTCGTCGGTGACGTCCATCTTCAGCGGCCGAACCCCCTGCGCGGCGAGCCGTTCGAGACGGTCGGTGCGGCGGGCGGCGCCGTAGGCGGTGTAGCCGAGGGCGTGGAGCTTGAGGGCGGTGGCCTCGCCGATACCGGAGGAGGCACCGGTGACGAGGGCGGTCTTGGTGGTCATGGCGGAGTCCTTGATGTCCGTCACGGGCCCGGCAAGTAAGCTGAACCCTGGTTCACTATCTATCGTGAACCCTGGTTCACCTTTGTGCAACCCGGCGAGCCGAAGAACGTGCCGGGACGAGTGAGAGGCCGCAAGCCCATGCCCCAGCCCCGAGCCCCCCGCGCCGACGCCGTCCGCAACCGCAAGAAGATCCTCACCGCGGCCGGCGAACAGATCACCGCCCACGGCCCGGACGTCGGCATGGACGAGATCGCCGCCGCCGCGGGCGTCGCCGTCGGCACCCTGTACCGCCACTTCCCCACCAAGACGGACCTGGTCGCGGCGGTCGTCGCCGGATACATCGCCCGCGTCGCGGACGACGCGGACGCCGCCCTCGCGCGCGTGGCGGACGGCGCCCGCGCCCTGGACGAACTCACCGGGTTCCTGGACCGCGTGATCGAGGCGTCCGTCGTCGACCGGGCGGTCAAGGCGGCGGCCCACACCCTCGGCGCCGAACCCGGCGACCACGCCGACGAGGACCGCGCGAGCGCCGCCGTCACCGCGCTCATCGAGGCGGGGCAGGCCGCGGGCGACGTCCACCCCGACGTCACCGTCCAGGACATCTACCTGCTGTTCTCCACCGCCCCCACCGACCAGCCCGAAGCCGTCCGCACCCGCTGGCGCACCCTCGTCGTCCCGGGCCTGACGACCAGCGCCCGCCCGCCGGCGGGGTGATCACGTACCGCGCCCGCAGTACACCCCCCACCCGTCTACGCCCCAGGGATGGCCCTCACTTCGCCCCCCGGTCGACAGCTCATTGTCAGACTCACCCCGTACCGTTGACGCATGGATGATCGACTGCCCCGACAGACCCCGCGAAGGGGCCGCACATGAGCTGGTGGCCCCCCTCCCCGAGGCGCCTCCTGGCCGGGGCAGCCGCCGTCGTCGTCCTCGCGGGCGCGGGCACGTGGACGGCCGTGGCGTCGGACGGCAAACCGACGGTGCGCGAGACGGACCGCGTCATGGACGTCGACGGCGTCAAGCTGGACACGTCGTACTTCACCACCGCGAGCGACAGAAAGCGCCCCGCGGTCCTCCTCGCGCACGGCTTCGGCGGCAGCAAGGACGACCTCAAGGACCAGGCGGAAGACCTCGCCCGGGACGGCTACGCGGTCCTGACCTGGTCCGCGCGCGGCTTCGGCAAGTCCACCGGCAAGATCGGCCTGAACGACCCGAACGCCGAGGTGGCGGACGTCTCGAAGCTGATCGACTGGCTCGCGAAGCAGCCGCAGGTCCAGCTGGACAAGGCGGGCGACCCGCGCGTGGGCATCGCGGGAGGCTCCTACGGCGGCGCGATCTCCCTCCTCGCCGCCGGCTACGACAGCCGGGTCGACGCGATAGCCCCGTCCATCACGTACTGGAACCTGGCGGACGCCCTGTTCCCGGACGGCGTCTTCAAGAAACTCTGGACCGGCGTCTTCTTCAACACGGCGGGCGGCTGCGCCAAGTTCGAGCCCGCGCTGTGCTCGATGTACAACCGGGTCGCGGAATCCGGCGTCCCGGACGCGCAGGCGCGTCAACTCCTCGAAGCACGCTCACCCTCGGCCGTCGGCACCCGCATCAAGGTCCCCACCCTCCTCCTCCAGGGCCAGACCGACTCCCTCTTCACCCTCGCCCAGTCCGACGCCGCGGCGAAGGCGATCAAGGCGAACGGCGCCCCCGTGGACGTCGACTGGATCGCCGGCGGCCACGACGGCGGCAACCTGGAGTCGGCGCGCGTGCAGACACGCGTCACCCACTGGTTCGACCGCTACCTCAAGGACGACAAGTCCGCCGACACGGGCCCCGCGTTCCGCGTCACCCGCACCGGAGGCGTCGACTCCACGGACGGCGCCGCCCAGCTGAAGGGCGCGAGCGCCGCCACCTACCCGGGCCTGGAGAACGACCCCCGCACCATCCAACTCGCTGGCCCCCAGCAGACGTTCACCAACCCGCCCGGCGCCAACCCGCCCGCCATCTCCGCCCTCCCCGGCCTCGGCGCCGGCAGCGGCGGCCTCGCCCAGCTCTCCTCCCTCGGCGTCGGCGTCTCCCTCGACTTCCCGGGCCAGTTCGCCGCGTTCACGTCGAAACCGATGACGGACGACCTCCGCGTCACCGGCTCCCCGACAGCCACCGTCCACGTCACCTCGACCACCGACGACGCCGTCCTCTTCGCGAAGGTGTACGACGTCGGCGCGGACGGCCGCAGCCAGGTCCTCCCCTCCCAACTGGTCACCCCGATCCGCGTGACCGGCGCGAAGGCGGGCAAGGACGTCACCGTCACCCTCCCGGCGATCGACCACAAGGTCGAGAAGGGCCACAGCCTCCGCCTGGTCCTCGCCTCCACGGACCTCGGCTACGCCTCCCCGGCGGCAGCGGCGTCGTACACCGTCTCCCTGACCGGCCCCCTCAAGGTCCCGACCGCCCCGGCCGTCGAAACGGCCGCCTCCGCCCTCCCCGCGTGGGTCTGGTGGCTCCCCCTCGCGGGCCTCGGCGTCGCGGCGGCCCTCCTCCTGACGGCGCGCCGCCGCACCGCGACCCCGGCCCCCGAGCCGGAACTGACGGACGTCCCCCTCCAGATCACCGGCCTCACCAAGAAGTACAAGGGCGGCGACCGCTACAGCGTCCGCGACCTGAGCTTCACGGTCGAAAAGGGCCAGGTCCTCGGCCTCCTCGGCCCCAACGGCGCGGGCAAGACGACGACCCTGCGCATGCTGATGGGCCTCATCAAGCCCGACGGCGGCGAGATCCGCGTCTTCGGACACGCGATCCGCCCCGG
>DATCQX010000998.1:0-2543 GCA_036569285.1 Streptomyces sp.
CCGGACCACCCGTGGGTCCACAAGCACCCGGAGTGGTTCCACCACCGCCCGGACGGCACGATCGCGTACGCGGAGAACCCGCCGAAGAAGTACCAGGACATCTATCCGATCGCGTTCGACGCGGACATGGACGGCCTGGTCGCCGAGACCCTGCGGCTGCTGCGGCACTGGATGGCGTACGGCGTGCGGATCTTCCGCGTCGACAACCCGCACACGAAACCGGTCGTGTTCTGGGAGCGGGTCCTCGGTGAGATCGCCCGCACCGATCCGGACGTCGTCTTCCTCGCGGAGGCGTTCACCCGCCCGGCGATGATGCGCACGCTCGGCGAGATCGGCTTCCAGCAGTCGTACACGTACTTCACCTGGCGCAATTCGAAGGAGGAACTCACCGAGTACCTCCTGGAGTTGGCGCGGGAGACGGCCGCGTCGATGCGGCCGAACTTCTTCGTCAACACCCCGGACATCCTGCACGAGTACCTCCAGCACGGCGGCCGTCCGGCGTTCGAGGCGCGGGCGGTGCTGGCGGCGACCATGTCCCCGTCGTGGGGCGTGTACAGCGGCTACGAGCTGTGTGAGAACACCCCGCTGCGGCCGGGCAGCGAGGAGTACCTCGACTCGGAGAAGTACCAACTGCGTCCGAGGGACTGGGAGTCGGCGCCGAGCATCGCGCCCCTGATCACGCGGCTGAACGAGATCCGGCGGGCGAGCCCCGCGCTGCGGCAGCTGCGGAACGTGCGTTTCCACGACGCCGACAAGGAGGCGGTGATCGCCTATTCGAAGACGTCGGGGTCGAACACGGTGGTGACGGTGGTCAATCTGGACCCCCACCACACCCAGGAGGCCACGGTCTCGTTGGACATGCCGTCGCTCGGCCTGGACTGGCACGAGTCGGTGCCGGTCCGTGACGAGCTGACCGGCGAGGTCTATCACTGGGGCAGGGCCAACTACGTACGCCTGGAACCGGGTTCCCGGCAGGCACACGTCCTCACGGTCCTGCGACCGTCCCACCCGCACATCGGAGGGTCAGCCACACGATGATGGTCAACGAACCCGTACCGGACACCTTCGAGGACACCCCCGCGAAGGACCGCGACCCCGAGTGGTTCAAACGCGCCGTGTTCTACGAGGTGTTGGTCCGCTCCTTCCAGGACTCCAACGGCGACGGCGTCGGCGACCTGAAAGGGCTGACCGCCAGACTCGACTACCTCCAGTGGCTCGGCGTGGACTGCCTGTGGCTCCCGCCGTTCTTCAAGTCGCCGCTGAAGGACGGTGGTTACGACGTCTCCGACTACACGTCGGTGCTCCCGGAGTTCGGTGACCTCGCCGACTTCGTGGAGTTCGTGGACGCAGCCCACCAGCGCGGCATGCGCGTCATCATCGACGTCGTCATGAACCACACGAGCGACCAGCACCCGTGGTTCCAGGAGTCCCGCAAGGACCCCCAAGGCCCGTACGGCGACTACTACATGTGGGCCGACGACGACAAGAGCTACCCGGACGCGCGGATCATCTTCGTCGACACCGAGGTCTCCAACTGGACCTTCGACCCGGTCCGCAAGCAGTACTTCTTCCACCGGTTCTTCTCCCACCAGCCGGACCTCAACTACGAGAACCCGGCCGTGCAGGACGAGATGATCTCGGCGCTGAAATTCTGGCTGGACCTCGGTATCGACGGCTTCCGCCTCGACGCCGTGCCGTATCTGTACGCCGCCGAAGGAACGAACTGCGAAAACCTTCCTGCAACCCACGAGTTCCTCAAGCGGGTGCGCAAGGAGATCGACGCGAGCTACCCGGACACGGTGCTGCTCGCCGAGGCCAACCAGTGGCCCGAGGACGCGGCGGCCTACTTCGGCGACGGCGACGAATGCCACATGAACTTCCATTTTCCGATCATGCCGCGGATGTTCATGGCCATTCACATGGAGGATCGCTTTCCGCTCCTCGACATCCTGGCGCACACCCCGCAGATCCCGGCCAACTGCCAGTGGGGCATCTTCCTGCGCAACCACGACGAGCTGACCCTCGAGATGGTCACCGACGAGGAGCGCGACTACATGTACGCGGAGTACGCCAAGGACCCGCGCATGCGCGCCAACGTCGGCATCCGCCGCCGGCTCGCCCCGCTGCTGGAGAACGACCGCAACCAGATCGAGCTGTTCACGGCGCTGCTGCTGTCGCTGCCGGGCTCGCCGGTGCTGTACTACGGCGACGAGATCGGCATGGGCGACAACATCTGGCTCGGCGACCGCGACGGCGTGCGCACCCCGATGCAGTGGACGCCCGACCGCAACGCCGGCTTCTCCCAGGCCAACCCCGGGCGGCTGTACCTGCCGGCGATCCAGGACCACGTCTACGGCTACCAGTCGGTCAACGTGGAGGCCCAGAAGGAGAGCTCGACCTCGCTGCTCGCGTGGACGCGCCGCCTGCTCGCGGTGCGCAGCAGCACGCGCGCGTTCGGGCGCGGCGCGTTCAGGATGCTGCATCCGGGCAACCGCAAGGTGCTCGCCTACGTGCGCGAGCACGACGAGGACCCGATCCTGTGC
>DATCQX010000999.1:0-2729 GCA_036569285.1 Streptomyces sp.
GACTCCGGCAGCCGAACCACCGCAGGCGCCCCGAAGTCGTACAGCAGCACGGTGGACGCGACGGCCACCACCCCCTCCCGCCCGCTGTTGACGAAGCTGAACCGGTGCTGGACTTTCCGGATGCGGTCCTGGTCGTCGAGGTAGACGTCGAAGGGGACCTGGGAGGTGGCGAAGCCCTTGGCCGCGGCGGCGAGGGAGGAACGGTTGCCGGTGGTGGCGCTGCGGGAGGCGAGGGTGAGGTCGGCGGTGCCGCGGTAGTGGCGGACGGGGACTCCCGCGACTTCGCCCCGGCCGAGATACACCGCCGTCCGCACCCCGCGCAGCACCTCGGCCGCGGCGAACGGATCAGTGGCCCCGCCGGTGACGAGGTTGCCGTCCGAGAGGGTCGCGGTATCCACGCGCACCCATTTGTCGGCGGGCACCCCGGCCCCCCGGTTCTTCATGAACAACGCGCCGGGAGCGAGGAGTTCGGTGATGGGGCGATGTTCACTGACCCCGGACGGATCCTGAGGCAGCACGACCCGCAACTCCCCGAGCTGCCGCCGGTAGTCGTACACGCCCTCGCCCCGGATCGTCACCCGGGTCCCGCCGGTGGCCATCTCCATGGACGTCCGCGCCCGAGAACTCCCGGCGGCGAAGAGCGCGTCCGCGGCCCGGTGGAGGGTCCCCACGACGTCCCCGGGGACGGCATCCTCGGCCGCGGCGCCGCTGCTCACGCACCCCGAGGCCCCGGCCACCACACCGGCCACCAGCCCCGCGACGGCCACCACACCGCCCCGCCTGTACTGCATCCTGCCAACCCCCAGATCGCGGGCCCCCTCGTTCCCCGGGTTCAACGACCGGCAAGTACCACCGTCACGCCCGCCCGACCCTGACGCGACCCTGAGAAACCCTTTACCGACCCGAGTTACCGTGGAGTACGTGAAGCATCCGGACGGCGCCCCAGCCCCCTCCCCCTCCGGCGAACACACCGCCACCACCGTCGAACAGGGCCGCTTCTGCTTCGCCCGCTGCACCTGCGGCTGGCGCGGCCCCGCGCGCCGGGCCAGAAGCCTGGCCCGGACGGACGCGGAGATTCACACGAAGGGCTGAACCCGCACCGGAACGCCCGTTCGGAGGGAACTCCCGGCCCGGAAATGCCGTCTGGATCCACATAGGCAGCATTCACGCAGGCAGCGGACGGCGAGGAGCCGAGACGGAGGGCGGGGCGGCATGGACCGGCGCATGTTCATCACCGGCGCGGCGGCACTCACCGCGACGGCGGGCTGCAAGTCGCCCCTGACCGGCAGCAGCCCGACCCCCTCCACCACCGGCTACTTCGCCTACACCCCCCTCGCCACCGCCCCCACCGACTGGAAGGCCCTCGCGGCGGGCCTCGACGGCCTCCTCGTCCGCCCCGGCGAGGCCGAGTGGGCGGCGGCCCGACAGCTCTACAACACCCGCTTCGACACCCTGAAACCGACGGCGGTGGCGTACGTCGCGCACACGGAGGACATCCGGACGACGCTGGCGTTCGCCCGCGCCCAGAAGCTGAAGGTCGCCATCCGCAACGGCGGCCACTCGTACGCGGGCTGGTCCTCGGGGGACGGCCGTCTCGTCGTCGACATCTCGAAGCTGAAGAACATCAGGGTCGGCGGCGGGACGGCCGTCGTCGGCGCCGGCGCCAAGCTGATCGACGTCTACCGCACGCTCACGGCGAAGGGCGTGACGATCCCGGCGGGCTCCTGCCCCTCCGTCGGCGTCTCCGGCCTCGTCCTCGGCGGCGGCCACGGCGTCTCCTCGCGCGCGTACGGCCTGACCTGCGACAGCCTGACGCAGGCGACGATCGTCACGGCCGACGGCAAGCAGCTCACCGCCAACGCGAAGCAGAACCCCGACCTGTTCTGGGCGCTGCGCGGCGCGGGCAACGGCAACTTCGGCGTCGTCACGGAGCTCCAGTTCAAGACGCACGCCGCGCCGCAGGCCGTCACCGCGTACCTGACCTGGCCGTGGGCGAAGGCGGCGGCCGTGCTGCGGGCCTGGCAGGCGTGGGGGCCGTCCCAGCCGGACGAGATCTGGTCGGCGCTGAGCCTCGCGGCGTCCCCGGGCGGCACTCCGACGATCTCGGTGGCCGCGTTCTCGCTGGGCACGTACGGCGAACTCCAGAACGCGGTGGACCGCCTCGCCGCGAAGGCCGGCCAGCCGAAGTCCGTCTCTCTGCGCCGCCGTTCCTACGCCCAGGCGATGGAGGGCTACGCGGGCTGCTCCTCGTACTCCACGGCCGCGAGCTGCCACCTCCCCGGCACGCTCCCCAACCGCACCCCGGGCGGCAAACTCGCCCGCGAGACGTACACGGCCCGCTCCGACTTCTTCGACAAGTCCCTCTCCGAGGCGGGCATCCAGACCCTGCTCCAGCAGATGCGCAAGGTCCAGGGCGGCGCCGGGAGCGTCGCCCTCACCGCCCTCGGCGGCGCCGTCAACCGCGTCTCCCCCACCGCCACGGCCTTCGTCCACCGCCGCTCCCGCTTCCTCGCCCAGTACATCGCCTCCTGGAAACCGGGCACACCGGGGACGGCCGCCCAGTCCTGGCTCAACACCGCCCACAAATCCATGCAGCCCCACGCCTCCGGCGCCGCCTACCAGAACTACACCGACCCCACCCTCACGAACTGGCGCAAGGCGTACTACGGCGATGCCGCGCCGAAACTGGCGAAGGTGAAGCAGCAGTACGACCCGACGAAGTTCTTCTC
>DATCQX010001000.1:0-2309 GCA_036569285.1 Streptomyces sp.
CGCGGCTCCGCCATCGAGAAGCTCTCGATGGAGGCCCGGATGACCATCTGCAACATGTCCATCGAGGCCGGCGCCCGCGCGGGCATGATCGCCCCGGACGAGACGACGTTCGCCTACCTCAAGGGCCGCGCCCACGCCCCCGAGGGCGAGGACTGGGACGCCGCCGTCGCGTACTGGAAGACCCTGAGGACCGACGACGACGCCGAGTTCGACGCCGAGGTCGTCATCAAGGCCGAGGAGCTCTCCCCGTTCGTCACCTGGGGCACCAACCCCGGCCAGGGCGCGCCCCTTTCGGCGAACGTCCCCGACCCCGCTTCGTACGAAGACGCCTCGGAGCGTCTCGCCGCCGAAAAGGCCCTGGAATACATGGGGTTGGAGGCGGGCCAGCCGCTGCGCTCCATCAAGGTGGACACCGTCTTCGTAGGGTCGTGCACCAACGGCCGCATCGAGGACCTGCGCGCCGCCGCCGAACTCGTCAAGGGCCGCAAAGTCGCCGACGGCGTACGGATGCTGGTCGTCCCCGGCTCCGCCCGGGTGGGCCTCCAGGCCGTCTCCGAGGGTCTGGACGTCGTCTTCAAGGAGGCCGGCGCCGAATGGCGGCACGCGGGCTGCTCGATGTGTCTGGGCATGAACCCCGACCAACTGGCTCCCGGTGAGCGCTCCGCGTCCACCTCCAACCGCAACTTCGAGGGCAGGCAGGGCAAGGGCGGCCGTACCCACCTGGTCTCCCCGCAGGTCGCCGCCGCCACGGCCGTCCTGGGCCATCTGGCCTCGCCCGCCGACCTGACCGACGACCGCACGCCCGCTGGAGTCTGAGAAGCCATGGAAGCATTCACCACGCACACCGGCCGGGCCGTCCCGCTGCGCCGCTCCAACGTCGACACCGACCAGATCATCCCCGCTCACTGGCTCAAGAAGGTGACCAGGGACGGTTTCGAGGACGGTCTCTTCGAGGCGTGGCGCAAGGATCCGGAGTTCGTCCTCAACCGCCCCGAGCGCGCGGGCGCGAGCGTCCTGGTGGCCGGCCCCGACTTCGGTACCGGCTCCTCGCGCGAGCATGCCGTCTGGGCGCTGCAGAACTACGGCTTCAAGACGGTCATCTCGTCCCGGTTCGCCGACATCTTCCGGGGCAACTCCCTGAAGAACGGCCTGCTCACGGTCATCCTCGACCAGAAGACCGTGGACGCGCTCTGGGAGCTCGTCGAGCGTGACCCGCAGGCCGAGATCACCGTCGACCTCGAAGCGCTGGAAGTCCGCGCCGAGGGCGTCACCGCCTCCTTCGAGCTGGACGAGAACGCCCGCTGGCGGCTGCTGAACGGGCTGGACGACATCTCCATCACCCTCCAGAACGAGGCGGACATCGCGGCGTACGAGGCGAAGCGTCCCTCCTACAAGCCGCGCACCCTCCAGGTCTGAGCCGCCGAAGCGAGTTTCGGCCACCGAAAGCCACGCCGTACCCCCGATCGGTCCGATCGGGGGTACGGCGTTTTACGCCTTCGCCAGGCCTTCGCACGGCCTCGCGCATCTCCTCGAAATCTTCCCAACTGCCAACGTTATAGCGGTTGTTGGCTGGGTAGTCGCCCGCTGTGGACACGGTGTCCAACAGCGCTCGGACGGCTGTCTGAGGTGGCAGTTGCACCCCTGGCGGGCGACAACTCGCCCTAGATGGCACAATCTGTGCATGGAACGCGACGGCCAACTCGAGCTCTACGCGGCGGTCGCGGACCAACTCAAGGAAGCGCACACAAGGGTGCGCGCACTGCAAGTCCCGGAGGGCGTACGGATGGCGCTGACCCGGAAGCTGCTGGTCATTACGGCCGCGGCCAAGCACGATCTCGCCGATGCGGCAAGGCGTCTGGAGGCCTTCACGGCGGACCTCGACGAGGGCCGCCTTCCCGGGGCCGACGGCTGAGGGGCCTTCCCCGCAGCCGAGTTCCGTTGCGGCACAAGGGTGATTAGCCCGTTTCGTGTTTGATTTGCGGTATATATCTGCCTAACGTGCGAAAAAGCCTGAACAGTTTCGTTCGGGCAATGTCTCCGAAGGGGAAGACGTGAACAAGGCGCAGCTCGTAGAAGCGATTGCCGACAAGGTCGGTGGCCGTCAGCAGGCCGCCGACGCGGTCGACGCGGTCCTGGACGCCATCGTCCGCGCGACCGTGGCGGGGGACCGGGTCTCGGTCACCGGCTTCGGTTCGTTCGAGAAGGTCGACCGCCCGGCCCGGTACGCCCGCAACCCCCAGACGGGCGAGCGGGTTCGGGTCAAGAAGACCTCCGTTCCCCGCTTCCGCGCCGGCCAGGGCTTCAAGGAC